>CAMOQT010000001.1 GCA_946623145.1 uncultured Azospirillum sp.
ACTTTTCCGATTAGCTTACCATTGGCATCATACATGTTACCAAATTCATCTACTCTACCAATAATATTGCCATCTTTATCGTAGAGTATTTTTTCAGTTCCTTTTGAAGCTGCTGCTTTACCTATTATTTTTCCGTTTTTATCAACAACGGTTCCATCCGGCAACATATTTCCGATAACATTACCATCTCTATCAACAACACTGCCATCCGGATTAACATAACCGATAATATTGCCATTTTCATCATAAACTAAACGGCGATTTTCATCTGCACGGCCTTTTATACTTTTAGTAATAACATTGCCGTCTTTATCAATATATCCAACCACATTACCGTTTTTATCAACGACGCTGCCATCCGGCATAACAATTCCGATGACGTTACCATCCTTATCGATAGCGACACGCCCTTGTTTGCTGACATGACCTATAATTTTACCGTCCAGGCCAACAACTTCGCCGTTTTTGTTTAAACGCCCGATAACGTTGCCATCTTTATCAACGACACTACCATCAGACAGAACTCTTCCGATAATGTTACCATTTTCATCATAAACAAAGCCCGCATCAACTGCTTTACCGATGACATTACCATCTAAATCAACAACCGTTCCATCGGCCAAAGCCTTACCGATAACATTCCCTTCTAAATCGACAACTGTTCCATCAGCAAGAACGCGACCGATAATATTACCATTTGCATCATATACTAATCTTGGATTCTCTGCAACGCCGATAATATTACCATTTTCATCAACGATCATTCCGTTAGCATTGACACGACCGATAATATTACCGTTTTCATCTCGAACATATCCATCTTCATCTATTGTACCGATAACTTCGCCATTAGGACCTATGGCATATCGCGTATTTACCGTTTTTTCATCCACCCCTTTAGCGCCGCCAATACTTGCAGTATCACAGAAATTACAATCTTCTTTACGAATAGCTTTACCTAAGACGGGAACTTTTTGCGATTTATTACTTGCTTTACTCAAATTAGCTTCACGCCATGTTATAATAAAGTTATTTTGGACATTGCCGGCAACGACAGGAATCCACTTCATTGTGATATCACAAGTTTCGTGGCCTCTCAATGTTCTGTTTTTGCATAGTTCATTAAAACTAAAACCATCAAAGGGAGGCTCTGCCAATTCAACAGAAACAATTTGAATTGTTCCGCGTCCGTTTGTTCCGATTGTTAAAACATTTTCAGCCTCTGTTCCTAAAACAACTTGCCCCATTTCAACCGGATCCGGTGTTGTTGTTATCGGAATTTCACCTTGATTAATATTTTCGAATTCAATGCTTTCTTCTTGTTCTGTCGTATTTTGCGATGAAAAAGCATCATCGTTTGATGTAAAAACAGGTGCGCTATATTGCTCTTCTTCTGCGTCATCCTGCAGAACAAGCATTAATCCCAAAATAAAGATAATTAAAGAGATAATACCAACCATCAAAATAACATGGTTGGTTTTTCTGAC
Source organism: uncultured Azospirillum sp. (assembly GCA_946623145.1). Classification (GTDB taxonomy): domain Bacteria; phylum Pseudomonadota; class Alphaproteobacteria; order RF32; family CAG-239; genus Scatocola. The sequence goes on from CAMOQT010000001.1 coordinate 1,488, forward strand.
ATAACTTTCTGAATGAGTTAAAATTTCTCTTTCATCACTCATTGGGTTCTAACCACACTACAAAATACACCGTTTCGACCTAAGCGACTGCAAACTTCATCGCCATCTTCCAAACTTTCAACAGGACCAACCCTCAAATGGAACAATTCTTTGCCCTGACCATCTGCTGCAGCATCTACAGAGAAAAACGGCTCATAGCGACTTAAAGCGTCAGGATATTTTTTAGATAATGACGACCATAATTTTTCCAAATTATTGACATCTCCATCTGTTCCCAGTTCAATTGATATGTTGCTGTTATCTGCAAACATTAGCCCTGGACTGTTTTTGCCCATATTTGCCCAACTTCCTTCCGGGGCATATTGATGATTATTTGGAATTCTTTGCATTTTACTGTAATCAAAACCATCTACAGAGGACATTCCGCCAAAGTTTCTTCCCGGACCATACGAAATATTAATTCCTCCATTAGGATTATTTGTATAATTTGAAACCATAAAATCATTGTTACCGGACATTCCTGCAGAACCAGAATACTGGGCTCCTTTATTCATTCCTTCCGGGATAGGAGCAGGAACTTGCCATTGTCCATCTGTATTTGCAACCGGTGTAAATTCAAGACCGCTATCGTCTGAACGGCGCAATTTCAAGCAAACCATTCTTTTTCCGTTTCTCATAACCAGATCGCCAATACCTTCAACAATAATCAATCTATTGTTCGGACCTTTAGTTCTGAAACCGACCGGAACTTCAATTCTCTCAACAATTAACGTAACAATCGGGCGTTGAGTCATTGTTAACGCTTTTTCCCCTAAATCTATGTAAGTAAAGATATCATCTCGCCAAACTCTTTCCGGAGCAATAACAACATCTTCCGGATTAGGGATATAAACTTCCATGTCAAACTTGAACTTAGAAACATCTAACGGAATAGATTTAATCCAATCTTGACGTTGAAAACTTCTCGTAAAAGTAGAATCCACCGACATATCATTTGAGCCGGAAGCATTTATATGACTTCCACCGCCACCAACGCTACCAGAACCTTTTCCTCCGATAACATCAATATCAATGATTGAGTTTGTCAAACGCTCCGTATTTACGCCTTCACTTTTTAGGTAGAAAACGTATTTATTTCCACTCCGTCCGAAAATAACAATATTCGTATCGACGCCAACATTTGCACCTTTTTTAGGATATAATAAAACAGTATTCGGACCTGATATTTGTCCATCAAAACTAGAGCTATCACCTAAATAAATATCTTCAACCAATTCCCAGCTCGGAAAGTTTAATAAAGTCACCATTCCTTCTCTAACGCGAATAGGTAGGATAAGATCCGGAGACCAATAGTATTTTGAATAAGCCGGTTTAGTTTGTCCTTCACCTAAATTTTGCAGCGGATCCAACCATGCCGTCTGAGTCATTCCCAACGCATTAAAGCCGGCATAATTCATATTCATAGGCATATACATTCCCTGACTTTGATCAGCATTTTGATCCAAACTCCCCATTGTTGCCTGAGCGTATGCCTGCCCGGTCAATAACAATATTGAAATCATAAAAACAGAAAATGTACTTATTATTCTTGCCATTTTTCAAACCTTATCTTGTTTTATTATGCATTAATGAATACCGCATTACCGTGAAACCAACAGGATTATTTAAGCGATCATTAAATTTGACTGATTTTTTACGATACATAACACGCAATGATGCTGTCCAATAATTCAACTCCGGCGCAGATGAATACGGATACATATCTTGGGTTTCATACTCTACTTGCCACAATCCCTGTCCAAGTTCGTTAACTGTCAAGATTTTTACGGTGCGTTGCAATCCTTTTTGTTTAACCAGTTCTAATGCTCTGTTAGCTGTTTTTTTGATAAACTCATCATAAACAGCCGGTGAAGACATTTCCTGTACAGCTCCGCCCGGAAGCCAACGAATTTCCATTTCCGTAGCATCATTAATAATTGTACTGCGTTGTAAAATATAATTACGAACAAATGTTTCCGTAATTGACTTACTTGCGGTTAAATCACTCGAATATGGCTGGATATTATAAACTTGCTCTTCCTTATCTTGGAAACTCAGTAAATATGGCTCGACACGAAACAGAGGAATAACCTGTACAATTGCCAACAGCAGAACAACATTACAGCATAAGCTAACCGCAGTTATTACAGCAAAAGCTCTTGCTGTCCACAGATAACGTTTTTCATTGGTATTAGCAACAAAAGCCGAACTATGCCGCGAACGCATCGGCGGCTGCCTGTTCGGCTGACGAGCATTCTGCGTGCTTCCAATAAGACGACGCTCGTTACCGTTATTCCCTAATTGGTTAACCATATAGAATCTCCAATATTAAATTGTTTCTATGAACCAGTCAGGTAAATTTTTAGGTAAATCAAGTTGCATACATGCGCAAGGAGATAGCTTTAGCTCATCAATACCTTTACCTACACCAACCGGCTCAGCTTCGTAATACGACCCGAAAATACCGCATGACGGCAGCATCAATAAAGCTATCGCTATTATAACTTTTTTTAACATTTTGAGATACCTCATTTTTAGTATACTAAATCTAGACAGTTTGAGGTTATACTTTTTTAAATTAAATGTCTAATATCATCTGAGAATATCAACAAAGAATTATATGCCTTCAACTCTGGTTTGAGAATAACGCAAAACAGTAAAGCCCATCGGGTTTATTAATCTTCGACCAGTAAAAATGCGTTCACGGATAAAAATTCCAGTAATTGAGGCCGTCCAATACTTAGAAGTAATCGTTCTATCTAGCGATGTATTATTTTTTCCCAAGGGCTCAAGATTATATGTTTTAAAATCGACTTTCCAGATTGGACTATGTTGTCCACCAACTCTTTGAACATTGATAATTTCGACTTCTTGAATGAGCTCTCCTCGACCTATTTCGGGCCAAATACTTTCTGTTTGCGATGTAAACTCATTGAAGATTCTGGGGGCGGATAAGAAATTAACAATTCCACCAGGAAACCACCGAATTCTCATTTCGGTTATATCATCTATAATAGTATTACGCATTTCAACATATTGGCGAACAAACATTTCTGCTATTTTATCTTTTGATGCCATATTCAAATCAATACTTTCAACACGTACCAAATCTTCACTATTATCTTGGGAAATGATTAAAAATGGTTTCACCGTTACTTGCGGCGCCAAACGAAACAAAGATAAAGATGCGCTCCAGAAAAAACTAAGGGATAATACGGCTAAAAAGATAAAGAATCTTGATAACCACATATAATACTTAAGTTTGAGTGATGACTCTTTTTGTTTATACTCATTTATGAATTCTATATGGCGCTCTGTATTTCCATCAGTAATTGCCAGAATATGACTTCCTTCAAGTCTGTTTTCTATCATCTGTTAAGCCCTATAGATTATCCTCTAATTGACCACAATATGGATCTTCAATAAACTTAAGTTGTTGTTCAAAGCTCTTCTCTTCCTCTTGTTCTAGGCGAGCTGTGACTTCTTTATTTGCTCTCTGTGCTTTAATTTCTTCATCAAGCTTAGAATTGTTTTCTGTATCGTCACCTATAGAAACAAGTGCTTCGCTATCTTTTTGTAAGACACCAATTAAATTATTGATTCTATCCATACGTTCTTTTATTACCTCATTATCATTTCCTTGTAAAGCACTAACACTATTTTGCGCCTTCTTTAACATTTCATTACGATAATTCAAGAGAGAACTTCTGGCTGCATTATAATCACTGTCTCGGGTTAAATCAAAATCGCTAGCCATTGAAAATTTTAATCGAGAGAACAACTCTTTCAACTCTTCTTTTGTTTCATCCAAACTAACTTTAGATTCTTCTAAGTTTTGGAGAGATTCTTGTTCATAATCGACAGCTTTCAAAAACTCTCCCAGTTGTGTCTTTTCCATACTGATTTCACTATCTAGTATGTCTTCAATTTTTCCTTCAGCATTCTGACCTTTATTTGCTTTAGACAATGCTTGGAAAACATTTTTAGCAAAAGCATTAAATTTCAAGCCATTATTGTATTCAAACAAATAGCCTAATTCGCTCTCTGTTTCTGCCGGCTTAAAACTTGAGAATGGTTTAAGTTTACCGGAACCTCTAATATCATTAGCCGGATTATAAACAGTTGCATTATTATGAGAAACCGTGAGTACAAATCCTGAACACTGTTGATAGTTTTTTTCCAAAAGTTCTTTACGTCGTTTAATGCTTTCTGTATCCTCTTGAGCAAACAAACCAACCATAATGCTTTCAGGTTTATAATAAATTACGTATCCTGACTTATGGTTTCCTTCATCATAGGAAGTGACAAGATAGTTCTTTCCTTCATCATACCAACAAGGATATTTTCCTGCATTTGCAAGTTTTGCTTCAGATGGTTTAATAACCGCACTTAAATCAATATCCTTTTCGATATACGCCGGAGAAGATAATATTTTTTTCCAAATATCTGGAATATAGGTCATATTTTCAAGAAGTCCTTCTTTTGTTATAAGACCATTATCTCCTTGCGGAATACTATCATAGTCGGAATAATCGAAATAAACAACATCGCGAACTGATGGTAACGGGCTGTCAGGAACAATTGCCGGAGCCAAGAAGTCTCGACGTTTTCCGTTGTTACTGACGAAGCATTCTTTATCCGGAACTTTACAAACATCTTGCTGACAAGCATCATTTGTAATGTAAGCTTTGTAGATGTTCTTTAACAAAGACATAATACCGCTGTAAGATGAGTATTTTTGTATTCCCTCGCTGAAAGAAACTAAATCTTGATCATTTAAGTTCTTTAAGTGCTCTATTAATTGAGCGTGTTCTGCTGTTACCATTTCTATATGACCAGGTGTATTTCCTTCCTGCTGAGGTCTTATTTCTCGCTTATACATCTGTTCATTAATATCATTGATGCGCTGAACCGTTTCATTAATAACTTCTCTTGCCGCTCCTTTTGTATCATTGACTAACATATTAGCATCTGCAAGTATTTCAGGAAGGGTAAATAAATATTTTTCTCCATTATCATCTACCGTCGGAATCTTGAAATTACTCTTATAATATTGAGCCAAGTCAACGTTATTATATTTTGCCAATGCTGTCGCATAGTCTTTTTCAGCTTTAGCAATGCGCGTATCATACAAGATTGTTGCTTCCCTTGTTTCGTTTACATAATTTTTGTTAACGTTCTCTTTTTGCGCCTTTATTAATTCTAATTTATCTTTATCTTCTTGTAATTTTGCCTTAAGATTCTCGACTTTCTGTTCTTGAGCCGGAACTTCAGTAGTCAAGCGCAATACGTCTTCCCGAGCTTTTGCCAAATTTTCTTTAGCCAACAACAATCTGTCGGGTTCTTCCTCTTCAACTTCTTTTTCCGTAACAATAACCTTGTTATATGTTCGGATATCTTGAGGCATAACGTTTGATTCTTTCTCTTTTCCATCTATCATTTCCGACATTGAGATTGTCTTGGTCAAAGAAGTTTGCGGCTCTGTTGTGATAGAAACTTTTGGTGATGTTCTATAACCGGTATTATCACTTTGTTTTGTAACATTTGTTACCGTCTGAGTTGTTGTGGCGTTTGAAGTCCCAGCTTTAGTATTGGTAGAAGAGGCTGTTTTAGCGACACTTGTCGTATTCACAGAAACAGGATTTTCTGTTTTGATGATTTGTTTTACTCCAGAAGCTGTGATATTCTTAGCTGTCACATCAGCAACTTCTTCATCTGCAATTTCTAATGCTGGTTCTTTTTGTAATGTTAAATCTTTATCTTCTAATTTGTTTTGAGAAAGAGCCTGTACAGATGTTTTTAAGGTTTTCGTTTCAGCTTCTTTTGCCGAAATTGTTTTATCCTTTGTATCTGCAACTTTTTCAGAGACTTTCTCCGAAGCCTCCTTTATCTCTTTAGTATCACTAATTAAACTCTTCTGAAGAGTTGCTTTTTCTATCTGCGCACTTGCAACTAAGTTATGATCCTTATAAAAGCCTTGATAGATATTGTAACTTTGTTTTCCTGTAAATCCTGCGTTTAGATCTTTCTTATATTCTTCCGTTGTTGTTTCAAAGACTTTTGTATTTGGAACCTGAAGCTCGTGCTCATAAATTGTTTCAACTAAGCGCTCATTTGCAGAAACCTCTTGCTCGGCTTTTATTTTTTCATCTTTCAAGTTTTGCAATATCAATGTCTCTTTATCAACATTCGCTTGTTTTTGATTGATTTGATTGATTAGAGCTTTTTCTTCCTGCTCCAATTTTTTCATTTTTGTTTCTTTTGCATTATAAATGCTTGTTATTTTTTGTTTCTTTTCGGCAATCAAAGCATCAACTTCACTAACAGCTTCTTCACGATCCTGTTTTAATTTGTTTTTAAGCTCAGTTAATCCTGCTTTATTGTTCGTCCGCTCTTTTCCGTCACTCAAAATATCAATTAATTTTGAGGCAACATTCAGGGCTAACTCATTTGTATTAAAGGCCTCAAGACTTTTAGCTATGCTGTCATATTTTCCTTCTATATATTGGTTATAATAGGACTGTGTATCTTTCCATACCGGATAGAGTACTTTTGCTTTACCCCAAGAACCGTCTTTGCCGTTTTTCAATTGATCTTCTGCCAACATTTTTGCAGCTTCTGCCCCTATATTCCAAGGAATACGACGGCTTTCTTTTAGCTCGGCATTAACCTGTTTTTCCTTATTTGCATCTTTAAATCCTGAACTGCTTGGTTGAACATCTTTTCCAATACTTTCTTCCAATTTTGTTAAATCGTTAGGATCAGCTGATTCGTCATAATCTGCCTCTTCAAAATCCTCAGCTGAAGCTACTGTTCCTGTATCTTCTGCTTTTGCTAAAATCAATGCTTTTACAGCCCATCCGGAAATACCTTTACGCAAATCATAATTTGTAATGTTATTTTCGCTCAAATTACCATTCCACATTTTTGCCGGGTTTTCATACATCTCCCCGTAATATCTGATAGCACATTGTTCTGTTCTTTTAATAGCATCTATTGCGGCTTGATGTATTTTTATGTTTTTCTGATAGTTTTTATATATTGCTTTATAAGAAGGTAAATTCAAAGCATAGTTATGCATTTCAACTGCTTCTTTTAGATAATTATTGGCTTCTGTTATTTTTGCCAACAAAGCAAGATTTTCTCGGTTATCAGCATACGGGTCTTTCAAATCTGCCGGTGTTTCAACAAATTTAAGGCGATTTCCATAATCTAACTCTTCTTCATCATCTGTGACCTCAGCAAAAGAAATTGTGCTTTTATTATTGAAAGAAGCAGCTAACTTGATGTTATCTTCCATAAAATAGTCGTTCATTGCCTTTTTGTCTTTTGATACCGGATGAGATGGCGTTACAGACTCAGAACCTATCGCCTGAGCTGCAATATATTGTAACCGCAAGGCTTCCAACTCTTGGATCAGTTTAAGAACTGATGATAGTGTCTGATAAGTATTATATGAGTTTGTCCATGCTGTTAAAGCATCTTCATTGTTTTCTTGGGTCTTTTCATCAATATCTTTAACTGCTTGTTCCAACTTTTCTAAGTCTGCTTCCATTTGTCTTGCCAATGTATAGATTTCAATAACCTTATCTTGATGGAATTCTTTGGCTTTATCTTGATATCCTCTACAAATATTAACATTTTCAGGTTTGCTCTTATCTTGGCAGTCAACAGGATATTGGAAGAATAATTTATACATTGCTTCTTGAACAGAAATTGGATCTGTATCTTTAGCTATTTTTGATTTTTTCAACTCTTTAACACCGGCTAAAGCTTTTTTTCTGGCATTTTTATAAATACCGCCAACAAAGGCTTTTGCTTTATCCATATATGAATCAAACATTGCCTTTGCTTGTTGGTTTATTTGTTGCATATAAGCCGTCATCTGTGCTTGAATATTTTGGGCTTGGGTTTGAACCGCGGATAAAACTTCCTGAACATCTGTTCCGGCATCAATATCCGGACATGGCGGCAACACCGGACATGGCGGCAAGAAAGCTTTCACCGGACCGGATAAAAAGCATACTGTAAGAATAGCAAGCAGATATATCTTTAATTTTCTCATCTCTTTGTCCTCCTTGCCTTATAGTCCGATGCCTGTTGAGCCGCTTATCTTTCCGGTTATACTACCGGCTTTATTTATAGCGTTGCTGACGTTACCTAAACCACTTGATCCTGTTACGCTACTGGCTTTTTCTGCCAAACCACCTATTTTTCCTAATAAATCATTGGCTTTTCCGGCTTTTTCTTTGAGACTGCTTAAGAAGCTTTGTTTTTCAAATTTATAATCGTCAAGACTAAAGACCAAAACATCTTTATCATAATTGTTCAATCTTCTATTGAGATAAACCATATCTTTAGCTGTCTCCATCTTTAATTCTATCAGCATTAATCTTGCAAATTTAAGAAGTTGGTTCATTTGTTCAACCTTAATCTTCATATCTAATTGTAGCATACCTTGTTCTGTCTCTGCTGTTGAGGCTTTTTCCTCAAATTCCTTTATTGTATCTTGTAATGTATCATCTTCACTCAAGACACTAATAGCTGTTGCATAAACATCTGCGGTATCTTCTATGGCCATTTGGCGGCGGTAGCGAATAATTTCACCATTACGCTTACTCGACTCTTCTTCATTTTTCTCATAGAAATTATTTTTGATAATCGCGTTCATAGATTCACCCGGATCATCAGTAATACCTTTCAAGCTCAAACTACTCTTTAGATTTATCCCCTGAGTTAAATTAGATAAATTAGCCATTTGAGTCATATTCTGTACTAAAGATTCGGCTTTTGCTGCTGCAGATTTAATGCCATCAATACTTTTGCTTATTTCTTTCATTGTCTTTTCGGCATCTTCCTGCGTTTTAGCTCTTTCGGCAGCAGATTTATCTGAAATTTCTTTTATTTTTGCATTATTTTTATCAATAGCTTCCTGATACTTTTTCTTTTCCTCATCCGTTTCAGCTTTTGCTTTGCTTTCTTCTAATACTTTATTATTATCCTTGTATTTCTGGATTTCAGCATTTTTCTTATCTTCAATATCTTGCAATGCTTGTTGCAATTTTTCTTTAGCAAAACCTAAGTTAATCTCAAGATTTCGCATTTCTTGTGCTTGTTCCAGAGCTTTACTTGCTGTTTCAGTATATTCGCTACTAACCCCCATAGCTGACGCGGCATTTCCAGCTGCGGATGTAGCATTTTGAGCAGCTGAAGCCATATTCTGTGCCGCACCCATTGCTCCGTTAATATCCCCGCTGGCGGCGGCATTAGCAAAATTTTTAGCAGAATCCACGGCTCCTTTTGCTGCATTTACAGCATTTTTAGCAGCATCAACTTTTCCCTTAACATCAGCTATAAGCCCTTTTGCTTCACCTGCTAATCGCGTTAACATTGTTACTTGGTTTTGAACATATCGCTGAACATCGGAAATTTTGGTTTGGACACGTCCGACAATTTCCGTAATACTTGTTCCCATACTTCCGAAGTCAAACTTAACCTGAGCTTTTGCAGGAACAGAGCAAAAACTACATAAAATAAAGCAAATAACCGCTATTCTTATTTTACTCATTTTTCTGTTCCTCCTCAGATTTAACGGCTTCACGTTGAAGACCCGTTATGTTTTGAGTGTATTGATATGTTTGTAATGCGCTTTCCATCAGATAGATTTCAGACATACGCCCAACAATATCAAGCGCCATTATGTTTACTTCTCTTTGGACAGCCGCTTGATCATTCATATCTACATCCTGCGGTGTCGGTTCTTCCGTTAAAAGTGCTTTTTTAGAATGACCTATGGCATAAAGTGTTGAAACGGCATCTTGCATTAATTCTCTTTTAATTTGCTCGATATTTTCATATTGTTCGTCATCATTACCTTCTTCGACAGGCGGATTATATTTTTCACCAACAGCATCTGCGACTTTATCTTGATCGTCAGCTTTAATCGGATTTGGTATGCCATCTGGTATTTTTGATAAATTTTTCAATGCTTTCAAATCACCACCTGCTGCGGCCGCTAAACTCCCTTTAGCCTTATCTACAGCGCCCATTGCCTGACTCTTAAAGTTTTCAGCGCGCTCTTTGGCTTCCATTATTTTAGTTTTTATTTCATTGACTTTTTCTTGATAAAGTTTGGCTTTTTCTTGAATTTTCGTTATCATATTTTGAATTTTTTGCGGAAATTCTTTATCTGCACGTGCCGGAGAAGGAAAAATCATCATCAATGCAAAAAGTGCTATTATAATTTTTTTAGACATCATTCTTCTCCTTATTTTCCGACCGGCATTAATTTCGTCAGCGTTGTCAAACCATTGTATGCAATACGGCTGGCATATCCTTTAATAATGTCATCCAAAACAAAAATCATTTCTTTATTACCTTTTACTAAGGCTTCTTTTCCTTTATGTGCATCACTTGCATCTTGAGCTGCTTCTTTTGTTTGTTTCATGATTCCTTGCTCATATTCTGCACTTTTTACCTTTTGGAAAAAGCCTGTTGCTAATATATTAATCATATTAGAATACTGTATTTGATCAATAAAAGCACGGCTGGTTAACTCTGTTTCTTTGTTATATTGCTCTTGGAAAACTTTTTGATAACAAGTTTTAATAACCGAAGGATCGCTTCCTACTGTATACTCGCATTTCCGAGCTAAATTTTCAGGCATAATCGGAAAATTAATAGCTACTTCCGCATCTGCGTGAGCTACCTGATAATCATATTCTTTATCTGAATCATTATCTAAGCCGATGTCTGTTTCCGGATCCAAAATTTCTTTTGTGGCGGTATCTATCGCACCCATTCCCGCTGTTATTAAAGATGTTGCATAGATATTTCGAACACGATTCATTAAATAAACCAATTGGACATTAGCTATTGCTATATTAGATATTCCGCTGTTATTATCTTCAACATTTTTTACCGTATCATATAACTTTGATAAAACATCTTCTTTGTATGATGCGGAAATGGTTTTATCTAAAAGGGCTTCAACATTTGCATTTTCTGCTTGTTCCATTTGCATATCTGCAATGATACCTGCAGTCTCTTTTCTAACAGTTTCATCTTCTGAGGTTAAATCCGTTGATAATTTTTTGATAGCATCCGGAATAACATTCATATCTTTTAAATCTTCTGGCTTAAGGCAAAATGTTTGAGCAAATAATTTAGACATTATCAACATATCTGTTACTTGACCATTAGCCTCTACAACCATTTTATAATCAAAATCGCTGCAGTCTGACGCTTCTGTTGCAAATTTCAAAGTATCCGCATGGCTTACTTTTATGCTATTTTGCCTGGCAAACTCTCCGTCATCCAACCACAAACTGCTATTCTTTTGCAAGGTCTTTGCCGGAGTAATCTTTGCAGGTTCCTTGCTCGAAGTAGCGGCCGGAGCTTTATCGGTTTTGCTCGGAGATATAGTAAAGGCTTTGCGTCCTCCTGTTGTTTTTTTTGCTGTCGGCTCATAAATCTTGCTATTTGAGTTAACAACTTTAGCTGTATCCATATCCGCAATAGCACCTAATGTCTTAGTATCGCCTTTACGAATTGCTTCAGTCATTGTCTGCTTTAAGGTTCTTAATGCCGCAAAGCTTCCTTCTTCGTTAGCGACATCTTCTATTTCCTTAATATTTTCTTCAGCCTCTGATAAATCTTCATCTTCAACAGTTCCTTCCGATGGAATTATCGGAGCAGATATTTCAGCTGGTGCAGCTGTCGGTGCTGCTATTTCTGTCGGTGCTGCCATTGTTGCAGATGCAGATGCCGTTGGGGATGTAAAAATCGTCTTCGGAGTTGATTTTAGCACTTTTGTTGTTGCTGCAGAAGTCGTTTGGGTTTTGCTTTGTCCTTTTGTTGCTCCTGACGTTTTAACCGTACTTTTTGTTGCCGGTGCTACCGTCTTACTTAGTGATTTTTCACCGCTTAAGGTCGGATTAGCAATTTTTTCAGCTGAACTTAAAGCTTCATTATCACTATGATTACCCGTTCCAGATCTTGCATAAAAACTCATGACAGGTCCTGTGATTTCTACGTCATCCTCATAATCGTCAGACGCCGCTAAGTCATCACTTGTTCCTTGAGTAAATCCAACTCTTCCCTTTGTTCCGGATGCAGATAGAGAAGTACTTCCACTCATTGGAGTTAAGGCCGTTGATCCGGATTGATTAAAGATTGTTGTCTGTGTTGAACGTGGTTCTGTCGACAAAGCTTTTGTTCCTGTTTGTAAAGACTTTGTTGAGACGCTTGAACTTTGATTTGTATATTCACCGCCACTTACTGCTGATGATCCTTTTGATGCAGATGTTGCTCCGCTTAAAGCAGATGTTGCACCACCTAAGGCAGATGTTGCACTACTAACTTTATTTTGGATGCCAGTTGCCATATTTTGAACAGCATTTATTTTTGAAGTTGCCTGATCTTTAATGGCATTAACTTTATCTTTTGCCTCATTAACTTTGTCTTTTATTTCATTGACTTTATTTTTAGCCTCATTGACCTTGTCTTTTACTTCATTGACTTTATTTTTAGCGTCATTAACGGCTTTCTTTGCTTTATCAGCTTGCTCTTTAATCTTTTGCTGATAAGCTTCTAATTTTGCTTTTTGCTCTTCATATTTCTTCTTTAACTCTTTAACTTTCTCAAGTTTCTTTTTGGCTTCTTCCTGTATTTTCTTAATTTTTTCTGCTTTCTTTTTCAGTTCTTCCGCTTTGCTTTGCGCCATCGCCGCCATACTTTTGGCTTTACCTATGGCATTATTGATTTGGGTTACTGCTTTACATTGCGTTACCATTTTAACTTTTTGCTGAACCTGCGTTACACCGGATTGCACCTTTTTTGCAATATTTCCAAAATCTACGGTTGGAAACGCATCAGCGGTAGGAACAAGGGCTATCGAGCTTAATAAACATACTAAGCCAAATATAGTTGTCTTGACATAATTGTTTAAATGCATAATACCCTCCTTTAAGAAAGAAGCTTTTATTTTTTATAATAGCAAAATTTATTGCTTTTAGAAACAAAATTTCGCCAAATCACGCAATATTTAAATATTTTGTAACAAAGTTAGCTTCTCCATACTCCTTGATTAAATCTTGTACTAATAATACATTCTTACGGCTCGAGTTATACAACCGCAAATATGGTCCTAAACCGCTTAAATCAACGTCTAGAATCACAGACTCTCCTGTTGCCGGACGAGACAACAGAATCGCATAAGGAAAATCTCGATATGATTTACCAAAGATGAAATCTATCTCTCTTTGTGTCAGATTCCAGTTTGCATAGTCTTCCGGCATTGCTTGCGGATTCCGGAAGAAAATAATAGTTTGACATTGACCACGAATAACTTCACCAACACCCAGTTTATCAATAATATTTGGCTGTTGAAATGCACATAAATAAGCTTGGCGTTTTTTACGACCTTCTTGCAAACCAATCATAAAATAGTCTCTAAACATCGGGTGTTTTAACATCGGCGCCGTTTCATCGATCATAATTAATGACGGAACACCTGTATCACCGACCTCAGATTGAATACGATGCATAATATAGCTAATAACGGCCGGAGCTAATGTTTCATCCTCAAAAATATGTGTAAAGTCAAAAGCCATAAACCGTTTTGAACTCAAATCCAAGCTATCATTTTCCGCATTGAAAATATTACCATATTGATCCGGATTTATCCAACGGAATAATTCTCGACGCATATTTCCTGTCGGAGAAAAACAGCTCTTGTAAAGGTTTCTCAAAATTCTCTCTTCAGGTTTCAGATAATCAAATGCCGTTGTTACCGCTCGACCGATTTCTCTTTCTGAGAGAGCATCATCAACCATAGTAATAGCTTTCAACCACCGACGTAAGAATGCTCTGTTGTTTGGATTATTAGCGCAATCGAATGGGTTAAGAGAGACATTTTTCTCATCTCCATCAAATCCGACATATGCCCCTTGAATGGCTCGTGTAAAGATTTCTGCACCACGGTGGCGGTCAAAGAAAAATACCTTTAAATCATGGTGACGCATTGCCTGACCTGCCAGAAAAGTCAGTAAAGTTGTTTTACCTTGTCCAGTCGGACCAATAATACAACAGTGAGCCACCGCAGCATCTTCGCTTGAAACATGGAATTGGAATCGATATGCTGATCCAGCAGTAGTTCTGAAAATTGAAATAGCTCCCGGACCCCAGTCACTCTTGCTAAAGCCTTCTGCCGGTTTGTCGAAGCAAACAGCCATAGCAACAACTCTCGACAAGTAGCGATATGTTCTCGGATAGACATCATAGGTTGGGAATTGGTTAAAGAATGCCGCTTGGGCAACCCAACCTTCTCGTACAGGTGTTACACTAAACAAACGGCAAATACGTTGTACTTCACTTTCACCAAAAGTAATATCTTCCATATTGTCGCCGCGGATAATAATATCCATAGAATATTCCGTTAAAGCTTGATAATCGGCATCACTATCTTCAATTGCGGATAAAGCTTCACCATATTGAGCAACAACATCTGCAGAAAAGCTTGTTGCTGTGGCCATTCTTTGTTGTTGCATCAGTAAAGCTCTCGCTTTAGGCTTAAACATCGGTTTAATGTTATGCAACATCGTTAATTCACAATTAATTGACAGCAAACTTGCTATCATATTTTCATCCATATAATCTCCTGGAGTACGAATACCCATAACAACTTCATATTTTTCTTTATTGCCGGAGAAAAACTTGATAACACCTTCTTCTTCAGTGAAATGGATATGGTCGGCCGTCAGCATTTCGTTTAACATAGAACCTTCTGCGTTACCAACCTTGGGTTCAGGTTTACTTATCGGACTGCAAATGCGGCTAAATACTGAAAAAGGACTTTCCGATGCCGGACTATCTTCTGTTTCAAACATCGGTTTGACACCATAATCATTTAATGTCGCCAATAATGATTGAGATGTATAATTTAAATCTTTTAAGGCATCGTTTCGATCAGGTACGGATAATATAATATAATGAGTGTTACTAAAGACCTGATCCAATGTATTGTGCCACGTTTCAGAAACTTGACTTAGAATTTTGTTACCAAAATCTCCTTCATCTTCTTCCATTTCTATTTTATCACGGATTGTTAAAACCCGACAAGTGACCTGAAGTTCGCCCATACTGTCAATCCATAGTTTTCGGGCTTCCATCATAGACTCTACTTTTTCTTCAGTAACGAAACTTAAATCTACGCCTTCGACTTTAAAAACTCTGGCAAAAGAGCCGTTATAGCAACGTATAGTTATGCCATCAGCCATTAATTTACTAAAAGGAAGAAAATCGGATACTCTGGACTCTCGCGGTTGAGGTAAAATATATTGACCGAATCTTGTTACCCAAACACCAGCAAACGCAGCTGCTGAAATAAAACCAACAACTGCCACTAAAACTTCCATATTGCTTAAACCTTGAACAAATATGGAAAAGAAGTCAAATTCCTCAGGGTGCAAATTTATTCCCCTTACTCTTATATATATTATTACTAATATGGCGGCTTTGTCCAAAAGCCATTATCATTGTTGATATATGAGGATCTTTTTGCCCCATATATACAACAAAAATGTGTCCAAGAGCTATTGAACCCATAAAAAATATCGGATTTATATTCCAAATTCCCATACAAATAAACATTAAGGGAAATTGTAATCCGAGATTCATTAAAGTAGGCAAAAACGGCCCCCACAGTATTTTTGGAGGATTAGCAACTGCTTTTAAGATCATCTCTCTCATTATGTTGCCTCGTTTTTCTTCTTTTAAGCCCTTTATTTGTAACAGTATACCTTTTTTTTATGAAAAATCTCTTAATATTACTTTGTTTATTATTTATTCAAATGCCCATAAAATATTATTTTCTTCTTTACAATATTGCTTTGCTTGTGTTTTGGACAAAGGCAATCCATTATTTCCCCAGCTAAATTCATAACTCCCCGAATCATTCAGAATTGCCATAGAAATAAGTCCTAATTTATCTTCCTCAGCCCAATACAAAGAAGCTAATTCTATACATTCTTTTTTATTCAAATCTTTATATCCGATTACAAAACTATGCTGTCCCGGCATTACTTGATTACCATTAATATCGCTACCTATAATAACACTTTTATTTAAATTGTTCAAAATTTGATTGTTATTCATTTTACCGACATATAAATTCAGTTTTATGGCTTCACTATTATTCAATCCCCAATAATCGGGACGATTTCTATAGTAAGCGCGAATATTTTCTGACATTTTTATGATATCTTTATTAGCTTGAACAATTTCTGAAGAGGGTCTTTCAAAACAAAGAATTACACCTATCAGCAAAATACTTGCTAATGAACTCAGCCATATATATATTATAAGTTTCTCTTTGTTTTTCATCTTATTTACCCATGTTACTGGTAATTTGATCTTGCATATCAAATACGCCCATAACGGCCCAAGCAATAATACCACCAATTGAAAGTAAGGCTATCATATTTAAAATTTCAGCTTTTTGTTCAATAACATAGACAGATTCATCCAGCCAATCGTTTGCCAAATTATCAATTGCTTCTTCAAAGTTATCCAATTCAGAGTATACCGCCAAATCTGAAATAATTTCTTTATCTGGAAATTCTAACTCTGTTTTATATAAAGCTTGACCTAAGTTATCACCGTTATTAATAAAACGGAGAGCTTTATCTATTTTTTCACGAAGGTATTTATTTGCATCTCGGCGAAGTGTTGACATTGCACTTGAAACAGGGGTACCACCTTTAATCAATGCAGCCATAGCCAACAGCCAGCTAATACCTGTAAAGATTTTATACAAAGACCATGGCGGACAACGGTCAAAAATTACTCTTATTTTTCCGGTCCAAATACCGATTGTCGCATAAATAACCAACATTGTTACCGGAAGTATTGAGAACGCTATTGCCCAATAAACCTGAATCCATTCAGAAACATCAACCAAATCGCGTGCTGTTCCTGTCCATTTTACGTTCGGGGCAGCTTCTTGCATCGGCGGCACCATATAGACACCGATTGCGTATAAAATCAAAATAGACATCATCATCAAAAACGCCGGATACGCAATAGCACCTACAATCGGACGAATCATTTTAGTAGATCCTTCCGTCACCTTAATCAAATTAAGCAACGCACTTTCGAGGTTTGAAACATCACCGGTTGATAACATCAGTCTTTCTCGTCCCGGAGCCCAACCACGCAACGCATCGGCAAAAGTTAAACCATTTTGTAAGGTCTTCATCCAAGAGACAATTGCAATAGCCATCGGTTCATATGGGTTTTTACCATTATCACTTGCTCCGTTATACAACAAATCCAGAGCATCCATTAACGAAAATCGGTTGGCCATCAATGAGGCCAATTTTCTATATATTTTTAGACGCGTTTTATTAGAAAATAAACAAATTATCTGAGCGTATTTTATTTCTATAGCACTTATCTTTCTTAACGTTCTACCCGATATTCTTGAGCCCTCTACCATATTAAACTCCTAATAAACTGGTCGTTGATCCAACAAACCGCACCAACGTTCTACTTCTTCCAAATCGATTAGTCCTTTTAACATACGTTCTATTGCGGCATCTTTTAATGTTCTTCCATTTAAATCACTGGTCCAATAGTCAATCGCTTTACGCGTTTGGCTATCGATCATTAACTCTAAGAATGTTGCATCCGGTAAAATAATTTCCGGAACACTAATACGTCCCTTAATTCCTCGGTTATCACAGTATTTACAACCCGGACCTCTCATATATGTATTTTCCACACCAAAATCACCTAAAGCAACTTTTAGACGTTTAACTGCCGGATTGTCTAACATATCTTTAACGCTTTTACGGCAATGCGGACATAATTTTCTAAACAAACGTTGAGATATTAATCCCTTAACTAATTCAGGATCTGATAACATAAATTTTTGTATGCCCATATCTCGTAAACGAGTTATAATTGCCGGCGCAGAGTTTGCGTGTAATGTTGTCCAAACACCGTGGCCAGACAGGGCTCCTTTAAACGTTAATTCTGCCGTAGATAAAGAACGTGTTTCACCAACCATCATAACATCCGGATCTGAACGAAGCGCTGCTGAAAGTGCTTTGGTAAACATTTCATCTTTTTCAGCTTCGGTATTAGCATTGGTCACAGGCATTTGCCGCGCACCCGGAATCGGATACTCTGGAGGATCTTCCACCGTAATCAGATTTAATTCATAATTCTTTTCTTGCAAAAGCTTAATCATATTACGTTGTAATGTCGTACTTTTTCCTGATCCCGTCGGACCGGCAATGACGCTTAAACCTGTCGGAACCGAACGTAGTCTGAAAAATAAATTTTCTTCATACTCACCAAAACCTAAGGATGCCAAGTCACCACTACCATCAGGGTTATCATCAGCATACAACAAGCGCATAACTAAATATTGTGATCCGAAAGCAATCGGATTAAATTGTAAACGAATAGCCAATACGTTATGCGGCAACATTAATTTACCGTTTGAACCTCTTAATGGTGTAGCACCTAATTTTTGAGCGCCTTGGAATTCGTTTTGAGCATAGTTGGAATCTGAAATATCCGCAGAAGCAAAAGCTGCACGAACAAAAGATTCCCCCCAAGCGCCATCGTATTCCATAACCGTCTGCATCATACCGTTTACACGAAACATAATTTGTGTACTATCAGCCACAACAACGTGTATATCAGACACTTTGACCGCCGCTGCTCGCGCAACGACGTTAACGAAGTCTCTTTGCATTTGTAATTGGTTTTCCTGAACTTCTTTTTCTGAAAGCTCAGGAGGAGCAGAACGTTCGCCATATCTGTAAATAGCATCAAGCTCATTTTGGTTTACGAACATCGGCTTACTAAAACGTAATCCTTTTCGTTTTGCCAGAGCCTGGAAGCTCATAACGCGACCATCAAACTTATGTGTTTCGACAACAAGGAAACGACCATCAGAAAATAATGCTAATAATTTTCTGGTATCATCATTAATAGAAATAACTTGCGAATTTGGAAGTGTCAGAAGCTTATTTCCGTTAGTAAACAGCGAGTTAATTAAACCCTCTTTATTTACTTCAGTTTCTTCATTTTCCTCTTCTGCGCTCTCCTTTTTAGGCTCAGAAGAACCTTCTGAAGATGTGTTATCTTCGGTATTTTCTTTTGCTTCCAATTCTTCTGTTTCGTTTTCCTCAGCCATTGAAATTACTCTGCAAACATTCCTTCTCTCAGGCTAGGAATTCTGGCCGGAGTAGATGGGGTTTCTTTTGTTTCTTCCGGCTCCATTGCGACACTTTGAAGCGGTTTAGACGGTTCTTTATCTAAAATTCCACCCGCAGAGAAATATAAATAATCTTTTACGCCACCTCTATCTGCTGTAATATAGGTTTGTGTTATTTCTTCAATAACATGTCCTGTGTTTAAGATAGTTCCCGGTTTGACCATAAATGTTCCGCCATTTTTATTAATTAATTTTGCAACTAAAGCATCTCCTTTACCGCTAATCTCCATAATAGCATATTCTTCTGCAATTTTTTGCTTTGCAGCATCCTCATCAACTAAAGCAAATGGATTTGCGCTTAACTGTTGCTTTTTCTTTTCTTCAGAAGCAGATATTTCGGCTTCTAACTTTGATTTTAAAAGAGCTATTTGAGTTTGTAAATTTGCAATTTCTGTCGTATATTTTTCTTTTGCATTTTTAGCCGCTGTTTTAGCCTTATATGTCGCTTCCAACAAAGATTTGAAATATTCTTTTTGCTTAGCAATCAAATCATTATGCGCATTTTCTTCTTTAACCAATTGGTTATAGATACGAGCATTATAGTCAACCCATTCTTGATTGCTTTTCAGCATACTCTCTTTATACGCCTTTAAAACTCTTTCCTGACGAAGTTTTTCGTATTTAATCTCTGTTTCTTTTAAGCGTTGTTGTTCTTCAATTAATTTTCTTTCTTGCTCTTTTTCCCATTCTATCTGGATACGTTCTCTTTCGAGTTGCTTTGCTTTTTCTTCATCTATTGCTTTTTGACGAGCGGCCTTCATAGCGGCTATTTCATTCTTAATCTTTTCTCTTTTCAATTCCAAAGTTAATAAACTCGTCTGTTTTTCGATATCCGCCATTTGAGAGAATAAATCCTCTTTAACCTGATTCATTATCTTATCACCCAAAGTAGAATCATCGTCTTCGGAAGATTCATAAAATGCTTTTTTATCAGATTCATCTACAAAATTATTGTAGGCTCGCAACATATTATTCTCTGTCGGTTCTACAGAAGATTCCTCTTGTTTAAATAAAGGGGAAGACGCAACATCATCTTGCGATGGGGCTGCATTTTCTGCACTGTCTTCTGCTTTCTGCTGAATATTTGGTTCATTATTTGTTAATGGATTAGCGTCTTCTTCAGACTTCCGAATATCCAACTCATCACCATCGTTATTATCGATAGCAATCTCCAAATTTGGTATATTTTGAGCTGCATCTTCCGTCGGTGTCAGTAGCGGGTTTTGAGCTAACGCTGTTGTTGTCAGCAGATAACTTACCCCTACCATTAAAAATGAGAACTTTGCAATATCAACAGATTTACATAACATAGATTGCCCCCTCATAATACCAAATTCCTAATACATTATCATATTTTATATTATCAATTGTAAGTCCTGAAAATTTTGTTAATATGTCTCTCCAAATTATCGGATTTTGTGTTCCTTCGAATGAAAACTTCACCATTCGATATATCGTAGGCTTTTGCTTAGGTCCTCCGATAAATCCGCCTTTTTTTTCTTTATTCAACATTTCAGAAACTTCTTGTAAGATAATTTTGACATCTAAAGACTGAAAAAGGTCATTCAATATATTTTTTAGTTCAACACCCTTATATGCCGGAGGTGACGAAATAACCTTAGCAGGATAAGACGTACTCGCAATCAAAACATTACCGTCAGGAGAGATAGATTTTGAAACAAAAGATATACCCGATTCTTTTAATGCCTTATCAACCCAAGCAATACGACCGACCTCTCTTCTCCAAGACGCCGTCACGCCATTAGCCGTACAGGTAATGCCCCCTATACTCCACCCCGGAGGCATAATTTTAACTAATTGCATAACATCCTTATAACAATATTCTAGCACTAGTTTTGGATTTTTTATTGTTGTCCAAGGCATAACAATAGGCTTTTCTTCAATTTGTTTCACCACCTTAGGTTTTACCGGAGCAACAACTACAGGTTTCCTTTTTGGTGCGAAGATAACATCTGTAATAAGCGTCGATATCAACCAAAAACCGACGATAGCCGAAACAGCAACAATAGCATACAGTTTCGGGCCTCGCATAGCCTTGATTTTTTGAAGTTTAGACTTTATGCCGTTTGTAATCAACGACGCCAAATCAGGATCTTGCGTATCTTCGATATGCCATTCAGCCGGTGCTATCTTTCGACCCCAGTCCGGAACGGTCATCATAGACATAAACTGTTCTTTAGCGTTTTCCTCCTTTAAGAACAGCATATCACCATCAGACAAGATAATATCGTTTCTGGCGCAACAATACCACCAACCATTATCAACTTTAAATACGGCAACAAATGATGATTTATCACCAAGAGCGGTCGATAAAGATACCGCTAAAGCAGGTAACCCTCTTTTATAACCGTCTGTACTAGCGCACACGCCATACTGAATTGACTTGCCAGGCTTAAATGCGAAAAGATCTGCGCCTTCTAATACGCTTTCTGCCGTTTCTTCAATTTCGGTATAAGGGTCATCCCTGTTCTGCAAAGGCTGCCAGAATAAGCTTGTTGCATACGTCGTCCCGTCAATGACGGTTGTCGCTCCCCACGAACGCGTTGCATCTGACTCTAAGTCTTGTTCATATAATTTTGCGTTTTCTAGCAACTGTTTATACCTTCCTAATGGATTTAAATATTATGCATTCTTGATTCCGGATCTAATGGAGATTCCAAAACAACCGGTGTTAAGATAATAACCAAGATACTTCTCTTCTTTTCAGCATTTGCACCACCACCTAATAAAGAGTTTGTAGCAGAACCAATACCTGATTTTTCTGTTGTATTCTCAACTCTTTCATAACCGGTCAAAACCAGAGATTGACCTGACGTCATTGCCACTTCTTGAGAGAAGCCTCGAGACTCAATAACCGGATTTTGAATATACTGACCACCGGCAGAACCGCCTTCTTCCGTTTCACCATTATCCAAATTAACCTTATCTAATGATAACAAATCAGATAATGTTAAGTTAAACATCAACATAATTCGACCATGTTCCAAAATACGCGGCAAAACATTCATCGTGAATCCGGTTTCAATTTCTTCCGTTTCCGTTGAAATATCATAATAGTTAGAATCACCACCGCTGTTGGTTTTTGTTATTTCAGAGATGTAATTTTGTTTTTTTACAACTTGAATAGGAGCAGGCTTGTTATTCAATGTCGTTACAGTACCGCTTGTAACCAAACTTGTTGTTGTTTGTTTAGATAAAGCTTGAATTGCAGCATCTATACTTACATTCTTTGGAACCAAAGACATTGTTAAGTTATCCGTTGCATCTCCTGCTCCTGCAATTCCTGTTAAACCAAAACTTCCTCCTGCAGGATCTTTAAATGCCGCAGCCAAACTAAGATTAAAGTTATCACTATCATCGACATTAACTTGCAAAACTTTTACGCTGATAGCAACCTGTCGAGACAGACGAGCGTTTTGTTCATTAATAAATTTTGCAACTTTCTTAATATCGTTCGGATTAGCCGTAACAGCAACTGTACCATTTGAAGAATCCATACTGATTTGAGCACTTTGTTCAACCATTGACTTAATAGAGTTTTCAATATTAGACCAGAATTCCAACTTAGCAGCATTCGTCATTGTTAAAGAGTTACTAGCACCACTACCGCTTGAAGAACCACCGACCGTTACATTCATGCTCGGTTCACTAGGTAAGCTATATAAAACGAATGTTCTTGTAATGTTTTTATAGAAATAGATTTCTTTTTTATCATATTTCCACCAAACACCAAAACGAGAACCAACTTCATCTAATAAGCCACTTAACGGCCCCTGATAAGAAACCAGCATCTTATCCGGCTCAGTCCAATCTACATTTATATTGTCAGGACTGGGTCTATTGGTTGTTGCATTAGCACGAGCCTCTGTATCCATATCTCCGGCAAAACTAACACGTAATGCCGTAATTTTACTGATCATATCTCCGATTTCATATAATGTTATCGGACGATTGCTAATTAATGTTACACCGTCTTTAGTCTCAAAATTTGCAGGAAGAGGCTGCCCATCATATTCTATTTCACTACTATCACCAAGCCAAATATCATTTTTAACACGAACAACATCTTCAGCTATAGGCTTAGATGGAAGTTTAGCTTTTTCGCTTAAAACCGTCGTTTTTTCAATATCGCGCTCTACTGTCGCATCCATTTCTGTAGAAATAGAGCAAGAGGATGTTATTCCCAGCGCTAAAAAAGCCAAAAGGCCGCTGCAGGTTATTTTATTCAAACGCATTCTCATCCTCCTTAGTTTCGATAACTAATACACGATTACCTTTATAATATGTTCCTATCGGAGCCGGCTTTGCCCGAGCAAAAGTTCTAATTAGAGCTGCGCTGGCATCAGCAAAACGCCCTCTAAACATAGCACCGGCCGTCAATGGATAATTACGATTTGTTTTCCAAACCAATCTCCATCCAGCTCTATCACTCCACTCTCCCAATAATTCTTTTAGATTTTGACCCTCTTCGGCCAACCAATCTTCTATAGGATCTTCCGGATTTTGAACATTCTCACGATTTTCCCCATCATCTTCTGAAGAAACAGCATCATCATACTCTTCAACCTCTTCATCTACTGATGGCGGAATAGACGCAGACATATTGCTTCCGGCCGCTGTTCTTACAACATTTTGATCACGAGGCGTTCTTTCGCCATATTGTTTGTAATCCGCAGCCACATCAGTATACGGAACAAAATCAGCTTTTCCGCCAGCAGGACCTGCAGACGTTACTTCCGTACAATCAGGATCATCAGGGTAATCCATCGGCTGTGTCAAAGTACCCATACAGCCCGAAATAATTAACATTAAAAAGACTATGCAAAATTTGAATTTTATATTCATTATCCGAGTTCCTACGTGTTTTTTTGTTTCTTATCATACAGTTGGAAAATTAAATAATCAAGCACCGAGACGGACTTATTACCAACTACCATAAACTACCATTTTTGATAGTATCTTTTCCAATTGTCATCTTCCTTTTTATTATCCTTTTCCGTAACAATTTTAACCGTTCTCACGACAAAAGAATTCGGCTCCCGATCAACAAATACAGTATTTATTTTTTGATAAGGAACGTCGTTGGCCGTTAAAATATTATAGAGTAGATTTAGACGTTTTTGTTGTAATTCAAACGCTTTTGATCCATCTATGCGAATTTCAAGTCCCACATTCTTTTCATCGACAGCCTTACGCGCAAACGCTTGTATCCAACGCAACGTTTGCCCTGAAATTTCAGCACGATTAGGCTGGAACGATAAACGAATTTCCGTAGGCAAAATTTGCGGGCGAATTTCTTCCGTCTCTTTTACCTGCTCACTGTTCATCAACTTATTTGTTTTTTCTTTTAAGTTCTTGATAGCTTTATCTCGATTTTCCTTAGAAAAAACAGATGTTATATTATCCAAAAAAGAATTTTCATTCTTTTCTTTAACTTTACTCTTGTTTTTCTTTGCCGGCGGAGAAAGCTTCCCTTCATCATTACTGATATCCGGAACGAGATCTTCTTCATCCAGCAAATCTTGCGGGATAGGTATTAACAAATTATCCTGAACCGCAACTTTAGCCGTTTTAGAGGTATCTGTTACTTTAGAAGGCAGCAATTTCTCTGCATTTTTCTTTGCTGATTCCGACGAAAACTTTTCACTAAGAAGTTTTTTGTTTTTTACATATTTGCTTCCTTTAGCCACTATCCATGGACTATCCGTGTGGTGTTTTTCCGCCATCGTTTGCCACTGCCGATTTTCAGGCTCTTTTTCAACAACCTGATTTTCAGCCTCAGGCAAAGAAACACCGCCATCCAATGACGCTATCTGATTATCAGACGGCCGCTCTACACTTTCTTGTGAGATTTTTTCTTTTTTCCGATCATTCTGCAATGGAATAACATCATTTTCATTATCTACCAATTTAATCTCTTCCGGATTTTCTTTTTGGCGTAATCGTTCGTGATGCTTTTTCAAATTATCAATTTTAATAATTTGTTTATTGGCCTTAATAATGACAGGCTTTCCCGTCAAGTCCGGCAGCCGAGGCTCAACAGAAGCTAACTCAACCGGAAGATTTTCCGTCTTTTCCATCTCAATAGGAAAGACTTCCTCTTGCGCTCCGGCAAGCGCCTCCGTTTTATTTTCAAGCCCTGCATAAACCAAGGGCACATCAGGAATTACCTCTTCTTTCTGAGGTTCATTTTCCGCTAAGACTTCTTCCGATAACGGCTTGTCCTCAATGACTAATGGTATTTCTTCACTATCAGACAATTCCGGTATATCGCTTACCGAGTATTCTGACGGCAAAGCCGGTATATTCTGTGCTATTTTAAGCTCTTCAGGCTTAAATTCAGGGGTTTTTAGCACCTCTTTGTATACAGGCTCTGTTTGAGAAGAAAATGTTTGAGGATGAGATTGACTGAAAAATAACGCTATATTTTTGTGAGGGATTTTGAGGTTTTCTTCAGTCTTTTCAGGGGTATAAAAGAAAGCTCTATCTGCCCCTATAATGACAGATAAAGTAAAAACAAAACTACAAACAAACGTTCTAAAACCTGTTTTGTTCATAAAATAAACCCCTCTCATTTTAGATAAAATAAACTGCGACTCTTGGCAAGCACATATATTTTTATGCACAACTTTTATCTAAAATAAGAGGAGACTTTTAATCTATTACCTCGTTAGGATAAATACCAAATAAATTATTTCGAGGAACCCAACCTTCTACACTATTTTCAAAATTTATCAAGCAGAAATCACTTCCGGCCGGGCATTTTTTTATAACACCAACAACCTCTTCTTCGGCTTTTGCAATCACTTTTGATTTATAGTCCGGGGCGTTATAGATATTATTCTCTCCCGGAGTTATCAATTTGGCGGTTCTTTTACCGGTTAACATAGATTTATGCACCCAAGATTCTGCACCCTTCCAGTCTTTAATTTTCCGCCATAATTCAAACTCAGCGGTAATCTCAACCGGAGCCTGCTTTTGACGATATACCCATGAAATCGGATATCTCGCTCCCGGACCGGAGCGTGCGTTAATCATATTCGAACGTAAGGAAACCATACGCGGCAAAGCCAAACCCGTCTCACCATCATCCGGCAGGCCTTCTGCTTTTACACCGGACGTGCATAGTAAGGTACTTAATACTATACTCCAGAAAAATACTTTCATGTCGCACCCTTTTTAATTATTTTTTATCATATTATTTTTAATATAATGCAAGATTGTGAACAAAACGTAAAATATAGGAAAAAATAAAATGAATTTATTAGATACCATCCAAGAATTAATTCGCTTTAAGACAGAAACCGGAAATTTGTCTGAAATAGATAAATGCTTATCTTATTGTGATAATCTATTTAAGAATAGCGGTGCAATTGTCGATATTTGCAGATATGAAGGAACATCACCTGTTTTATTTATTCGAAATCAAGAAACTGAAGACTTTGACGTTATTGTTCTCGGACACTTAGATGTTGTTCCTGCCGCAGACGAAATGTTTTCACCTTATATAAAAGACGGTAAAATGTACGGACGTGGCACTTTAGACATGAAATCTTTTGCTGCCGTTGCCTTTAATTCAATGTTCCATGTCTTGCAAAATAAATTAAATTTAAGATTCGGTATTATTCTTTCAACTGATGAAGAAAAAGGAAGCGCCAGCACACATGCTTTTATGGCTGCTCATCCAAATATCTCCGCTAAAATTGTTTTAGATAACGATGTCGGTGGCGATATTCTAAAAATTGTCAGCAAATGCAAAAATCCTGTCTTTGTTAAAATTATTGCCGAGGGTTTAGAGGCTCACGGTTCCACACCTTGGGAAGGAATTGATGCAAATGAAAAATTAATAATGACCTGCGCAAATATCCGAAAGATTTATCCTTATTTTTCTAAAGAATTACCTGAACCGGAAAATAAATGGCAAGATACTGTTCATTTTGCCAGCATTAAGGGCGGAGAGGTATCAAATATTATTTCAAACCATGCTGAAGCCTTGTGTGATTTTCGATTAACGGAAACCTCTAGCGTTGATAATTTGAAGAAAAACCTTGATAAATGTATGGAAAAAGGCGTCATCTACAAAATTGTTTCCGAGAGCACGCCTGTCGTTATGGATGAAAATAACCCTTACATTTTAGATTATAAAGCCTTTGCCGAAAGTATCTTAGGGCAAAAAATAGAGTTTGAACACATTGGTGGTGCGACAGATTCTCGTTCTTTTGCCGTTAAGGGGTCAATCGTAATTATGCATTCAGGTACAGGAGAAGGGATGCACGCTTCCGGCGAATACGTTGTGGTGGATAGTGTTGAAAAAATCGCAGATATTCAAATCAAATTTTTAGATAAGCTCGCTGAAAAATAAAAAAAACCGCTAACACAATGTTAGCGGTTTTTTTCTAAACTTTTTGATGCAACCAACTTTCCGGCTTCAAGTAATAGCGTTTACCTTCATACCAAACCTCAGCACCATAACTACTAAAGTTATAGATACAAAGAATCTTAATGCTTTCATCTTGATTTGTCCGGATGTACGGATACACCTCATCCCCATGATACTCCAAGAAGTAAACATTTCCGTATTCATTAAAAATACTATGCTTACGCTGTTCAATCATCTTACGCGTGAAGTTCAACATTGACTCTTCATCGTTTTGACGAGAAACAGCATAGCGATAATGAATTGCCGCAGGATGCAATGCCAGTTTACGACTGGGATCATCGCGACTATCACTCATTGCAAAGCCTGCACGACCGGCATCCCACGGATTTCCATACGAGGTCCATATATCCAGCGGATCATGGGCTTTGTTTTTGCATTTTTCAATTGAATCCGGATTGGGCAAGCCCAATTCTTCTCCTTGGTAGATACACACGCTTCCAGGTAGCGTCAGAAGCAAACTCATCAGCATCTTGGTTTTGGTCGGGGTAACATTTGCACCGAAAACACGTGACGCAGCTCTCTCCAAATCATGATTAGAGAACGCCCAATTCAGCTTTTCTCCGTATGGTGAAACTTTAAATTCGTCACTGATGTTCTGTTTGAACTTTCCCAAATTCTCATTGAGAGCACCGGTAAAGAACGCATTGCATCGACTGTTTCTAAAAATTTCACAGGCTTTCGCCAATCCTTCCGGACTTTTGTCATACGAATACTCTGCCAGCAATGTTTTAGGAACGGGATAGCTGTCGCACAAATCTTTTAAGCGGTTAATAAAGGCTGCCCCACCAGGTGTATCGATGTCATACAGACGCATCTGTCTGCCATCGGCATACAGGGGATTATCCCGCAGTTGTGGATCACAAGCATAATGCGCCACGGCATCAAGCCGGAAACCATCGACACCTAAATCTAACCAAAATTTTGATACTTCAAGAATTGCATCTTGCACGAGAGGGTTGTTCAGATTTAAATTCGGCATACTCCAATCGAAGCTATGCAGATAATACTGTTCTCGAGACGGGTGCCAAGTCCAAGCGCTGTCGTCACTTCCGATAGAATTCCAAATAGCTTTCCAGTTATTTGGCGGGAAAATTTTATCTCCCTCTTTTCTCGGATTTGCCCAGACAAAATACTCATCATACGGGGCAATACGCTCAACACTTTTTTTGAACCACTCATTTTTTGTTGAACAGTGATTGTAAACCTGATCCAGATAAACTCTTATTCCGTTTGCATGGTAAGCATCACAAACTTCCTTAAAGTCATCCAGATTGCCGTGTTTCGGATCGATTGCACAGTAATCTGTGATATCGTAACCGAAGCCATGTCCACCGGATGGATATACCGGCGTCATCCAAATTGCATCTACCCCCAGCGACTTAACATACCCTACCAGAGCCGTAATCCCTTTAAGATTACCGTAAGCCCCCTTGTATGGATCTGTCTTGCTTCCGGGAGCATGATAAAACGTGTACGGGTAAATCTGATAGATTACCTCATTATTAAGGTGTTTTTTCATAATAATTTGTTTTAAAAATTGATAAAATAATTTAATTGTAGGGAAAATATAGCGGTATTCTTTAGATAGTCAAGGCAAAGAAAGGGATATAAACAAGTTTAACATCTTATCATCTTCATACAAAAACAGCCCCTTATAAAAGGAGCTGTTTTTATATGGCGTCAGCGGCACAAGTCTTACTCATAATTATTGCGTTTAATCGCAATAATAACTCGTTTCGGTCACTTGATTTGTAACGGTTGTTTCGTTGCGCTGTTGCTTCTCACACCCTAACAAATCTGCGCCTGTCGTTAAAAATCAGTTCACCGGACTGATTTTTTGCCTCCAGCCCACTCCGTGGGTTCAAGTCCCTCGCAACATTCATACAAAAACAGCCCCTTATAAAAGGAGCTGTTTTTGTCTGGCGTCAGCGGCGGGACTTGAACCCACTACCCACAGTTTAGGAAACTGTTGCTCTATCCAGATGAGCTACGCCGACGCATAATTGTTCTTATAATCTAAGCCTTATTTTTTTTCAAGCCGCTTTTATCTTTTTTTATGTTCTTCTTATGTGGAAAACTCTTTTTTTTAATGCTCCCTCGCTTGTTTTGGTATATTATTGTATTACTTATTATAAATGTTATATTTTAATCTTCCAAAACACAGAGAATGCTAATGACAGAAAAATATGATGAACTTTGGGAAAAAATTCTCAAAGAAGCTAAAATATTGAAACTGAAAACTATTCGAGGATGGCACCGTTTAGATAAAGAATTCGGAATTTCTCGTTTTGCAAAAAAAATGACTTTAGCTTTAGCCTTAAAACTCATTGCTATGTCAGCGCCAAATGCACAAATAAGTATGCATGCCCAAAACACTCAAAAAAAAGGAACGCCCATCGGATTGTTGGCAATGGCCAGCACAACAAAAAACAATCCTGATTATGCTGATTTTGTAGAAAAGCATAGAGCGATTATTATGGAACGGCAAAAAGAGTTCGCTTTTACTCTATGGGATGTTATTATAAAAAATAATAAAGATATACAAGAAGTGGAGCCCAAGGGAATAGCAGCCAAACGAAAAAAATTACATCAAATGTTTGACCAATATAAAAGTCGTGGTTTATCCGTTGATCCTTCATATTTCTGTGCAACAGCCGGATTGGGTTCTTTAATTGAAACAATAGAAGATTATGATTTTAAGGAATACGAATTATTAATACAATGTTTGACTTCTCCTAATTCCTGCTCCGGAATTATCAGAGATATAAAAGCTAATTTTGGAGATCAAAAAGAAACAAACGATATTCCTAAAACGCTTGCTGAAATTTATAAGAAAAATCCTTATGCTGTTTGCGTGGTTTTCCCCCACTCAAAGACCAGTCGAAGCGGCTATCATTACACAACGACTTTCTCTAATGTTGTCGCTGTTGATACCTTATTAACACCGGAAGATAGTATTAAAGGTAAAACAGTTCGTTTTAATAGAACAGCTGTCGCTGATATTGATGAGTATTATACCAAAGGTGCTAAAAGAGGTTATGTTTTTGATATCACAGAAATGATTGGAAATTATCAAATTTTTGAAATGTTTCAGAGTTATCTTAATCGTGAACAACTCAAAAAAGTTATTTTAAAAGATCCTATTCAACTTGATGTTAAACTTCCAAAAGTTTCTTTTCAACCGGTGGCGCAAGTTTCTCCTTCAGAAACAAAAGAAGAGATGGAATACGCCAGAAAGTTAACAAAAAAAGGTCAAAGAAAACCTCTGACCATGGATGCAAAAGCCATAAAAGCCGTAAGGGCGAGACGAAATACAAATAATATAACTTAGTCTTGTTTTATTAAAAATTGCGATTCTTATTTTTGAAAAAACAGAGTCGCAATTTTTTTTGATTTGACTCAAAACGAATCTGTGTCTTGATTTGCGACGAATCGCCAGAAAGATTCACTTTTTTATAAATCTTTTGTTAATAAATAACATCTAGAATCCTGAGTATGAATTCATTTATTCCGTGATGAAAATATAGCTATAGATGTATGATTATCATGGAATAACAGTACTGTCTTAGACTTAACAGAATGTTATTTGATAGTAACAGAAGTTATGAAACAAAAAATTATAATAGTGTGAAACAATTATAATCGCAGCACGGGCGTCTATAAGCGGTTCTTAAACTATTAAATCTCATTATGTCTTATTATATATTCTCATGCAAAACTTCTTGCTTAGTGTCGGAGCAAGTGTTTTGAGAGGATGTTGCTCGTATTATGTTATTATTTAGTGCCATTTTCTCAACAAAAAACTCCCAAGTCAGAGAACTTAGGAGTTTTGAGTTGTTTAAATTTTAGGAAAGACGAACTCTGAAGCTTTCGCTTTTTTTGAGCTCTTTTATCTGTCCTATCCGGAAGTCAAAGACTTTTGCCAAATAAGGTTTTGTAGCCTCATCTTTCAGCCAATAAAGATATTTCTTTATTGGTTCTTCACCTAGCGCTTCAAGCATTTGATTTGCCAATTCGAAATTTTGGTAAACTTTTTGTGCTTGAGCGGCACTCATCATCTCTTTTCCCGCCTGACGCGCATTCGCATATGCATTTGCGTATGTCATGGGAACAGGTATTTCCGTTAAAGGAATGTTTCTGAAGATGACGGCATAATCTGCCATTTCTTTAATTTCCGATACACCAATTTGGTGTTCGCACATAAAATCGGAAAGCGTGCGTAGTTTTTCCTTATTCATAGGCTATTTAATATAACAATTATACTTTAGGGATGCTCTTTATATCATAATTCTCAGCATCTGTAAATAGACAAAATAAACAAATTTATTCAATAAAATCTATTTCAGACAAGGATGCTTCAAAATTTTCTGCCCCCGGACTGCAAATATAGGCTCCGATTTTGACTTCCGGCATATCATTAATTAAATGTGTTGTACGAATTTGCTTATAATTCTCTCCATCTAAGGAATAATAAATCAGATAATCTCCCTGAAATCTTTTGATCTTAAACCATATTGTTTTTATCCCTTGCGGAATATCTTGTGCCGCCCAATCAGAATATCCGCTCTGGGTTACAGAACTCCCCAGCATCGGCCGTTGAGGATTGTCGTACATCATAGAGGCTTTGATCCAATTTTTTTCATCAACTCGCAACATTACGCCACATTGGGCATAAGGTTTATTTTCATCAAAACTCCATTTGGCAATAAATGTAAAATTGTCATCTCTACGTGTAAAGAAATAGTGTCCATTATCTTTTCCGTATTGATGGTGTTTACTCTGCCAAAAATCTGTCTGAGATCTGGCTTGAACCCGCATTTCTTGATCACGAAAGATGACGTTTTCCGGTTCGTTGTACCATTCAAATTTTTGCAGAGCGTCTAAAAGCATTAAAAAGTCCTTACATTTTCATCCGGCATTGTTTTTAAGATTTTTTCTAAATCTGCATTTTTCTTTTCCGGCATCATAACTTTTAGGGTGACAATTTCATCTCCCTGCCCGAATTTTGTTTTAATTCCTTGACCTTTTAAGCGTAATTTAGAACCACTGCTTGAATAAGGCGGAATTTTTACGGCCACTTTGCCGTTAATTGTCGGAACCGTTACTTTTGCCCCAAGAACAGCTTCTTTTAAACTAACCGGTAATTCTAAAACAATATTTTTTCCTTCCGCGCAAAAATACGGATGACAACTGACTTTCAGTGTGATTAAAACATCTCCGGCTTCTCCGCCATTTGGACTTGGATACCCTAATCCTTTTAATCTCAGCGTTTGTCCATCTTCCGTTCCTGCCGGAATTTTGATATTAATGCTTTTTCCTTGGATAGAAACAGCCTTATCATCCCCCCGTGCTGCACTTAAAAAGTCAATTTGCATGGTATAATTGATATCCTGTCCTTTTCTTGGACGGGAACGTCCGCTAAATCCGGCACCAAAACCACCGCCACCACTAAATTGAGAAAAAATATCATCACCGAAAATTGAAGAAAAATCAAAATTTCCAGCACCCGCCTCAAATGGGTTTCCTCCGCTGTAATTATAGTTACCACCACCAAATCCGGCACCAAAGCCCGTTGGTTTACCATCGGCATCTATTTCCTTGTTATCATATTTTTTGCGTTTTTCTTTATCTCCTAAAATATCATAGGCGCAGGAAACTTCTTTAAATTTATCTGCGGCTGCAGGATTATCTTTATTTAAATCCGGATGATATTTACGGGCAAGTTTTCGGTAGGCAGATTTAATCTCGCTTTCGCTTGCTGTTTTACTAACACCTAATATGCTATATAAGTCTTTGTTCATTATTTTTGCCTAAATTATCCTCTCTTTATATAGATATAAGAAAGGCTTTTTCGTTTTGCAACTTATAGGCAATGAAAAGTCGCGCGACGGGAAAAGTTTTTATACAATTGAGAATCATACAAAACGGCTTTACGCTCATTTTGTTCGTAACAATATTCGGAAGCTAAATATGCGATCTCATCTATACGAACATCTTTATATTCATAGGTGATGCCGTATTCGTCCGAATTTTTAATACGAAC
This sequence comes from uncultured Azospirillum sp., assembly GCA_946623145.1. GTDB lineage: Bacteria > Pseudomonadota > Alphaproteobacteria > RF32 > CAG-239 > Scatocola. The sequence continues at coordinate 35,322 of CAMOQT010000001.1, forward strand.
ATTATCTAAAAACCGGTCATCATCACTCAAATATGCAGGTTCAACTGTTTCGACAGGACGCATTTCCGCACAAGCGGAGACAGAAAAAACTAATGTCATAATTAGAATTATATTTCTCATTTTTCGCGTCCTTGAACCTGATTAACCGAGCTTAATTCGATATTTTTTTCTTTTCCCAAAAACATATCGTCTATGCTTTTGTAATTTGCCATTTGGCGAATTATCATTTGTAATTTCTTTATTTTACCGAAGAAATATTTACTATTATACGTTTTGGGCATTACCTTATCTCCTGATATTTAATACGATTATACTCTTTAGGAGTTAAGGCTTTATTAATCCAGTAATTTATATATCTGCTCACCGGCATTTTCCAGTATTTTTAATATTTTGCGGTTTGTTCCGTCTTTGGTGCGGCGATTGCTTAATTTATCGAGTTTTCTTTGCAAATCTTCAGTAAAGCTTCTATTTTCACGCAATTTCTCGATATCCCTAATAATTTCTTCATCTTCTATTTTATAATTTGTTACAGCTTTTAACGTTGCTACATATTGCGCTTTTTTAGAAGCACTATATTGAGCTTGAGCAGGATAAGCACATAATAAAGCTAATAACACAACAAATATTCTCAGCATTTATTTTCTCCTCTAAAAAATAATTTGCTTTTTCTTTTGTTTTAGATTAACACAGAAAATGTAAAAAAACAATTTATTGAGTTCTGGATAATGAAAAAAGTTATTTGGGTTTTATTAGATAATCGTATGGGAAGTGTCGGGCAAGCCAAAGGCGTTATGCAAGAAATCAACACCTCTTCATTTGAAATTGTTTCTAAAGAATTAAAATATTCTCGTTGGGCAGCCTTACCGAATTTTATTCGCGGAGCTTCTCTTTTGGGAATCACTAATCCTGAAATTCTCAACGGGGATACTCCTGATCTTGTTCTTTCAACCAGCCGCCGCACAGTTCCTGTCGCTTTATTTTTAAAGAAAAAACACCCCAAAATTATTTTAACTCAATTGATGTTTCCCGGAAAATTCGGTATTAAAAAATTTGCAAAAATATTTTTACCGCAACATGATGCTAATAAAAAATTTTTACCTAACTTCCATTTTACTGTCGGTTCGCCGCATCGCGTTACTCAAGCAACCTTAGATGAGGCTAAAGATTTATGGCAAAGTAATTTTTCCTCCCTTCCCAGACCTTGGACCGCTGTTATTATAGGCGGTTCTATTAAAGGAAAACCTTTTACTTTAGAAAACGCAAAAGCCATGGCTCAAGAGATTAAAGACTTAAAATCTCGTATCGGCGGCAGTTTACTTATCACAGATTCTCGCCGAACCGGGAGTGAGGCTGAAAAAGTTATGCTCGAGATTTTTAAGGATATTCCGGCCCATTCCTTTTTGTGGGGAAGTAAAGATAAAAATCCTTTAATGGGGTATTACGCTTGCGCAGATAATATTGTTGTCAGCGGAGATTCTGTTTCAATGTGCTGCGAAGCTTGCGGAACGGGAAAACCCGTTTTTATCTTTGAGGGTCATGATTGGTTGACACCTAAGCACCTTCGTTTTACCAAATCATTGTTCGATGGCGGCTACGCAACCTTACTTAAAGAAAATTGCGAAACCTTTACCGGAGGCAAAATTCTTTACCCTTCCTCCGAAATCGCTTCAGAAATTATGTCTTTATTGGCTTAGAGTTTAATTTTAAAAGGCATTTTCTATATGTTTTATTTGACATGGAAATGCAATTAAAATTGCATCGAATCTGATGTCGTATTCGGAAAATTGCGGGTTTTTCTGCAGAAATGCCGTTGCGCCGTTACGAATACGTTGTTGTTGCTTTTCTCTAATTGCATATGCCGCTGTTTCTATATCCGTACGCTTTTTAACCTCAACAAAAACAAGGGTTTTACCCCGAGCAGCAATAAAATCAATTTCTCCGCTATGTGTACCTTTTCCTGTTATAAAATTTTTGGCAACAACACGATATCCTAACAGTCGCATATAGTTACGCGCCATAAGCTCCCCGAGATGTCCTGCCAGATTATTTTTCATCTTTTATTTTCAGTGCTAAATCATAAACATCATTTTTATTTAAGCCATATTCTGAAACGACTTCTTTTACGGCTGACTTCAAAGGCATTACTGCCATTTTTTCAGCTAATATTTGCCGAACATCTATGGCTGTTTCGGTTTTATCTTCCTGTGATGGAGAAATCATTATGACAATTTCTCCCTTAGGTTGCTTTTGTGTGTAATGGTTTATAAGCTCTTCTGCTGTTCCTCGAATACATTCTTCATACATTTTGGTTAATTCTCGAGCAACAGCAATCTCCCGATGGCCATATAAATCTCTTATAACCTCTAAACTTTTCAATAATCTCGGAGCTGTTTCATAAACAACAATCGTGCTTTTAATTTCCTTTAATTCTTTAAAGAAATCTTGACGTGCTTTATCTTTATTGGGAATAAAACCGGCAAACATAAAACGATTGGTTGGCAGTCCGGAAAGTTGCAAAGCAGCAATAACAGCACAACATCCCGGGATGGCGGTTACATAAATATTATTTTCCCGACATTTTCGCACTATTTTATACCCCGGATCGGATATTAAAGGAGAACCAGCATCACTAATCAACGCAACGCTTTTTCCTTCTTCTAACAACTTCAGCAATAAGGGAGATTGTTCTTCTTCATTATAGTTTTGATAAGTAATAAATTCTCTGGCGCAACTAATTCCAAGTAATCCGAATAATTTTTTGGTCACACGAGAATCTTCACAGGCAATTACGTCTGCCTCTTTCAAAATTCGCACAGCGCGTTCAGATATATCTCCTATATTTCCGATGGGTGATGCAACAATATATAATCCACTTTTCATTATCTTACTTTACTTTTTCGGTTTTTTAATATAGTTTCTTTGCTATATGATTTTATATTTTAGGATAAAAAGCAAGTGTTAAAAAAAATATCTTCTCTTTTAGTTGTTTTAACTTTATGTGCCTGTGCTTCTAATGGTATTTTTAGTCGTTCGGGACAAAATGAGTTATATACGGAAACCAATGATATTAATATTGTTCGGCGCAAAGATTTTCATGTCGGTGTGCTTCTTCCTTTAAGCGGTGAATTTGCAAAACAAGGAAATGGCATTAAAAACGCAACCATGATGGCTCTTGAAGACATTAATGACGATGGTTTAATTTTGCAATATTACGACACAAAAGGAACTCCCGAAGGGGCTTCTGTTGCTGTAGAAAACGCCTTAAATCAAGGCGTTGAAATGATTATTGGTCCGATGCTCAGTTCTTCTGTTCAGGCCATTACACCTGCGGCTAAAAATAAAAATATTCCTGTTATAGCCTTTAATTCTGCTTCGGAAGTGTTGCAGGATGGCATTTATACTATGGGACTGTTGCTTGATGAACAAGTTGATCGTATTATCTCTTATACCGTACAGCAAGGAAGATCCCGTTTTGCTTTGCTTTTACCTGACAACAATACAGGTATCACCGTTGCAAAAGCTGCCGTTAAATCTGCCGCTAAAAATAACGTTTCTATAACCGCTATTGGTTTTTACACTCCAGGAACAACTGATTTTACTGATTTACTTAAACAGATGACACATTATGATGCCAGACAAAACAATTTAAAGAAAGTAAAAGCTCAGTATTCAACTGCAGCTACTAATGGAGATCCTCAAGCTATAAGAATGATGAACCAACTAAACAAATATGACAGCTACGGAGATATTGGATTTGATGCCGTTCTCATCCCTGATTATGGCGCAACATTAAAATCTGCGGTTGCAATGTTTGGATATTATGATGTTTTTTCTCCCGAAGTTAAATTTATAGGAACTTCTATTTGGGACAACACAAATCTTAATAAAGAAACGACCATGCGTGGAAGTTGGTATCCTTCTTTATCAAAACAAAACAGCACTTATTTTGTAAATAAATACACCCAATTATTCGGAGAAAGACCATCTTCTTTATATGCTTTCGGATATGATGCCGTTGCTTTGGCCTCAGCAATTTCTCGCCGTGGAACAGATGGTTTAGAGGAAAAAATAACGAACCCTGAAGGTTATCTTGGATTGAATGGTGTCTTTCGCTTTTTCGCCAATGGTCAAAATCAACATAGTTTAGATATTAAGGAAATTCGTGATAGTGGTAATTATATTGTAGATGCTGCACCTCGTAAATTTTTGCCGGGAACCTCATTAGAGCAAGAAACAGCGCCGATTACATTTAAACCGGCAATTTATGGCAAAAATACCGATACGGCAGAAATGATGATTTTTGGTCATCGCTTAAATGCAGATAATGAATCTACTGTTGTGTATTAGTGTTAATGCTGTGATTTTTCACTTGCAAAAATTTTGAATATCGACAATATTATAAAGAGTTTAAATCAACGGAGGACAATGGGTTAAGACGTCGCCAATCCGGTCAGGTTCGGAAGAAAGCAGCCGTAACGAATGCTCTTAAGGTCACTTGTTCTCCACCTTTTATTTTGAAAATGTAATGGCAGAAGAAAACAAAGATAACCAATACGTCGTATTAGCCCGCAAGTATCGTCCTCAAAAATTTGAGGATTTACTCGGACAAGATGCTTTGGTACAGACTTTAACTAATGCCATAAAAAATAATCGTTTACATCATGCCTATATTTTAACCGGTATTCGCGGTGTTGGAAAAACAACAACAGCCCGCTTGATTGCTAAAGCACTTAATTGTACCGGATTAGATGGAAAAGGCGGTCCGACAATCACACCTTGTGATGCTTGCGAAAATTGTAAAGCCATCGCTGCCGGACGTCATATCGATGTCTTGGAACTTGATGCGGCTTCTCGTACTGGTGTCGATGATATGCGAGAGATTTTAGATGGTGTTCGTTATAAACCGACAAATGCCCGTTATAAAATATATATTATTGATGAAGTTCACATGCTTTCAAAAAGTGCTTTTAACGCTTTGCTTAAAACACTTGAAGAGCCTCCGGCTCATGTAAAATTTATTTTTGCAACAACGGAAATTCGCAAAGTTCCGGTTACGGTTTTATCAAGATGTCAACGCTTTGATCTGCAACGCCTTACGATTGAGGATTTACTGAAGCTTTTCCATAAAATTGCCGATGCAGAAAAATTAAAATTTGACGAAGAAGCTCTACATTTGATTGCTAAAGCTGCTGACGGTTCTGCCCGCGATGGATTGTCTTTGCTCGATCAAGCGATTTCTTTGGGTGCAGGTGTGGTTAAAGCTGATATTGTTAAGGAAATGATCGGTTTAGCTGACGCAACTCAGACCTTTGATCTTTTTGAAAGTTTAATCGCCGGAGACACAAAACAAACTCTTATTTCTTTGCAAGAACAATATAAAAACGGGGCCGATCCATTATCCTTGCTAAAAGATTTAATTTCTCTGACACATCTTTTAGCTAAAGTTAAACTCATACCAAGTTTTATTAATGACAGTTCTGTCAGTGAAGCTGAACGTGAATTTTGCGCCAAACTGAAAGATAATACTTCTATTGCTGTTCTTTCTAAAATTTGGCAAATGATGATTAAAGGCATTGGCGAAATTCAGACATCTCCTGTTCAAATTGATGCTTTGGAGATGATTTTAATTCGCGTTGCCTATTCTGCTTCTCTGCCGACACCTTTTGAACTTTTAAATGACATAAAAAAAAACTCTGAAATAAGAGTTCCCGTTTATAAAGAAACTTCTGTTGTACAACGCCCCGTTTCCGAGGAAAAGTCTTTCTCTGAACAGACATCAGATGTTGAGCCGATCAATTCTATTGAAGCTTTGGTTCATTTTTTAGAAGAGAAGAAATATCCGCTTTTAGTGTATGCACTTAAACATGATGTATGTGTTAAAAGTTTTCAAGATGGTGCTATTGAGATGACAATAGCAGAAAATGCGCACCCTGATTTTATTTCTAATCTTATTAAAACCCTTCAAGAAACAACCGGACACAGTTGGAAGATAGATATTGTAAAAGGAATAATGGGGGAAACATTAGCGGATAAAGAAAATGCCGCTTTAGAAGCGCAACAACAAGATGTTATGGAATATCCTTTGGTTCGGGCAATCATGGCTGAATTCAAAGGTGCTAAAATTGAAAGTTTAACGCGTCGCGGAAAATCTACTGATTTATCTGTCGATGAGGATACAACAGAATCAACTACTGATTTAATTTTTGATGAGGATAACGAATCATGATGAATATTCAAGGTTTAATGAAACAAGCTCAAATGATGCAAAAACGCATGGAAGAAACTCAAGGAAAACTTTCTTTGCAAGAAGTTGAAGGCGCCAGTGGTGCAGGACTTGTTAAAGTAACTGTTAATGGTAAATTTGAAACAAAAAAAATCAACATTGATAAGTCTTTACTTGTTCCCGAAGAAATTGATGTCTTAGAAGATTTGATTGTTGCTGCCATGAATGATGCTCACAACAAAGCCGAAAAATTAATGGAAGATGGCATGAAAGAAGTTACAGGCGGTCTTAATTTAGGTGGATTAAAGCTGCCATTTTAAAGGATTTTAATATTGTCCGGAACAGAAATAGAAAAACTTGTTAAACTCATTGCCAAACTTCCTTCACTTGGCACACGTTCAGCTCGTCGTATTACCTTACAGCTCTTAAAAAAGAGAGAGGCTTTATTGTTGCCTTTGATTCAGAGCTTAACAGATGTCGCAGAAAACATAAAGACATGTGAAATTTGCGGTAACTATGATACGCAAACGCCTTGTTCTATTTGTTCTTCCGAAACAAGAGATGGTAGTATCATTTGTGTTGTACAGGATGTTGCTGATTTATGGGCTATGGAGCGTGTTTCGTTTTTTAAGGGAAAATATCATATTCTTGGTGGCGTATTATCGGCTCTTGACGGAATAACTGCTGAAGATTTAAATATTGATTCTCTTGAAAACAGGCTGGCTCAAGGAACTGTTACAGAGATTATTTTAGCCCTCCCCGCTACCGTAGATGGACAGATTACCTCTCATTATCTTCTATCCCGATTTAAGAAGTATTCTGTTAAAATTTCAACTCTGGCGCAAGGTATTCCTATGGGCGGAGAGCTTGATTATATGGATGAAGGAACAATCCAATTAGCTCTTAACTCCAGAAAATTTTTATAGTACTAATAAAGTATCTGATCTTTACCTTTACGGGTTACGATGACTTTTTGATACATTCCGCCTAGGAAGCTTTGTTTTTTCCAGTTAAAATCAAGATCTCTATCTGCATAACTGGCTATTTCTCTATCCCATAATTTTTCCGCAAAAGGCTGATACAACCGATTAAACATTCTTACAACATATGCCAACGGATGTAATGCATTAGGTCTACCGTAATCAACAAAAATAACTTTTCCGTTTTCTTCTATACTGTTTAAGGCATTGTTTACAACATTTATTTTGCTGGCAATAGGCAACTCGTGTAAAAGCATATAACAAATGATTGTATCATATTTTTCAGGCAAAGGATCTTCAGCATCATAATGATAAAATTTCACCTGTGGGTAGCTATCTCCTAAAGCTTCCGACGCATAAGTCAATTGAGCCCCATTAATATCTATGACATCAAATCTCCCTTTTAATCCGACCTGATCAGCAACGGCTTCTAACTCATCGCCAAAACTGACGCCCATTTGCAGAACTTTAGACCGAGGATAAATCTCTTCAATAAATGAATTTATAATTCTTTCTCTCGTAAACAAACTCAAAATATTATTAACTAACTTAGAGCTGAAAAAACGGAACCATTTTTCTTCTTTATATAAATTCGGATATATCGCCGTATGATAAATAGGTTGAGGAAAATCTTTTGATTTTATCAACCTTTTATCTTGGTAATCATTGACCATTTGCTCTTGTATTTTTTCTTGCTCTGCTTCTACTTCACTAATTAATTTTATCATTTTTCACCTACTTATGTTCATTCGGATTTGAAATTAAGCCTAATTTTGCAGCTTCAATAACAGCTGCCGTGCGATTATAAACGCCTAAAATTTTGAGGATTGCTGTTATATGCAATTTTACTGTTCCTTCGGTTAAACCAAGTTCATAAGCTATTTGTTTATTGGATTTTCCTAGGGATACGCACTCTAAAACCGCTTTCTGCCTTGGCGTTAAATGCTTGTCAGATGTTTTACTTGTTGTCGTTGCTTCTAACAAGCCTTTTAATAATTTATCATTTTCTAATTGTTGGGTATGGAGAAAATCTGTCGGAAGATAGACACCCCCTGAAAGAACCAAATCCAAAGCTTCTAATATCTCCATATGGGATGATGTCTTTGATAAATAGCCGGAAACTCCTATTTCTATGGTTTTCTGGACTATTTCCTTATCAAAGATAGCTGATAGAATAATAATTGGCGTTTCCGGCACTTTTTCGTGTATTTTTTGAATTGCATTACTCCAAACATCACCCGGCATTGCCAAATCTGTTAAAATAACATCAAAATCATTCTCTTTTGAAATTCTATCAAAAACTTCATTATAATTATGAGCCAGCACAATCTGTGCCTTAGAAAATTTTCCTATTAGGATTAACTCTAATCCTTTCAGAAACAATTCATGATCATCTGCTACTAAAAACTTCATTGCCAATCTCCGCTCATTGCCTGCCAACAAGATAAAGCTGCAACAACTGCTGTCTCTGCTCTTAAAATACGATTTCCCAAACTTACGGCTTTAGAAAAAGGCAGGTTTTTCAAGAATATAAATTCTTTTTCTGAAAATCCACCTTCCGGTCCAACTAATATTGCGCATGGAGCCGATGCTTTTAGAAATATTTCTTTTACAGATTGTCCGCTTAAACTTTCATCCATATAATAAAGAGTTCTTTTTTTATCCCAATTGTTTAATAGTCCTTCTAATTTAACAATATCTTCAATTTCAGGAAGATCCGTTCTCCGACATTGTTCTGCAGCCTCAATAGATTGAGCTGAAAAGCGTTCTTTTTTTACCCGTTCCGTTATTGTGTATTTAGTTAACACCGGAATTATTTTACGAACCCCTAGTTCCGTTGCTTTTTGAATAATAAAATCTGTATTATCTTTTTTTACCGGAGCAAACAAAAGCCAAATATCCGGACATTGCATATATTCTTTCTCTCTGTTTTTGACTTCTAAAACGGCCTGTTTTTTACTGATTTCAAGAAGTTCACAGCTATATTCTCCGCTTTGATTATCAAAGCAGTTCAAAATTTCCCCTTTCTTGAGCTTCATTACATTTAACAAATAGTGACTTTGTTGCGCCTCTAAAACCACTTTTTGATTAACTGTTAAAGCCTGAGAAATATATAGCCTGATTTTTCCCATTTAAAAACTCTGTATAACTCTAAAAATATAGTCTTATTTTAGATGATATGTGTTAAATTTTACTAAACAGAGTTTGACTTATTAGAGGATATATTATGATTATAACTATCGACGGACCAGCAGCTGCCGGCAAAGGGACTTTAGCCAGCGTTTTAGCTCAAGCATATAAACTCGCTTATTTTGATACAGGTATGGTTTATCGTGCCGTCGGGTTAGATATGTATCTCCACGACGAAGATCCTCAGGACGAAAAAACCGCTGAAAAATATGCTCAGAATTTGACTTTTACTCATATGCATGAATTAGCAAAGAATCCTGATTTTCGTTCAGCCATCGGGGGAAACTATGCCTCTATTGTTTCTGCTCATCCTAAAGTTCGGGCAGCTTTACTAAAAATGCAACAAGATTTTTCGAAAAATCCTGTTTTTGCTGACGGAACACCGGCTGAGGGTGCTATTTATGACGGACGTGATACGGGCACAGTGGTTTGTCCGCACGCAGATATAAAATTCTTTATTACTGCTTCTACGGAAGTCCGTGCTATGCGTCGTTTTAAGGAATTTCAAAGCAAAGGTATTCAAACTGATTTTGAAACGGTTTTAGCAGACATGAAATCTCGTGATGAGCGTGATTCTTCACGTGCTACAGCGCCAATGAAACCAGCTGAGGACGCTATTGTTTTCGATACTTCTGAAATGTCTATTGAAGATGTTTTTAATTTTTGCTTAAAAATAATTGATAAAAAACTCAAAAATTCTTAAAAAACTCTTGAAAAATAAAATGTTGGCTGTATAAATAGCGTGTCTGAGGTATTGGGGCGCGACATCTCAGATATTAACCTCGCGCAAGTCCATCCGTTTTTTTTCGCTTTTATAAAAGCATGGATCGGCATTTTTTGAAATATATTTATTTATGACAAACGCAGAATTTAAAATTCCTGAAACAACTGAAAACTTTGCTGAATTGTTAAATGAACAATTTGGTGAAAATTCCTTAACAGGTTCTGTTGTTAAAGGTACTGTTATTCGTTTAACTCCTGATTTCGCTATGGTTGATGTCGGGTTAAAATCTGAAGGCCGTATTCCTCTTCGTGAATTTGGTCAAAATCCTGAACTCAATGTCGGCGATAAAATCGAAGTTTACGTTGACAGATATGAAGATAAAGACGGACAAATCGTTTTATCTCGTGAAAAAGCACGCCGTGAAGAAGTATGGCAAGATCTTGAAAAATGCCTCAATTCCGGCGAACGCGTCAATGGTATTATTTTTGGTCGTGTTAAAGGCGGCTTCACCGTTGATTTGAATGG
>CAMOQT010000002.1 GCA_946623145.1 uncultured Azospirillum sp.
TCAGTCAAAATATTGCTTATGGTCATCAAAGAGCAACACAAGCAGAAATAGAAAAGGCGGCAAAACAAGCTTATGCCGATGAGTTTATTAGGGCTTTGCCGAAAGGGTATCAAACGAAAGTGGGAGAAAAAGGTGTTAAACTTTCCGGCGGTCAGCGCCAAAGAATAGCTATTGCCAGGGCTATTTTGAAAAACAGTCCGATTTTGGTTTTAGATGAGGCAACTTCGGCTCTGGATAGTGAAGCAGAAAAATATATTCAAAAAGCGATGAAAAATTTAATGAAGAAAAAGACGGTTATTGCTATCGCACATCGTTTATCAACGCTTAAAGAAATGGATCGGATTATTGTTTTAGATAAGGGAAAAATTGTTGAAGAAGGGCGGATTGATGATTTATTAACTGCAGGAGGCGTTTTTCAGCATCTTTGGGAAATACAGGAAAAAAATTAGATTTTCTTATGACTTAATGGGTGCAATTTTTGCACTGTTTCAATCAATTCATCTGTGATAATATGGGTATAAATTTCTGTGGTGGTAATACTTTCGTGACCGAGCATTTTTTGAACGGAGCGAAGGTCGGCATCGTGTCGTAGAAGTTGTGTTGCAAAAGAGTGGCGCAAAACATGAGGGGTAATGCGTGAGGGAGATATTCCGCTTTCTGTAGCCAGTTCTTTGAGGTGTTTATAGAAAGAATCACGCGTAATATGACCTTCTTTTGAAGAAAGAGAAGGGAACAGCCAAGAGCTTTCTTTGCCTTTTATAAAACAATGGCGAAAAGTTAAATAGTCTTCAATTTCTTCAAGAGCGGCATCCGAAACGGGAACAATTCTTTCTTTAGCGCCTTTTCCTAAAATAGTTATTTGTTTTTTTGCAAAATTAATACAATTTATAGGAGCGGATACAAGCTCTGAAACTCGTAGACCACAGTGATACATCAGAATTAACATAGCGGCAATGCGGCGATGTTTTATGTCTTGATGATTTTTTGCGGTATCAATCAGAGAATCCATTTCTGACTCATTTAAAAACTTTGGTAATGGCTTTTCTGGCTTTGGACTATCTATGTCAGATGAAGGATTATAACTGATTAGATTTTCAGAAAGTAGAAATTTGCAAAATTCCCGGATAGCAGAAAGTTTTCGTGCCTGTGTTTTGGGCGTGGATGGTTTTGCTGCTAAAAAAGACATAAAATCAGCTATTTTTTGTGATGTAATTTGTATCGGTTCTTTTATATTTTCAATATTTAAAAATTGCTCAATATCGCGACGATAAGCCTCTTCCGTATTAACAGAAGCGCCTTTTTCGGCAATTAACGTTTCAAGAAAATCAGAAAGAATCCGTTGCATGATTATTTTGCTAAAAAGTCATTAGCAACAGGTTGTTGAACATGTTCGGTCTTAAAAGGAATTTCATGTGCTGCGATATAAAACAAACCGGCTAACAAAGCAAATCCGATAAGATAATAGATAATTTTTGATTTTTGTTGTCTCATGATGTATAACCTTAAAAAAATATTGCGAAATATGAATCTGTTTATATATTTAACATATTAATAGTGAAATAAATATAAAAAATTTTGAAGATGATGATAAAAAATAAAATAATTCTTTTAGTCGGTTTGATGGGAAGCGGTAAAACCAGTGTCGGCCGGCGGTTGGCAAAAAAGCTGAATCTTCCATTCGTTGATGGTGATCAGGAAATTGAGAAAGCAGCCGGTTTGTCTTTGGTGGATGTCCTTAAATGTTTTGGAGAGAAAGAATATCGTGCCGGTGAAGAGCGTGTTATGAAGCGCCTGTTGCAAGGGGAGCCTTGTGTTTTGGCATCAGGCGGTGGATCTTTTGTTGCTGAACAGACAAGAAAATTAGCGAAGGAGCACGCTGTTACAGTTTGGCTTAAAGCGGATATCGATATCCTTTATAGTCGAACAGCAGGGCGTAAGCATCGTCCATTTTTGGAAGGGTGTGACGATCATTTGAAAAACAAACTCGAATCGTATATTAAGGAAGAATATCCTTATTATTCGGAAGCTGATATTGTTGTAGAAACAAAAGAGGAACAGGTTGAAAATACCGTGAACAGAGTTATTTCAGCGTTAAAAGCTCATATGAAAGCAAATTAAAGGATTATTTAAAATACAAAAAAGCCACAAAGATATGTATCTTTGCGGCTTTTTTATTAGGCTAATTCTTTTTGCTGTTCTTTGCTTGTTTTGTAATCGCATATTTGGATAACAAATATAGCAAAAGTGAGGAAATAGAGTAGAATCAAGGAGATAAAAATTAAAAAACCTTGTTTTACTGTTATGAGGTCAAATGTCAGAACAGATAAAATTGTTAAGATTATCTGTGTTATGAGCATAATTCCTAAACAAACGGTAACGGTGTCTCCAAAAGTTTTCCAGATTTTTTCATTGGGCAGAGAATGTCCGCCACAAAAGAAGAATGTTGCAGTAAAGCTTACAGCTAAAATGTAACAGCCTTTGAAGAAGGATTCCATTGAGGGGTGTTTGGCAAAGATAACACAAGAGATAATCAGAACAAAGCATGTAATGAGAACAAACAGTAATTCTCTCCAATTTGTTTCTAAATTAATTTTGCTCATAGTGATAATTGTTAAATTAATAATAAGTTTGATAAAGGGGAATATATAGTATTTTGCTAAAAAGTAAAGAGAATTTAAAGCCGCTTATCTTGGCTATGACAGTATTTACTTATTGGACAATTAAGACAATCCGGTTTTTGGGCTTTACAGATGTATCGTCCGAATAACACTAACCAATGATTGGTGTTTTTGATATATTCTTCAGGAAGAACTTTAACTAAATCTTTTTCAATCTCCAAAGGCGTTTTGCCGTGGCTGAAATCAAGGCGATGAGCAATGCGGGCGACATGGGTGTCAACAGCTAAGGTTGGCTGATTAAACCAAACATTTAAGACAACGTTTGCAGTTTTACGTCCGACGCCGGGAAGACTTTCCAAGTGTTCTCGATTTTCCGGAACGATGCCGTTATATTTGCTCACTAATTCTTCACTCAAGGCAATAATGTTTTTAGCTTTGTTGTTATATAAGCCGATAGTTTTGATATGCGTTTTGAGTTTTTCTAAGCCCAGATTAAGCATTTTTTGAGGTGTATCGACGATTTTGAATAAATCGTTCGTTGCTTTGTTGACACCTTTATCTGTGCTTTGTGCGGAGAGAACAACAGCAACCAATAGTGTATAGGCGTTGGTATAATTTAATTCGCAACGAGGATTAGGCTCTCTTTCGCGAAAAATGTTCATGATTTCGAGAGTTTCTTTGGTGCTTCGCATTTAAGCCTTTACTCCTCCTGCACCGGCTGCTTTAGGGGCGTTTTCATCTAAAGGCCAACGTGGACGGGGTTTGAAATTGAGATTGTTTGTGTATCCTTTAGCAAATCTTTCTAACCCTGCCCAGGCAACCATGACACCGTTATCTGTGCAATATTGAATAGGAGGAGCCGCAAAAATAAGATTGTTTTTATCTGCTAAATCTTTGAGATGCGCACGCAGATATGTGTTTGCGGCAACACCTCCGGAAACAACCAAATGTTTGCCGTTAGGATATTTTTGTTTGAAAATATTTATAGCTAATTCGAGTTTATCGCATAAACTGCGTGTGGCGGCATATTGGAAAGAAGCACAAATATCAGCCGTATCCTGTTTGTTAATAATGGTATGAGCGATATTTCCGTCGCGAGCGTAAGATTCAATGATTTTTCTTACAGCTGTTTTGAGACCAGAAAAAGATAAATTACAATCTCCTGAGTTGTGAAGAGGTCGTGGTAAAACAAAACGGTTTTCATTTCCGACAGAGGCCATTTTTTCAATCATCGGACCGCCAGGATAGCCAAGATTGAGCATTTTAGCAACTTTATCAAAAGCTTCTCCTGCAGCATCATCAATCGTTGTTCCCAGTCGTTCAAAATCATCGACATCTTTGACAATTAAAATTTGGCAATGACCACCTGAGACCAGTAATAATAAATATGGATATTCAACATTACTGGTTAAACGAGCGCAAAGAGCATGACCTTCCAAATGGTTAACGGCAACAAAAGGTTTATTTAGGGCAAGAGCTAAAGCTTTAGCAGCCATAACGCCGACAACAACGCCGCCAATTAATCCCGGACCGGCAGAAGCAGCAATAGCATCTATATCATCAAAAGATAGTTTTGATTTTTTTAGGCAACTTTCAATAATTTCATCAATGTGTTCCAAGTGTGATCGTGCAGCAATTTCGGGAACAACACCGCCGAAAATTTTATGCTCTTCTTGAGAGAGCAAGCTTTGTCCCAAAATCTCCTTTTTATCATTAACAATTGCTGCGGCTGTTTCGTCACAACTGCTTTCTATGCCTAAAACAATCATTTAAATATTCCATTATGTTTATTTTTAATATATATGTTATATATAAAAATCATTCGTTAATGTAAAGGGATTTTGAAAAATGAGTAAAGCAGATACGACACCTCAAGCTACAGAAGAACAAAAAACAACATTTAAGTTGATTATGGATATAAAAACCTGGGTTATCAGATGTGCTTTTTTAGGTATTATAGGATATGGAGGATATTGGCTTTATCAAAATCCGAATGTTTGGCAGAAGTATTTGCAGTCGAATGAAAAATTATCAGAACAGAATGAAGTCTTAGGTATTCAGATGAGACAATTGCAAAATCAGGTAGCTTCTTTACAGTCACAAATTTTGAATATTCCCGAACCTGATCTTTCAAAATTTGAAGAAAAAGTAGAAAGCTTAGAAAAACAAAACTTAAATGTCATAGATTCAAAAGCAGATGCTGCCATTGTTTTAGGAATGTTGACACGTGTTGATAAGCTTGAGAATCGTCTTGATAAATTGGCAAAGATCAGTGATGACGGTGCTTTAATTTTAAGTGCGGCAATGTTGGTTAAACAAGCTGCTGAAGAAGGTGGGGATTTTATTTATGAAGCAGAAATTTTGAATCAATTAACTCCGGCAACGGCACCGATAAAAAAAGATGTTGCTGTTATTTCTGAAGATGCTCGTACGGGAATTGCTTGTAAAAATATGTTGCTTCGTCGTTTCAGAGAAATATATGCAGCTGCGCAACAGCCTGAAGAAGAGGTCGCTAAGGATTGGAAAGCTCGTTTGAATGATAAATTGAATGAATATATCAAAATTAATAAAACAGGTGAGAGCGTTCAGCAGGTAGAACAAAAACATCCTTTGGAAGATTTAGCGGTTTTAGTTAATGACGGGCAATTAAAAGGTGCTGTAAAATTAATAGAATCTTCAGATAATGATGATATAAAACAAAATCAGCTTTTGCAGGAATGGTTAAGCGATACGCGTCGCTTCCTGGCATTTAAACAGGCCATCAGAAATATTGCGGCTTATAGTCTTGCAGAAATGAAAGTCAATAATTTAAAAAATAAGGAATAAAAAATGTCAGAAGAAATAAAAAACGTTTGGCAAGATTATTTTGCTCAGGCGCCGTTGACTTTGTATAAAACAGAGCAGGTTGAAACAGCTGTTACGGCTTTTAATACAAATGTTGATGCTGTTTTGAAAATAAGCGGTAAAAGATTGGCCGAGTTAGTAAAAAAGGAAGGACTTTCATTAAAAGAACTTAAAGACATTAAACAGACAAAACTTTTGGAACCCAAAGATGTTTTGAAGGGAATTTTTAAGTCTTTTTGCGGTGGAATAGCCGAAGAGTGGCTTTCTGAGGAAAAAACAGTCTATGATTGGATGAAAGAAAATCTTGGTTATGACCGTTTACAAATGGGTGGACAAGGCGGAATCGTTGCAAATGTTCTTGGTATTCTCGGTGTGAAAAAAGTTATTGCTCATACAAATTCATTGCCGGCAGAACAGGCTCAGCAATTTTTAACATTAGACAATATAGTTTCTTTTGATGAAAACGGACAAGAAAAGCCGGCATATAAAATTAATCGTTCAAAAGATATTCCGATGATCCATTGGATTGTAGAGTTTGATAAAGGAGATGAGATAGAACTAGAAGGAATTAAGTTTGTTTGTCCTAAATCGAATCGTTTTATTGCGACGTATGATCCATTAAATTTAAGATTGGTTGTAGATGATTATTTCATTAAAGCAACAACTAACAGCAAGGCAGATTATGTTATTTTATCCGGTATGCATGCTTTGACTGCTAATAATGATGGTGTTGCATTGGTTGAGAAAGTTTTGCCGATTATTAATGCTTGGCACAGACATGGTGCGATGGTTCATTTGGAAATAGCATCAACGCAAGATATTGAAGTCAGAAAAGCGATTATTCAAAAATTAGCGACAAATGTTGATTCTATAGGAATTAATGAACGTGAGTTGATAGATATTTTGGAAGTTATCGGTGAAGACAAATTGGCTAAAATTTGCAACGAGGATTGCCATGCTGAAAATCTTTTCAGAGCGGTGTTACGCGTTAAAGAGATTTTGAAAACGCCTCGTATTCAACTACATTTCTTTGGCTTATATCTAACGATTCAAAATAAGAGCTTTAGAGTAACGGCAGAACAGAATCGTAATGGTATGATTTTGGCGGCGACCGTAGCTGCAGGTAAAGCCGGCACCGGTAATCTAAACAAAAAAGAAAATTTATTATGGGCTTTAGGTCAGAAGGTTTCGGATATTGGAATTAAAGAATTAGAAACAATAAGCGCTATTATTGAAGATAAAAATTTATTAAAAACAGGACTTTCTCAATATGCCGGCTTTGATATTATTGCTGTTCCGACAATATTGGTTGAAAAACCCATTACTTTAGTCGGAATGGGAGATACAATATCATCCGTTTCTTTAGTAGGTGCTCGTTAAAATCTTATCTAATGGTCGATTAGGGCGTTATCTGCAGGTCAAAAGTGTCCTCACGTACCTTTTATGTACGCTGCGGTACTTTTGCCTTTGATGCCTACTACTCGGCACATTATCTAAGATTTTATAAAAGAATGGTCGATTAGGGCGTTATCTGCAGGCCAAAAGTGTCCTCACGTACTTTCTTATGTACGCTGCGGTACTTTTGCCTTTGATGCCTACTACTCGATACATTAGATGAGATTTTATAAAAGAATGGTCGATTAGGGCGTTATCTGCAGGCCAAAAGTGTCCTCACGTACTTTCTTATGTACGCTGCGGTACTTTTGCCTTTGATGCCTACTACTCGATACATTAGATGAGATTTTATAAAAGAATTATCGATTAGGGCGTTATCTGCAGGTCGGGAATATCTAAAATCTCTTAAAAACACCATCTTCAATTGGTGGTAAAAAACAGCTCCAACGTCCGGTAATGAAAGATACTCGATCTACGCGAGAAAAAGGAGACCCTTTTTGGCAGGCAATGATCATTTTATCGATATTTTCTTCCTCGCCACGCATCATTATTTCAACAGAGCCATCGGTTTCATTATGGACCCAACCGGAAATGCCCCCGATTTCTTCGGCTTGAGCAACTGCCCAGCGTCGAAAACCTATGCCTTGCACGCGACCTTGTATTTTTATAAAGACTTCTTTTTGCATTATTTTACAAACGTTTCAATCTCTTTTAATTCTTCTAATAAGCTTTTGCGACGGCAATCGGCGGCTTTATCGTTTCCCCATTTTTCAGCTTGCCATAATTCTTCTAAACAAGAGGCCTCATAAGCTTGTTGAGCTGTTATTTTTCCTTTAACCAGCGCGGCTGCCAGTAAAACTGAGCGCATATTAAGTGCGGCAAAGTAAAATCCCGTTAATTCCTTATCTGATAAAGATTGTAAGAATAATTTGAGCTTTTCTCCGGTATGACTATCCTGCTCAGGAACGTCTAAAGTTTTTGTTGTTTTATATTTTGTTTCTAAATCTTGTTTTGCCCAGTTTAATACCGGCAGCCATAATTTTTGCTGATGCTTTGCTAGATCTTCATTGGCGCTCCAGAATAACAACATATCCGTTAGGCTAAATTTAACCAGCTTTTCGATGATTATTTGACGATCTTTTGCAATTTCTGAAACAGATTTTTTAAGATTAACAGACATATTATTATTTCCTTTTGAACATATTAATGAAGTCTTTTGTGTTTTTTTCGATGTTTTTTAGTTCTTGTTTAACGGCTGCTTTGGTTTCTTTGTAAGCGGCTTTTGTGTCGCTAATAGCTTGTTGTTGCGCTTTTGATGCCGCAGAAGGTTGGGGAACATTTTTTTGATAAGCTGTATTTTTTAAGGCGGTATAGCAAGGAGAACTATCAGAGGTTATGGTTTGGGAACCAATATAACCTGCAGCACCGGTTGTTGCAATACTAACTAAAGTTTTTACGGCCTGCTTATCGTCTAAAACAATTTGTGGGTTTTCAAGAGTTCCGCCAACATTAATCAAAGAACCTAAGGCTTGAGCTATACCTGATTTAAGGCTGAAGCTTGGGTTTAATGTGAACATAATTTTATCATTTAAAAGATTAATTTTTCCGTCACTGGATAAAGTGAGTTTATCAGATTGTAAAGCTATTCCGTTTGGAAAAACGGCTTTTCCGTCGGCAACATCTGCTCTAGCTACAGCACATTGCAATTTCATCGTTCCACTTTTTTTAGTGTCAATTTTCAAAACATTTAGAAGTTGAGAAACAAAACTATTTGTTAGGAACTGCAAGCTTCCGGTTTGAATTTTTGATTCTGATAAAATGGCAATAATTTGTCCTTTCATATTTTGTGCTATTTGTCTGTAAGTTTTTCCATGAGAAGAAACATCCATATTCAGCAAGGTTTTGCCGCCGCTTAAAATACCAAAATCTTCATTATTATCAACAATAAATTCTTTATGTAAATCTTGTAATAAAATATCTTTACTGTTTAGTTTCAAACTTAAAGTTTGATTTGAGGCGTTTAATACGGCTGTTAAATCTATTTTACCGGAACCAAAGTCTAAGGTAAGCGGTTTTATATTTAAAATGCCGTTTTTCAAAGAGGCGTTTAGGGCGACATTGTTTGCACTCATACCACTATCGATAATAAGTTTTTGAATGTTCAATACGACATCGGCATTCAGCAAACGAAGTGTGTCATAGGGAATAAGCTCATTTGGAACAGATTCAAGCGCATAAGCGTCTTTGATGAAAGTAAAATTTGATGCTGTTTTTTTTGTTTGCAAAGTCAGTAAATTAATTTTTGGACTTTTTAAGATGGCTGCGATTTGTGGAATGTTTTTCGAAATATCTATTTTTAATGTTCCACTGATAATGTTATCAGCAATAGATAATTGTTTAATTGTTGCAATAACCTTTGTTAAGTTACCTTTTAGTCCCGTTTGAACAGATATTGCCGGCAAGTCAAAGTTTCCATTCGGACTGGTAATATCCGCCATAACATCAAAAGAGATATCTTCTGTAACATTGAAAAGATTACCGTTAATTAAAGCTTTTAAGTTATAAGCTTGAATGTCCGTATCGATAGCAAATGGTTTATCAGGTGTGAAAAGAGTGTTAAAAGACCCTAGTTTTAAAGCCATTTTGATCGGGTTATTTTCGTAAATAGCGTTGATTTGGGCATTTATCGGAGAATCCAGGTTCTGCATACTGAAATCTAAAGAATTGATATAAAGCTCTTGTTTTTGATTCGATTGTTCATCAATGTATTGAACAAAACCGTCATCTATCCCGATATTTTTAATAGAAATTTGTTTAATGAAATCAGGTAAAGGAGATGTTTTATCGATTTGTTGATTATCCGAAGTTTGCTCTAATTGAGCAAAAGCTAAAGTCTGTAGAGAAGAAAAAGTATCTTGTGGTTTTGAGAAGTTCCAATTTTCCATGCCGGCAGATGATTTTTCCAGATAAATTTGAGGTTCCACAAGCGTTATATCGTTAATAATAATTTCTTTGTTGAGTAAAGGAATAACTGAAATTTCTATTTTCAGATTTTTTATTTTAAGCATGTCGGGATGTTGTGCCCAAGAGGCATTTGAAAGCGTAATGTCATCAACAACAAGTGTCGGAATGAGAGAAATACCGAGATGAGCATTGCCGTTAATTTTTAATTGGCGACCGGTGTAATTATAGGCCTGTTCTTCAATCATTTTTTTATAGGAATTTAAATCAAAGTTTTGAATAAAGTACCAAACCCCGATAGCTGTACCGACAAGAATAATTAAAATTAAAGAGAAAATGATTTTAATAAATTTTTTCATAAGATTATCCTTTAAAATGAATTCCAATATTATCTAAATCTTGGCGGAAATACTCCGGCAATGGTGCTTTAATCAAGCACTTTTTATTATATAATGCAGATAGGTCAATTTTGTATGCATGAAGATGAAGTTTATCTGTCAGCAGAGAATATTTTTCTCTTTTTTCGCCTTGAAAATACTTATTATCACCGACAATTGGAGAACCTATATATTGTAAATGAACGCGAATTTGATGGGTGCGACCGGTTAAAGGTTCTGCTGCTAAAAGAGCAAATTTATTGCTGATAGCATCAATTATTTCAAAATGTGTATGTGCCGGTTTTCCATCTTCCAGAACAGTTACTTTTTCTCCGATTTTTTCTAAAGGCGCTTTAATGTCTCCAAAGTTTTGTTTGGGAGTAGGGGAAACAAGAGCTAGATACGTTTTTTGAAGAGTATGCTCTCTAAATGCTTTTGTTAACAAATCAGCCCATTGACGATTGCGGGCTAAAATTAAAATACCGCTCGTATCTTTATCAATACGATGAACAAGTTTCGGTTTTTCCTGTTTGTCAAAAGCTAAGGCGTCTAATAATCCATCAATGTGACGTGTCATATTTGTTCCGCCCTGTACGGCTAATCCGGATGGTTTATTGAGGACGATAATATTATCATCTTTATAGATAACTAAATGACGAATGTATTCTTGATCTTTGTTTGATATTTCGGCACGTCGTGGGGCTGCTTTTTCTTCCTGTAGCGGAGGGACTCGAATTTCTTGTCCGGAAGTCACTTTTAGTCCGGTGTCTGCACGTTTGCCGTCAACTTTAATTTGTTTTGTACGCAGAAGTTTTTGGAATCGCCCCAACGACAATCCAGGATAATATTTCAAAAACCAACGATTGAGACGCATACCATCATCTTCGGGTTTGACTTTTATCAGTTCTACGCCTGTCATTTTCTCCTCTTTTTGTTTGTGTGGAGTTTAGAATATTAGGATTTGTTTGACAAGATTTTTGTTAAAGAAAAATATAAAAAAACCTTGCTAAGCAAGCAAGGTTTTGGATGTTACTTACGATATTTTCTTGGTTTTGAATTTATTTTACCCATTTTGGGTGGAGGAAATATTTGCTTTTGTTTGTTGTTCAGAAGCAAATTAGGAGGAATCGGGAAAACAGGTACGTTTTTAAGAACGAGTGCTTGGGCTTGAGAACCTTTAGCCGCGATGGATTCAAATAATTCTTGTAAATTCTTTTTGTCAGGTTCTTTTTGGCAGATGGTAATGCCGTATTCTTGTTCAAGAAGAAGGGCTATATATTTTAGCTCTTCGACGGAAAGATCGATTATTTCTTCGGCAAGAGTCTGAATAGATATTGGTGTTCCTGAGATAAGAATGTAAATTTTTTTCATATAATAATTTTTTAATGATTTTTATTTGAATTCTGTGTAACAGAAAATAAAATGTCTGTCAATTTTCTTGTTTTTGTTTCTTTTTAGCCTGTTTTTCTGCTCGAAGTTTATCGAAATATTCAATACGTTTTTTTATTTCACGTTCAAAACCTCTGTCAACAGGGTAATACAGTTTTGTGCGGTTTATTCCGTCAGGAAAATAATTTGCACCGGAGAAACCGTCTTCACAGTCCGGATCGTATTCATAACCTTCACTGTATCCAAGTTGTTTCATTAATTTTGTCGGAGCATTAAGAATGTTTTTCGGGGGCATTAAAGATCCTGTTTTCTTTGCCAAATCAAAGGCTGCATGCATGGCTTTATAAACGCCGGTTGATTTTGGAGCTGTAGCAAGATATGCCGTTAATTGCATAATAGCTAAATCCCCTTCAGGTGATCCTAATCGTTCGTAAGTTTCCCAGCATGAAATTGCTTGCGTTACAGCATTGGGATCAGCTAAAGAAACATCTTCAACAGCAAACCGTGTTAATCTGCGAAGAATATATTTCGGATCTTCGCCTGAGGATATCATTCGAGCTACCCAATACAAAGCAGCATCAACATCAGAACCGCGTAAGGATTTATGAACTGCTGAGATAAGGTTATAATGTCCGTCGCGCCCTTTATCATAAACGGGGGCTCGGGAACGGATAATATTCATAATATTATCTTTTGTAAAAATCTCATCTTTCTGCGCGTAAGACCAGACACTTTCAGCTAAGTTTAAAATGTATCGCCCATCACCATCAGCCACAGATTTCATAAAATCACGCGCTTCTTCGTCGATGGGGAGTTTTTTACCTTCTTCTTTTTCAGCGCGCTGTAAAAGTTCTTCAAAATCATTATCATTTAACCTGTTCAGGACAAAAACTTGGCAGCGTGATAAGAGAGCGGCATTAAGTTCAAATGAAGGATTTTCGGTTGTGGCTCCGACTAAAATGATTGTTCCGTCTTCAACATAAGGGAGAAAGCCATCTTGTTGAGATTTGTTAAAACGATGAATTTCATCAACGAAAAGCAAAGTTCCTTTGCCTTGATTAGCACGGCGATCTTGAGCGTATTGAAAAACGCGTTTTAGATCGGCAACGCCGGAGAAAACCGCTGAAATTTGTTCAAAATATAAATTTGTATTTTCTGCCATTAAACGAGCAATGGTGGTTTTACCACATCCGGGAGGTCCCCATAAAATAAAAGAAGAGATTTTTCCGCTCTTGATCATTCGTCCGAGGGGAGCATCATTGCCAACAAGATGATTTTGGCCAACTACTTCGCTTAAGTCTTTTGGGCGTAAGCGATCAGCTAAAGGTCTTTTGATATTTGCTGAAAATAAGGTTTCTTCCATTACTATCCTCGAGAATTTTCGCCGCGTTGTCGCATCAAGCTTTCCATAACTTGTAAGTTTGGTTTTCTTTCTGGACTTTTTTCTTCTTGTTTAGGCTGAGGATATTGAACAGAAGCGGCTTCTTTCATTTTTTCTTTGAGAACCATTTTTTTGTTTTCTTCAATGACACGTTGAAGATCTTCATTTGCTGATTTATCAGGTTCTGTTTTTTGTTTTTTTATTTCTTTAGTATCTTCGGATTTAAAATTAGCACTAAACTTTTTAATAGCGCTGAAGATTTCTTCAAAAGAAATGCGCCGACTTGGATTTGTAATCCAAATTCCTACAGGACGTCCGTTATCGTGGAAAAAGTCAGTTAAATCAATGAAGAAGTCTTTTTTCTTTTTATTGGGTTTTGGGGCAAGTATTCGTTTTAATTCTTCCGGAGAAGGTGTGCGCCCCAAGGCTTGGGCAATTTGTTCAGGTGTAATAATGCATTCGCTCAAATCTAATTCTGCAATATTAACACCGGTAAAGTCTACGCCGGTAAAATCCACACCTCGCAAGCTGACATTGCGTAAATCTATTTTTGTAAGGTCTAGAAGACGTAAATCAAATTTTGCTAAGTTGAGTTTATGAGGATAGTATGTGGCTAAGTATTCAATGAGTTCTTGGATTTCTTCTAAAGAAAGTTTATCAATATCAATTTCAAGAAAAATGGCATCTGTTAAATCAATTCCTGAAAGGTTGGCTTCGTGCAATTTTACTTTTTTCAGGTTGGCTTGTACTAATTTTGCACCTTCAAGGTTCGCTCCTGTCAAATCTGCACCTTCAAGGTTTGCCCCTGTCAAATCAGCACCGCTAAAATCAACGCCGCGGAGATTTGCGCCGGCAAGATTTATCCCTTTAAGATTAGCTGCTGAGAAATTGAAATTTTCAAGATTTGCTTGGGCGAAGTTGCCGTTTTCGAGGTTTTTGCCATGAAAATCCGCTCCAGATATTTTATCCGGTGTCCATATCTGCTTTGGTATAAAAGGAAAATTATCCGCCTTTTGCGGTTCTTCTTTTGCGACAGCCTTCCAGTTAATCTCGGCTTTTTCTTGAACAAACTTTTGTTTTTGCTCGAGAATTTTTGCTTTTTTCAACTCAAGGCTAATATCTTTATCGTTAGAGTCGGACATTTGAGTTAAACTTCATTTTTTTCTTTCTAAATTATATCTTAAGAAAATGTTTTTTACAAGAACTAATCACGCAAAAAACATTCTCGGCCCTTTTGGCGCAATTTGGCGCAAATGTCTTGGAATCCTCCTGATGTTGATTTTATTGTTAATCGGAATAAGGGAATACCTGCGGCAGATATTTTCTCATAATTCGGTTCATAGGCAGCCAATTCAGGAAAATCGGTTATCAATTTGTTCCATTCTTTTTGAGCGGTTTCTTCGTTGAGATAAGCGCCTAGTTGCATAGAGGTTTTCTGATTGTAATTTTGAGGAGCGGTTTGAGCTGAACTCATTAATTTTGGAGTTGTAGGTATCGGATTTTTGCTCATTAAATCTTCGAGCCAATTTTCTCCATGAGCCCAACTGGTGTTTTCTGCTAAATCGGAGCTGTTTTGAAGGGAAACGTAAGAAGTTTGTTTTTCTGATGATATTTTTTTTTGTAGATTTTCAGAAAAATAAGCCGCTATTTCAGGAATTCCTTTTTGTAAAAAATTCTGAGAAATTTTTATTTGTCCGTCGTAAAAACGTAAAGAAGAGATTGTTAAAGCTTTTTCAGCCAAAATTTGATCTGCTAATAATTCGTTTTTTAACAAATCTGTTCGGGCCTGAATTAAGTTGATACGTTGCTCTTCTGTCGGATGGCTTGTTTTTTCAAGTTTGCTGATGAGTTGTTGAATTTGTTTGATATTCTTTTGTTGTTCTTCATAGTCAGAGGTTGTTCTTTTAGCCAACTGGTAAGCTGTTTCTACTTGTAAATAAATTGCTTTATGAAGTTCTTCGCTTAGTTTAGGTAATAATTCTTGTTTTTTACCTTTGCCTGCTTTTTGATAATCAAGCATTGTCTGTAGTAAAACAGATGCTTGCGCATCTCCACGCGCAATTATATTTTGTTGCGGGTCAGAATATTCTGCCGGGGTTTGTTTTTCAGGATACTTATCAGAGATTGTTTTTGAGATGTTTTCTAAGGAAAATGTGGGAAAATCAGCTAATTCTATGCGGTTTTTAAAAGCCGACCGTTGGTAATCTGTAGCATTGATTTGGGGTTGCAAAGCGATGGTATCAAAAAAACGTCGTCCCTCAAATTCCAATTTAGAGGTTTCAATTTTAACCAATTGGCGAAAATCTTTTAAGTTTTGCTCCATGGTTACTAATATTGTATTCAAAGTATCTATGCTTTCCTCAAGTTTCTTTTGATAAGCATAACTTTTGTTAGAAGGCTTTTTTATTAAATCCGCAATCTGTTTTTGGTATTGGCGAATTTTACGCTTAACTTCAAAAGCTTTTTTGTGTTCATATAAGGCATTTTTATGAGCTTTTATTGTTGCAAGGACGATATTTTGAGCGGTAATTTGATTGAAAATATCATTAATTTTTTGAGCGTCGGTATTATAGTTAATGGCGGTGTAAAGTATTGAAAAATCAAGTTCTTTCTGAGAAACAGCCAAACCGGCAGACTGTCCTTCTTTGAGCTTGCGTAGATTAGAAAAAGCATTTTGGTGCGCTTCCGGTCCCAGGAATTTATTTGATATTTGTTGTTTAACAGGCTGAATATTATATTTCAGGCTACGAGCAATAGCGGTTTCAAGATTAAGTCGTCCTTTATGATTTTCTATTTGAATAATGTCGTTTTTTTGTGATGAATTATCAACAGGTTGTGAGGGTGTTGTACATGCATTTAGCAGTAATGAAATGATTAAGAAATAAGCTATTTTTTGAAGTCTTTTCAATTTTTTTGCTCCTTGTTGTAACAATTTGTAACATCTTTTTATGTGACTTTTCAAGCGAAATTAACTAGTAATTAGGTCGGATTTGATTAATTAGGGGTAGTATTAACTTTTATAAGGAAGACCTATGACTAATATTAAAGTTGCCGTAATCGGCGCCGGCATGATGGGTAAAAACCATTTGAAGATGTATAAATCTTTGCAAGGTGTTGAGCTGGTTGGTGTATATGATGTTTTCTCCGATTCAGCTAAAGCGGCTGCAGATATGTTTGGAATTAAAGCTTTTTCTTCAATGGAAGAAGTTGCTGCTTGTGTTGATGCCGTTAGTGTTGTGACGACATCTGTTGCGCATGCCGAAGTTGGTGAATTTTTCTTAAACAAAGGCATTCATTGCTTAATTGAAAAACCATTAGCAACGACAGAGGAAGAATGTCAGCGTTTAATTTCTGCTGCAAAAAAGAATAATGTTGTTTTATTAGTCGGACACGTTGAGCGTTATAATCCGGCTGTTGAGCAAATGTCTAAGATTTTATCAGATACTTCTAAAATTCGTTCTTTAACATCTCAAAGAATGTCAGCCGCATCTGGTCGTATTACAGATGTTGATGTGGCTATGGATTTAATGATTCATGATGTTGAAGTTATTCAGGCTTTGGTTAAATCTCCGGTTGTTAAAGTTCAAGCTTCTTCTGTTAATAACGGAAAAGATTATATTTCTGCTTTATTGGAGTTTGCAAACGGGGCGACAGCAAATTTAACAGCAAGCCGTATTACTCAAGCTCGTGTTCGTACTTTAACAGTTACAACAGATACGAACTATATTGATATGGACTTTATCAATCAAAGCATTAATGTTCATTCTCAAGGTCGTATGCCTTATGTTAATCAGGAAGAAATTCCGGAATGGATGAATTATGGCTTAAAGGGTAGCGTAGAGCAATTGTTTATTCCGACGAATCAACCGTTGCAAGTTGAATTAGCTCACTTTATCGATTGTGTTAACGGTAAAGCACAGCCGCGCGTTACCGGTGAAGATGCTCTTGATGCCTTGCGTGTTGTTTGGCAAATTCAAGAAAAACTCGGTTTTGCTTCCGGTGCTGCTTCCAGAGAGAAATTGGCATTGGCCGCTGAATAAAGTTGCTAAAATTAAAGTTTGCTATAAAATGAGGCGAGAGAATCGCCTCATTTTTTGTTGAGAAAGAAAATGCGTTATAAAATAACGATTGAATATGACGGAACAGATTTACTCGGGTGGCAATGGCAACCTGATGGTAATAGCGCGCAAGGTTTTTTAGAATCTGCTTTGAGGAATGCTTTTGCTCGTTTTATTGCACAAGATGTTTCAAACGGTGCTTTGGTTTGGGGTGCGGGAAGAACAGATGCCGGTGTTCATGCTATAGCTCAAGTTGCGCATTTTGACTTAGATTTAGATATTGAAGATTGGAAAATGCGTGAAGCGCTAAATGCTAATTTGCGCGATTTAGAGGCCCCTGTAAGCGTTGTATATGTTGAAAAAGTCAACGAAGAGTTTCATGCACGCTTTTCCGCCAAAGGACGAGGATATATTTATCGTATTTTAAATCGTCGCGCTCCGAGTGTTTTGTTAAAGAATCGTGTTTGGTGGGTTCCGGTACCCTTAGATATTGAAAAAATGCGGGAAGCTTCTAAATGTTTGCTCGGAAAACATGATTTTACCTCTTTTCGGGCGGCAGCTTGTCAGGCAAAATCTCCGGTGAAAACATTAGATAAGCTGGATATTATTGAAGATGGTGAAGAAATTCGGTTTGAGGTAGAAGCAAAGTCTTTTTTACATCACCAAGTGCGTAATTTTGTCGGTACTTTGAAAATGGTGGGTGATGGGCAATTCCAAATTGAAGATGTTCAAAAAATTTTGGAAGCAAAAGATAGAAAACAAGCCGGCGTAACAGCACCGGCTTGCGGATTGTATTTAAGTAAAGTTTGGTATTAATCGGTTATATCTCTTTGTCTGTTACGTGTATTCGGTACTTTAGTGATAGAATAGGCTTTTGCAAATTCTTCCTTTTGGATCATTCTCATGCCTGCACTATCTTTGATAAGATAAGCACCACCTTTATCTGCTGTCTGAGGCTGTCCGACAGCCCCTTCAAAAACAGCTCCTTCCGGTAATAAAACAGCTTGTACGGCTTCTTTCTTTTTAGCACCAGTAAACGTTTTTCCCGGAACAATGTCTTCTTTTGCTGGTGCACCGACCAAACCGGCAGCAAAATTAACGTCGGAATCCCATAAATCAGCTTTACCGCCTTGATTAACAACTTCTTTTTTCATATAATCGATAAAGTCATTAACATAAGTTGCAGTTTTAAAAGTATTAGGATGAGCTTCTAAATAAGAATCTATTTTTTCTTTTCTGCCTGGCGCATCATAACATATAAGTACGCCGTCTCTAGCTTTAAGGACTTGGTTACCGTTATCTTTCGGATTATGAAATTCTAATCCTTTGACATCTTCCATAAAAGGGCCATCCGCACCCCACTCTTCACGTTTTGTATCTTTACCGCCGGCAAAACCGTATGCAGGAATAATAATTCGTTTCATGTCTGTTGGAATAGCTTCAATAGTAGGTTGTTCAAACATTTTTGCTGCTTGCTCATTAGTAATCATAATGATTCTCCTTCAGTTAGTTATTTTGTCTAACTAAAAGATAACACGATTTTGCTTTTTAATCAATATATTTTTAGGAGAGGGTTTGTTTTTGTATAAATAGTATATAAAAAGATGTTTTTATCTTTTTGGAAAAAATATAAAAAATCCCCGTTAATCTTTGGATATCACGGGGAGATTATGGATGATTTTATAATTAGGAAGTTTATCCTATTATTTGGCGTTTACCCATGGCGTCAGGAGCAGAAACAATCCCTTCCTCTTCCATTTTATCGATTAATGATGCGGCGCGGTTATAGCCAATTCGTAAACGTCTTTGAATGTAGCTGATAGAAGCTTTTTTATCATTACGGATAATGTCGACAGCTTGAAGGTATAAATCTTCATCTTTATCACCGGAACCACCAAAATTACTTTTATCAAAAACGGCACCGGAATCTTTTTCGTTTAATTCACCTTGAGTTACGGCTTCAATATATTCAGGTTCTTTTTGTGATTTGATAAATTCGACGATATTTTCAACCTCTTCGTCCTTGACAAAGGCTCCGTGGATACGTATCGGGCGTTGACCTGCCGGCATGTAGAGCATGTCGCCTTTACCGAGTAATTGTTCGGCACCTTGTTCTCCTAAAATGGTGCGACTGTCAATTTTTGATGTGACTTGGAAACTAATACGTGTTGGGAAATTAGCTTTAATTGTACCAGTAATAACATCAACAGACGGGCGTTGTGTAGACATAATCAAGTGTAATCCTGCAGCACGAGCCATTTGAGCTAAGCGCTGAATGGCTGCTTCAACTTCTTTACCTGCAACAAGCATAAGATCAGCCATTTCATCAACGACGATGACGATATATGGTAATGGTTTTAGCTCTATTTCCTGTTCTTCGTAAATCGGTTTACCATCTTCATCAAAACCGGTTTGAACAGTTCTCTTATATGGTTTTCCTGTTTTCTTTAATTCCATGATTTTTTGATTGTATCCGCTGATGTTTCTTACATTCATTTGAGCCATAGCACGGTAGCGATCTTCCATTTCTTTAACGGCCCACTTGAGTCCGATAACAGCTTTAGCCGGATCGGTGATAACCGGAGTTAATAAATGCGGAATACCGTTATACATTGAAAATTCAAGCATTTTCGGGTCAATCATGATTAATTTGCATTCTTCCGGGCTCATACGGAACAATAAAGAAAGAATCATAGAGTTAACGCCGACAGATTTACCTGAACCGGTTGTTCCTGCAACCAGCAAGTGTGGCATTTTAGATAAATCGGCGTAAGTGTTTTGACCGCCAATATCTTTACCAAGAACGACATTAAGTGCGTTTTTAGATTCAGAGAAATTCGGGTCTTCAAATAAATCGCGTAACCAAACAGTATCACGAGTTAGGTTTGGAAGTTCTATGCCAATTGTGTTGGATCCGGGGACAAGAGCAATACGGACGGCTACCGCAGACATAGAACGGGCAATATCATCAGCTAAACCGATAACACGAGCGTTTTTT
The DNA here is from genome assembly GCA_946623145.1 of uncultured Azospirillum sp. Taxonomy (GTDB): domain Bacteria; phylum Pseudomonadota; class Alphaproteobacteria; order RF32; family CAG-239; genus Scatocola. The sequence continues at coordinate 20,022 of CAMOQT010000002.1, forward strand.
GTTCCCGGAGCAGGTTCGAGTTCATATAAAGTAACAACAGGACCGGGGCGGACTTTAACAATTTTTCCATGAATACCAAATTCTTCCAAAGTATTTTCAAGTTCACGGGCAATTCTTTCCAATTCTTCTTTACTTACGCTGTTATTGACTTTGTCTTTAGGGCGGGAAAGCAATTCGATGCTTGGACGAATATAACCGTCTGTTGTTGAAGATGTAGGGGTATTTTTAGTAGCAGCAATCTTTTGGGTTGGTTTGTTTTTCGGTTGCTCAATTGTTTCATCTTTTTTTGTTTCGGAAGAGGTGTCATTATCATTAAAGCTAGGTTCTATTCTTTCGATCGGTTCTTTACGATTGCGGCGTTTCTTTTCTTGCTTCTTTTTGATTTCTTTACGCTCTTCATAGCTGAAATGGTGATTACCAAACAAGTCTAAAATATTTCGGAAGCCTTTATATATGCTTGAAAAGATAGCAAGAATGGTTAAACAAATTGTTTTAATCCAATTAAACCAGTGTTTTATGGTAATACCAAAGGCGTAGTCAAAGAAAAACAGGGTGAATAAACAACAAATGGCAAATAAAAGATATTTTCCATACCCGTAAGTATTAAAATGATTGATAATTGTCATTAGGTTTGAAGAGGCAAAAGCTCCAAAAAATCCTCCGAGTTTTATTGGCAACCAGTGTGTCGGTAAAAGAGCTAAAGCTGTTGAACCTGTTGCTAATCCCCAAATAAAGGCTAAAATTCTTGAATAGGCATTGATAAAACCAAATCCTCGTGCTAAATCATATCCCCATCGAAAAACAATGATTAAGAAAAGAGGGACAATCAGCCCTAAAGCTGAAAGAGCATAATCTGCCGTTATGGCTCCGTAAACACCGAGAGCATTTTTTATAGGTGCATCAGAGATAATATTTATGGCGCTATCTTGTTGATGATAGAACAGACAACTTGCCCAGATAAATAATGTTCCGCATATTAAAAATATCCCGCTTAAGCGAAGAAGTATTTTTTTAAGAAGAGATTGTTTTTGTTTTTTCTTTGCCATTTTTAGCCCCTTTTGAATGGCTATAGTATAAAGATAAAATCTCAAAAGTTTATTAATTTTATTCAGTTCGTGGGGTAAGAAAGGAATATTTATTGACTTTTTTTATAAAATAGCACAGGCTTATCCGTACAAAAGTTTAATAATAAGAGGTTTTTTAGAGTATGAAGTATGCTTTTGTTTTCCCGGGGCAAGGGTCTCAATTTGTCGGCATGGGAAAAGAATTAGCTGATAATTTTAAGTCAGCGAAAGAAGTTTTTCAGGAAGTTAATGACGCAATTTCCCAAGATTTATTCAAATTAATGTGCGACGGTCCGGAGAGTGATTTAATGATGACAACAAATGCTCAACCGGCTTTAATGGCTCATTCAATGGCTGTTGTTCGTGTTTTGGAAAAAGATTTTGGAATTAAGTTAGCGGATAAAGCAGCTTATGTTGCCGGACATTCTTTAGGAGAGTATTCTGCAGCTTGTGCGGCGGGAGTTTTTTCTTTGTCGGATACGGCAAAATTGTTGCGCACCCGAGGTGAAGCTATGCAAGCCGCTGTTCCGCTCGGTGTGGGTGGAATGGCTGCAGTTATCGGTATGTCATTTAAGGATGTAGATGCTTTAGTTGATGTTTGTCGTGAGACCGGTGGAGAATGTGTTGCCGCAAATGACAATGCTGATGGGCAGGTTGTTTTATCAGGACATTTATCAGCGATAGAAAAAGCTGTTGAGGTTGCTTCTGAGTTTGGTGCAAAAAGATGTATTAAACTTCCTGTAAGTGCGCCTTTTCACAGTCCGTTAATGGCTCCGGCGGCAAAAGTAATGAAAGAAGCTTTAGAAAAAACGACCGCTCATGACGCCAAAATTCCATTAATTGCAAATGTGTTAGCTACTCCGATTATGGATAGTCGTGAAATCATAAAACATTTAGTTGAACAAGTTACAGGATCTGTCCGTTGGCGTGAAAGTGTCAGCTATATGGTTGAAAACGGTGTCACAGATGTGATTGAACTCGGTGCCGGTAAAGTATTATCGGGAATCGTAAAAAGAAGTTATAAAGAAATTAATACGGTCTCTGTCAGCGCTTCTGCCGATATTGAGGCTTTGGCTAAAGATTTATAATATGAAAGGAAATAAATCATGTTTAGATTAGATGGTAAAGTTGCTTTAATTACAGGTGCTGCTGGTGGTATCGGTGATAAAATTGCACGGACTTTGCATGCTCAGGGGGCTATTTTAGCTTTGACAGATATGCGTGCAGAACCTATGGAAAAATTAAAGGCTGAACTTGGCAGTAATGTCGAAACTTTTATTGCTAATTTAACAAATCCGGAAGATGTTAAGAATCTGGTTGCTGCAGTTGAAGAAAAACTCGGCAGAATTGATATTTTGGTTAACAATGCCGGATTAACACGTGATAATTTGTTCATCCGTATGAGTGATGAAGATTGGCAATTGGTTTTGGATGTTAACCTTTCTGCAGGTTTCAAATTGGCTAAGGCAGCTGTTCGTGGCATGATGAAACGTCGTTTTGGTCGTATTATTGGTATTGCCTCTGTTGTTGGTGTAACTGGTAATGCTGGTCAAGCTAACTATTCTGCTTCAAAAGCTGGTATGATTGCTATGAACAAATGTTTAGCACAAGAAGTTGGGTCTCGCGGTATTACAGTTAATTCAATTGCCCCAGGTTTTATTCGTACACCGATGACAGATGTTTTGCCTGAGGATGTAAAAGCTGCTTTGTTAGCTAAAATTCCGGAAGCGAAACTTGGTGAAGCACAAGATATTGCAAACGTTGTTGCTTTCTTAGCTTCTGATGAAGCACAATATATTACGGGACAGACGATTAATATCAATGGCGGTATGGCTATGATTTAGAAAAAGTGTGCTAAATTGGAAACTAGTGCAGGTTTAAATTAATCTGCTCGGTTACGTAGGTTTTACTACGCTCCCGTCGCAGATTAAATTAAACCTTACTATTTTCCAAATTTATCCCATTTTTTAGAGTACTTTCCGGGATACCAGTGCGTTGTTTTGATAAAAATTATCCTCACGTACCTCTATGTACGCTGCGGTAATTTTTCTTTCAACGCCTACTATTAGTCTCATTCTGCAAGTTTTTAGGAAAAACGCGCTCTTTTTTTTATAAAAGCGGAAGATCGCGTGACCTCAGGCTATCGCCTTCGGAGCGATGACAATAATATTTTATAATAAAAAACTCACCTTTAGTAAAAGGCGAGGGAGCTCAAAACTGTCGTAGAACAGCATGACGTATTCAATATATTCCGTCATCTCCCTCTTCAATAGAAGGAGTTATTTTTTCTACGAGGAGATTTTGAGGCTCCTGTAAGCATCTCTGCTTACAGGAATTACTATAAAAGAATTAACTAAAAATGCAAGAGCATTTTTTAGGCTGAAAGAATCGAAAATAAGGATTTGCTTTTTGGAAAAAACTCTTTATAATCGGGATGTTTTTTAATAACAGACGACACAATGAAAAAATTAAATAGATATATTGCTAAGCAGATTTTTATAGGTTTTTTGATTGTAACTTTTTCTTTATTAGCTATCGTTTGGCTGACGCAGTCTTTGAATTTTGTGGAAATGGTTACAAACAAAGGACTTCCTGTGTTTTTGTTTGTAGAAATGACATCATTACTTATGCCGCGAATTTTTGTGATTCTGGCGCCGATTGCTTTGTTTGTCTCTGTTTTGTTTGTTTATAATCGTATGATTTCGGATAGAGAATTAATGGTTATGAAAGCAGCAGGAATAAGTCCGTGGAGCTGTGCTAAAGCCGCTATGTTAATAGGCTTTTTGTTATCTGTTTTTAATCTTTATATTAATAATGTCGTTATTCCGAAAGCAGAGCAGGAGTTTGCTCGTTTAGAATGGCAAGTTAAAAATGACATGTCTCATTTGATGTTTAAAGAAGGCGAATTCACGACGGTTCAGACTTATATGACGATTTTTGTTGCATCTCATGATGGTAAAGGAACGCTTTCCGGAATATTGGTTAATGATGAAAGAGATGCAAATAAAAAAATTACTATTTCTGCGGAAAAGGGAAAAATTGTGTACTCGTCAACACCACCAAGATTAATCCTTATTAATGGTGTTAGAAATGAAATTACAAAAGATGAAAAACAACAATTTTCATCCTTGGCTTTTGATAGGTATTCTGTTGATTTTGGTATATCTGATAAGACAAAAGAAAAAGAAGTCGGAGCGCGAGAGCTGACATTAAAAGAACTTCTTTTGTCATATAAAAACAAGGGACTTACTCAACAACAAATTAATCGATATATGGTAGAGGGGTTCAGACGAATCCTTATGCCGTTATATTGCTTTATTTTTGCATTGATTGCTTGTACAGGTTTATTAGTTAGTAATTTTAATCGTCGAGGACAAGGGCGGATTATTACATATTCAATTTTGTTTATGGTTATTGTTCAGGCTTGTGATTTAATATTTGGAAATTTGACTATGAAAAAATTGGTATATGCACCATTGATGGGGCTTAATTTTATTGTGCCGTTTTTTACTTGTTTTTATCTTTTAGTGTTTTATAATCCTGCTAGAAAAAGAAAAAAAGTATTTGATAAGGGACTGGTTAATGTCTAGGTTTTCGCATTGTGCTTTTTTATTGGGAAGCGTTTTTGGGGCTATGTCGTTTCCTGCTTATGCAGAACAGCTTCCTATTGCAGGACAAGTGTCTTCCCATTCTAAATCAACACCTTATGTTAGTTTTGATCCGCACCCGAGCTTGACAGGGTTATTTACACCACGTCCAATAGAGCATGATACGGATGATATTTATTTTAGTGCACGTGAAATCCAAAACGATAAGAAAACAAACATCATTACCGCTCTAGGGGATGTTTATATTGTGCGTAGTGATGCGACATTAAAGGCAGATAAAGTTATCTACAATCAAGATTTAGACATTATTACAGCAAAAGGTAATATTACCCTTGTTGATCAAGGTGATAATGTTTTGTTTGCCGATGAGATGGTTTTGCAAGATAAAATGAGTAAAGGAACCATCCATAAACTCAAAGTTGTTATGAGAGATGAAAGTCGTGTTTGGGCGGACAGAATTAAAACCTTAAATAATAATGATAAAGTTATGTACAATGCGGTATATACACCTTGTGATTGTTGCACAGAGGGTGATCCTCAAAAGGAACCTTTATGGAAAATTACCGCAGATAAAATTCGTCAAGATGTTTCAGAACAAAATATTTACTATAAAAATGCTGTTTTAAAAATTAAAGATGTTCCTGTTTTTTATACGCCGTTTCTGTCACATCCGGATCCGTCAGTTAAACGCAGAAGTGGAGTGTTAATGCCCACTTATGGATCATCTAACTTTTTGGATACATATATTCAGACAGGTTATTTCTGGGCTATTGATGATCATTCTGATTTTACATTTAATCCATATCTCAGCACGAAACGATTGATTGTTCCTTTTGCTAAATATCATGCTTATATTCCGGAAGGAGATTTCTCTTTAGAGGGAAGTGTTATGCGTGATAATGATAGACACAAAACGAGAGGGCATTTATTCTCAAAAGCTCGTTATGAAATTAATGAAAATTGGTTGATGAATTTAGACGCTAAGTATGTTTCGGATACGCTGTATCTGAAAGATATGTCTTTGCCTGAAAAATTAGATGCATGGCTGACATCTAATTTGAAATTCGAATATTTTAATAATAGAGATTATGCAGATATTGAAGCTTATTACTTTAAGATGATCAGTTATGATTTACGTACAACCCAAAGACGAGATAAGTATAATGCTTCATATGTTTTGCCATTAATTAATTATGAAAAATATAATCAATTGTCTGATTCCGGTTTGTATACGCGTAATGTCTTTAATTTTGCTTCAATTACTCATGATGATGAAACCGCAAGCACTCAACGCGGAACGATGATTAATGAGTTAATTTTACCATATACGAGCAAATTTGGTGAAAAGATCAGATTTGTCGGATCTGTTAAATCTGATTTTTATTATGTTGACGATTATCTGAATACGGAGAAAAAATATTTCACAGGTACTGCTGCTCGAGTTTTCCCGCAATTGGGCGTAGAGTGGAAGTTGCCGTTTATTAAAGCCAATGAAGATACGCGCCAAATCATTGAACCGGTTGTTGTTGCGGTTGCAGCGCCAAATGATAGCAATAAGATTAATAAAATACCAAATGAAGATAGTCAAAATGCAGCTTTAGATGATACTAATGTTTTAGATTTAGATCGCTATAGCGGATATGATCGTAATGATACGGGAAGTCGTGTCAGTTATGGTTTGAACTGGAGTTCGTATGGTAATATTTTAGGAAGAACACAAGCCTTTATAGCTCAAAGTTATTATTTTAATGATGAAGCAAGTTTTTCAAAGAGTTTAGGTAAAAAAGATAAGTTGAGTGATTATGTTGGTCGTGTTTATGCAAATCCGAATGAGTATCTCGATTTGAATTATAGATTCCGTTTGGATAAAGATGATTTGAAGATAAAGTATAGTGAATTAGGTGCTTCTTTTGGTCCTCAGATGTTAAAAGCATACATTTCATATATTTATCTTAATGATGATGATTATTCGGGTGATGATGGTTCTACTGTTTTGGATAGACACGAATTATATACTTCTTTAACAGCAGAATTGTCGAAGGATTGGAAATTGACAATCTTTAATAGACAAGATTTGTCCGGCGGAAAGAGTTATTCTCTTGAGCATGGCGGCTCATTAACCTATGAAGACGAATGTATGGCTTTGATTGGGAACATTGAGCGTTATTCTTCAAATGATCCGGATGTGGAAAATAATTATGAATTTAGTATATCCTTCTTGTTGAAAACAATCGGTGGGTTAGGTTCAAAATAAAAAAAGGAGAAAAAGTATGCGTAGAGTGATTTGTTTGATTTCTACGGTGTTAATGTCTTTCTCGGTTCAGGCACAGTTTTTGGATGTTAACAAAATTGGAGCCTCTCAAGATTCTCGTTCGGTTATGTTTCAGGAGCCGCAAAAAACGGTTGATAAACCGATTCAACAATCTCAAAAAAAGAGCAAAGTTGTTCCTAAAAAAAATGCTCAAGTTACGAATATCTCTTTTTTTAAGCCCGGTGATGCCAAAATAATGGCTATTGTTAACGGGGAAGCAATTTCTTCATCGGATATCGAAAGTTATGCAAAATTATTTATGCTTAATACAGGTGTTCCTCTGAACAATAAAACAAAGCCAATGATTATTAATAAGGTTTTACAAACAGCTATTGATGAAAAAATAAAAAAACAAGAAGCTGAGAAAAATCAAATTACGGTCAGCGATAAAGATTTAATTGGTGCTATGAATCATTATGAAAATGTAAGAAAGATGCCAAAAGGAAGTTTGCAAAAATTGTTTAAGCAAAAAGGTATCAATGAGGCTGTTTTTAAGCAGCAACTTAAAACAGAAATTTTATGGGCTCGTTTAGTTCGTCGTAAAATGGCAGCAGAGTCTTATGTGACACAGCGGGAAGTAGAAGATGCTATTAAGCGGTCACAAGAAGATATGAGCAGTCCGAAGTACAGAGTTTCAGAAATAGTTATTCCGGTGAAGAAAGCAGGAAACATAGAAGTTTTAGTTGAAAACATTCGCCGAGACAAAGTCTTTAATATGTATGCTGCTCAATTTTCTCAGAGTCCCAGTGCTTCAACAGGAGGAAGCTTGGGTTGGCTGAAAGAAGGACAATTGCCTCAACCGTTAGAAGCTAAAATCAAAAAAATGAAAGTCGGACAGGTTTCAGAGCCAATTAAGTATGAGGATAATTTTTATATTTTGCAACTTGATGATAAGTTTGTTCCGGGAAAAAAGCCTGAAAAAATCTCTTTTGATGACATGAAGAACGCTCTAGAAACTGAACGTTTAGAAGGCTTTTCAGCAAAGTATCTGCAAAATTTACGGCAAAAATCCGTTATAGAATTTAAGGATTAGGATGGTTTCTCTGCAAGAAAAAGTCAATACTTTGCCGTCTTTGAAAGTGACGGTAGAAGCTCATGGTCTAATGGCTAAAAAGGCTTTAGGGCAAAATTTTTTGCTGGATAAAAATATTACAGATAAAATTATTCGTCTTTCTTTAGAAAAACAGGGATTAAAAAATTATACTGAATCCAATGTTTTTGAAGTTGGTCCCGGTCCGGGAGGTTTGACTCGAGCAATTATGTCGGCTGATCCTCGTCATTTTACAGTTGTAGAAATGGATGAAAGGTGTATTGACATTATGGAGGATATTCGGCGTCTCGCTCCTGATAAAATGGATATTATTAATGGCGATGCGATGAATATTGATTTTAGTAAAATGGGCAAAAGTCCTCGCCATATTGTCAGTAATTTGCCTTATAACATATCTGTTCCGTTATTGGTCGGATGGCTTCAAAAAATATCACAATATCAGAGTTTGACTTTAATGTTTCAAAAAGAGGTTGCTGAGAGAATTATGGCTCCGATTAAAACCAAAGATTATGGAAGAATTTCTATTTTAAGTCAGTTGCAATGTCGGATAGATAAATTAATGGATTTGAGTCCGGATTGCTTTGTTCCGGCACCTAAAATATGGTCAAGCGTCCTGTTGTTTAGACCATTGGAAAAAGTTTTATCTGCAGATCAAATAAATAAAATCGAAAGATTAACGCAGATTTGTTTTGCACAACGCCGTAAAATGATACGACAGAGTTTGAAAGGATATTCTAAAATAGAATCGGCTGCAGAAAAGGCCGGCGTTTTATTGACACAAAGACCGGAAGAAATTACACCACAACAGTTTTTGATGCTGGCAGAAGGAATATTATAAGGATTTTTTGTAAGTGATACGTCGTAATATTTTCTTATTTAAATGTATAAATTTTTTTAACGGTTTATGGTTGTTTTCTGCAATGGCTGTTATTTATTTTGAGCAGGTTTGCCATTCGTATGCTTTGGCGATGTTGGCTTTCTCCTTAGTTAATCTGTCACAATGTTGCATGGAGGTTCCTTGTGGCATATTTTCTGATAGAATAAGCCGCAAAAAAACACTTGTATGTGGTGAATTTTGTTTGTTTATTAATATGCTTCTATGGGCTGTGGCTGGATTTTATGAGTCGTATTGGTTGTTGTTTTTGGGATCTATATTTAGAGGTGTCGGGTTGGCTTTTAAGTCAGGAACTGATACGGCAATGATTTATGAGACTTTAAATCAAATCCGAAAAAGAAAGCTTTTCATGTCTATCTTAGCTAAAATTACTTCTTTTCATCAGTTAGGATTGTTATTGTCAGCTTTATTAGCAACAGTTGTTACATATTATTTTTCTTTGAAAGATTTGGTTTGTTTATCCGTTATTCCTGCATTTTTAAATGTTATTGTCGCGTTGTGTTTGGTTAATCCTAAAAACCAGTTTGATGATGAAATTTCTTTATGTAAGCAAGTTATTAAGAGTTTTTCGTTGTTTTTTAAGAAAAGAAAGCTCAGAAATTATGCTGTTATGGAAGTTTTGAATGCTTCTTTGGTAAATTCGGTTTTTCGTTTTGAATCGGCTTATTTCGGAGAATTATTGCCGTTATATATGGTTAGTATTGTCCGTATTTTGCAACACGCTTTAGGGTGTATCAGTTTTCATATTGCAGCAATGCTTGATAAAATAAATTTATTAAAAATTATATGTTATTCAACGTTAGGAAATTCATTATTAAGGTTAATTGGTTTGGCTATGAATAATGCAATAGCCCCATTTGTTATAGCTATGCAAAATTTATTTTATGGGCCTGCCGTTTCCTCCTCAACAACACTTTTGCAGAAGGAGTATAATAATAGCCTTAGAGCTACGCTTGATTCTATGATCGGTTTGATGAATAGTCTTTTTATTGCTTTAGGAAGCTTTTTATTAGGGGTTGCCGCTGATTTTTATTCAGCTCGTACGATTTTAGTTTGTTGTTCTTTTGCCGGTATAGGAATTGCTTTTGCTTATCATGGATTATTACCTCCTGTTAGCAAAGCCAGACAATAAAAAAACACTCTGCATTTCGCAGAGTGTTTTTTTGTTAGTTTATTAGAAGTTAGCTATTCTGGCTAAGGCTTCTTCTATTTTTTCTTTATTGGCAAGCGCTTCTGCCTGACGGCGTTTTTCTTCCTCAACAACTTGTGCCGGAGCACGTTCAACGAAAGAAGCGTTACTTAATTTACGAGCATATCCTTCAATATTTTTATTGAGATTTGCTAATTCCTTATTTAAGCGTTCGCGTTCAGCAGAGAAGTCAACAACACCTTTGAGTGGTAATAATAAAGTTGCTTCTTTGAAAACGTTTTGAACCATATCAGGTGTGATTGCATAGTTGTCAGCAACACATTCTATATTCTCTAAACGAGCTAATGAACAAATGATGTTTTCAAGTGCTTTTAAGCTGTTTTGAGATTGAGCGTTTGCTCCCTTGAGTTTAACAACCAGTTTTGTGGCTGCAGGAATATTCATTTCAGCACGCAGAGAACGGATTGAGCTGATTAAATCAATTGCCCAATCGATTTCGGTTAAAGCATTGGTGTCAATGGTCTCATTTTTTATCCATTGTGCATGAATTAATTTAACATCACGTGTGGCCGTATTATTCCACAATTCAGTAGTAATAAACGGCATAAAAGGATGCAGAATAAGTAAAATTCTATCTAATACCCATGCCGCAACGGCGCGAGTTTCTGCTTTTTGGGATTCATCTTCACCATAAAAAACAGGCTTACTTAACTCAATGTACCAGTCACAAAATGTTCCCCAAACAAACTGATAAACAGCATTTGCGGCTTCAGAGAAGCGATAGGCATCAAGGTTATCTGTAACTTCTTTGGTAGCCAGTTTAGCTTTGGCAATAATCCATTTATTAATTGCCAACTTAGCAGAAGTTTCATCAAAATCTTTGATTGATTTACATTCGTTCATTTCGCAGAAACGAGCAGCATTCCATAATTTTGTTGCAAAATTACGATAGCCTGCAATGCGAGATTCACTCATGTTAATATCACGACCTTGAGTTTCCATAGCAGCCATGAAAAATCTAAGAGCATCTGCACCATATTTCTCAATGGTTTCCATTGGGTCAATGGTGTTTCCTTTCGATTTTGACATTTTTTGGCCTTTTTCATCACGAACCAAACCGTGAATATAGCATTTTTTGAAAGGAATGCGTTTCATTGCATACATGCTCATCATCATCATGCGGGCAACCCAGAAGAAGATGATATCGAAACCGGTAACCAAAACTGAAGTTGGATAAAATTTATCCAAGTATTCAGATTTGTCCGGCCAACCTAATGTTGAAAAAGCCCACAAACCAGAAGAAAACCAAGTATCTAAAACGTCTGTTTCGCGACGCAATTCAACGTGTTTACCGTAGAATTTGTCTGCTTTAGCCTGAGCTTCTTCTTCATTTTCTTCGCAGAAAATATGCTCATCCGGTCCGTACCAAATCGGCATTTGGTGTCCCCACCAGAGTTGACGAGAAATGCACCATGGTTGGATGTTACGCATCCATTCAAAATAAGTTTTTTCGTAAGACTTTGGAACAAACTGCATTTCTCCGTTTTCAACAACGCGGATTGCTTCTCTTGCTAAAGTTGGTGCATCAACGAACCATTGGTCGGTCATTAATGGTTCAATAATAACACCTGAGCGATCACCATAAGGAATAACCATCGGGTGATCTTCAATCTTTTCCATAACACCGAGCTCTGTCAGTTTGGCGATAGTTTTTTCACGAGCCTCTAAGGTTGTCATACCGGCATAAGGTGTGTTTTCGTTTAAGGTTGCATCAGGATTTAAGATATTAACCAAAGGTAAATTATGGCGTTTTCCGACTTCAAAGTCATTAAAATCGTGTGCCGGTGTGATTTTAACGGCACCGGTTCCTTTTTCTGGATCAGCATGATCATCAGCAATAATCGGAATCGATTTATTAATAATCGGAATAATACAATTTTTGCCTATTAAATGATTTAATTTTTCGTTTTTAGCGCTAACTGCAACAGCTGTATCACCAAACATTGTTTCAGGACGTGTGGTGGCAATATGAATAAATTCGCCTTCTTCGCCTTCAATCGGGTATTTGTAATAATACATTTTACCTAAAGTTTCTTTTTGAACAACTTCCAGATCAGAAATAGCGGTTAAGAATTTAGAATCCCAGTTAACGAGTTTTTTCGCTTTGTAAATTAAACCATCTTTGTATAAGTTTACAAAGATTTTGCGAACAGCACGTGATAAACCTTCATCCATAGTAAAGCGTTCACGAGACCAATCACAAGAAGCACCTAAGCGGCGAAGTTGTTTAGTGATTGTACCCCCGGATTGTTCTTTCCACTTCCAAACAGTTTCAATAAATTTTTCCCGCCCTAAGTCATGACGAGAAATACCTTGTTTAGCTAAATTGCGTTCAACAACCATTTGAGTTGCAATGCCGGCATGGTCTGTTCCGGGTTGCCAAAGAACATTTTTGCCTTGCATACGATTGTAACGGATTAAAATATCTTGCAAAGTGTCATCAAGAGCGTGTCCCATATGTAAAACGCCGGTAACATTCGGCGGAGGGATAACAATGGCAAAATTATCTTTATTTGCGCGCATATCCGGTTTGAAATCTCCGGATTGTTCCCAATCAGCATAAATTTTTTCTTCAAAATCTTTAGGATTATAGTTTTTTTCTAACATTTATAAAGTTCCTTAATTTGTCAAAATTGGCGTTATTTTATCATAAAATCTTGAGCTGTAAACAGCAAAATGCCCTCAAATTAGAGATTTTTGGGGGCACTAACGATTTATAGGACAGTTCGGCAAAAAATTGTGCGTTAAGAACCGACCTTTGCAATCACTCGTTCAATTTCTTTAGCAACGGTTCTTTCAACGATGGATGCGAGATTATTGTTCAGCCATTCACGAGTTTGATTGGCTATAATTTCAGAAGCAATTTCTTCAAAATGGACATCAAGGCAATTTCTTACTTGTTCAATAATAGCATTTTTAACAAGAGAAGATATATTTGATCCTTCAATTGTAGAAGAAACGGATTTTCCAATCTTTGAGTTTTGGGTATTTGTTGCTGTTTGTAATTGTTCCTGACGTTTTTCTGCAAAAACTTTAGCGAAATTGTTTATAATATTTGCAGAAGCATCAATCGCTTCTTCTTTTACCGAAGCCGGTTCTTTTTCCTGTTCCGAATCAATTTCCGGAATGTCTTTGAATACAGAAATTTGATCTAAATTGATATCTTCAGCCATTTTTAAGGTTTGTTCAATATCGATGCTGTCGGCTAAATTTATAGGATCATCTTTTTCTGTATTGTCAGTTGCCTCAGGTTCTGCAGCGGGTTGTTCTTTTGCCGGTTCTGTAGCGGAAGTAGCATTAGATACGTCTTTATCTTTAGATTCATCAACAATCATAGAATCATCTAAGTTTAAGATATCATCAATTGGTTCCGGTTCAGGTGTTTTTGATTCTGAAGGCACTTCGGACGAGGTGCTTTCTTGCGGAGCACCATTTTCATCAACCAGAATATTTTTGATTGATGATAAAATATCTTCGACGGACAATTCTTCTTGAGGTGTTTCACTCATAATTACTTTCCTTTGGGAACAATGTTAATAATTAATCAACAGATAAAGATAACCATTTACCTTTTGTTTCTTTATAATATTTTTCTGCATCATAAATGTCAACGGCAAGATTTAATTCATTAGCCGTTAATTTACCCATAGCAGCTAAAACCTGCATACCTGATACAAAATAGTTGCGACGAGCTTTAACTTCTTCAACTTTTGAACTCAATAATTCGTTATAGGCATCTAAAACATCAAGAATCGTTCTGTTACCTAAAGTTTCTTCCTTCTGGACACCTTCAAGAGCGATTTCATTGGCTTTAATTTGCTCTTTAATAGATTTAATTTTAGCATGATTTGCTGCCATATATTCCCATGCTTTGGTGATATCTGAAACAGCTTGGCGCTCTGCATTTAGCAATAATTCTTGAGCTTGCCATTTTTGATATTTACTTTGACGAATTCTTGCACGATTTTCTCCGGCATCATACAGAGGAACAGTCATATTAATACCAACAGCATAATAGTCTGTCTTATGATCTTTGGTGTTGTTTTCCGGATCGTTACGTGATGAATTTGCACTGCCTTCTAAGGAAACTTGAGGGAGTAAAGCCCCGCTGTTAGCAGATACGGTGTAATCTTTTGCGCTTAATGTTTCTTTTGCAGCAAGGACGGCAAAGTTATGTTCTTTAGCATAAGCTAAAGCATCATTAAAATTATTAGGGATAAATTTACTTAGATTTTTTGGTTCGGATAAGGTTTTCGGTTCGCTACCGATGACTTGTTTATAAACGGCTTTTGATGCTTCCAAATCTCCTTCAGCACTGATTGTTGTAGCTTGAGCTTGAGCGTAGCGAGCTTTAGCTTGTGAAACGTCCGTTCTGGTGACATCTCCGACATTGAATCGTTCTGTTGTTTCTTCTAATTTTCTTTTTAGGAGTTTTTCATTATTCTTTTGTAATTCAACAATAGCAGCGTTTTGAACTACATTAAAATAAGCTGTTGAAGCGTCTAAAAAGACGTTTTGTTCAACATTAAAAAGGTTTTGTTGTTCTGCTTTTACATTTTTATCTGCAGCTTTAACGCTATTAAGGGTACTTAATCCGTTGAATAAAGGTTGGGTAATAACAGCAGAAGCAGAGGAATTAGCCCCGTCACTATCCTGACTATAATTATCATGACTGATATCTGTATCACTATAAGATCCCCGAATTGCAATGGTCGGACGGAATCCTGATTTAGCAATCGCTACATTTTCATCAACAGCACGAAGATATGCTCTTTGTCCTTGTAGAGTAGGGTTGGTATTATAGGCGCTGCTTAAAGCTTCAAAAACAGTTTGTGCCTTTGATGGACTGCTTAACGCGCAGGTTAGTAATAGTGCTGTAATAATGATTTTTTTCATGAATATTCCTCTTTTTTTCAAAAGTATAAACATCTCGAAAAATTTTTCAACCTTATTTTTTTAGTAAAATACACTATATATTAACGATATTTCAAACAATTTATTTTATGAATTTGAATAAATACGTATGTTAATTTTAAAAGGGGAATTGCCGTGGGTAAAAAGGAATCTGTCATTATTAATGAAATCGACAAGGCGCGACTTAAACTTTCAATCGAACATTATATTAAGTATTTTATTGGCAAAAGAACATGCGAACTGACGAAAGAAGAAGCTTTGGAAGCCATTTCTTTAGCTGTTCGAGAATTTGCTATGGATAAAATGTATGAAACCTTGGCGCGCTACAATAAGGTAGATACAAAACGTGTTTATTATTTATCTATTGAATATTTAATTGGTCGTTCATTAGAAAATAACCTGCATAATCTTGGGCTTTTTGATATTATGAAAAGCATTAAGATTGATGGGATGCCGGATATTACCTTAGAAGAAATTTTTGATGCGGAATATGATCCGGCGTTAGGTAATGGCGGTTTAGGTCGTTTGGCTGCTTGCTATCTTGACTCTATGGCATCTTTGGGAATCCCCGGTTTCGGATATGGTATTGACTATCAATTCGGTTTGTTTAAGCAAAAATTTGAAAACGGCTATCAAATTGAACAGGCAGACAGTTGGGCGGGTGAAAATTCTCCATGGCAATTTGCTCGAAACGACAGAACAGTTACTATTCCGATTTATGGTAATGTTGAAACATTTAAGAATGCCGATGGGAAAGATAGTTTTATTTGGATGAATACAAAAACCTTATATGGTGTTCCTTATGATTTTCCGATTGTCGGATATGAAGGAAAATCAGTCAACTATTTGCGCTTGTTTACGGCAAAAACCGACGATGAATTGGATATTAATATTTTTAATGAAGGCGGTTATATTGAAGCTGTTCGTGATAAAATTGAAACAGAAACCGTTTCTAAAGTTCTTTATCCTTCCGATGCGGTTCAATCCGGTAAAGAATTGCGTCTGAAGCAGCAATATTTCTTTGTTTCTTGTGCTGTTCAAGATATTATTCGTCGTTATCTTGAAAAGAGCAATGATTTTAAAGGAATGCCGGACAAAGTTTGTATTCAATTAAATGATACGCACCCGTCTTTGGCAATTCCTGAAATGATGCGTTTGTTAATGGATGTCCACGGGCAAGAATGGGATGATGCTTGGGATATCACAACAAAGATTTTTGCTTATACTAATCATACCTTACTTCCGGAAGCATTAGAAACTTGGCCGGCAAGTATTTTAGGTAATATTTTGCCAAGACATTTGCAGATTATTTATGAAATCAATCGTCGCTTTATTGAAGAAGCAAAACAAAAGTTTGGTGATAACAGTGATATTCTTTCTAAATTATCAATTGTTGCAGGGGAAGGTGATAATCAGATTATTCGTATGGCGAATCTTTCAATTGTCGGTTCTTTCTGTGTTAACGGTGTGGCAAAATTACATTCTGAACTCATCAAACATTCTTTGGTTCCTGAATTTTATGCTATGTGGCCGAAGAAATTTACGAATGTAACAAACGGTATCACCCCTCGTCGTTGGTTGTTGCATGCTAATACGCATTTAGCAAATTTAATTGATTCTAAAATCGGTACCGATTGGGTCGTTAACCTTGATATGTTGCAAGACCTTGAAAAGTTTGTTAAAGATAAGACCTTTATTAAAAACTTTATGGAAGTTAAGCGTCAAAATAAGATTGCTGTAGCTGAAAAAATTTATAGTGCATCCGGAATAATGGTTGATTCAAATAGTATGTTTATTGTTCACGCTAAGAGAATCCATGAATATAAACGTCAATTGATGACGATTTTGCATGTTATCGGTGAGTATTTGGCAATTATTAAGGATAATTATCGTCCGTCAGTTCCTAAGACGTATATTTTTGCAGGAAAAGCGGCACCGTCATATAATTTTGCAAAATTAGTTATTAAGTTAATCAACAATGTTGCGTCGGTTGTTAATGCGGATCCTCGTGCATGTCAATTCTTAAAGGTGGTCTTTATTCCGGATTATAAAGTTTCTGTTGCAGAAAAACTTATTCCGGCGGCTGATTTAAGTGTTCAGTCATCAACGGCAGGTTTTGAAGCTTCCGGTACAGGTAATATGAAATTTGCTCTAAACGGTGCCGTAACCGTCGGTACATATGATGGTGCAAATATTGAGATTCGCGAGGCTGTCGGAGAAGATAACTTCTATTTGTTCGGATTGAGAGAAAATGAAGTTAAGGAGCTTCGTTCTCATTATAATCCACGGGAATATTACGAAAAATCCGAGTATATTAAACGGATTATGAATGCCCTGAATTCTAATATGTTCTGCGAAAAAGATTATGTTTTGATCTTTAAGATCATTTATGAAGAGCTGATGAATCATGATTACTTTATGGTTTTGGCTGATTTAGAGGCCTTTACCAATGCTGTTCATCAAGCAGAAAAAGATTTTCAAAACAAAGATAAATGGGCGAAGAAAGCTATTCTGAATGTTGCTCGTATCGGTGCTTTCTCAAGTGATAGAGCTGTGATGGAGTATGCGTCTAACATCTGGCACGTCTCCGCAGTTTAAGTTGTATAAAGGGACATTACTGGTTGATTTTTTTCTTATGTACTTTTTATTGTACACTGCGAAAAAAATCAACTTCGTACTGTCCTCTTTCTCCAACTTAAACAAATATACTCACTGCTCAACTCATTCTCCAAGCTAAATGAAACAAATTACGTATATTTTTCGAAAATGGACAAATTTTTCTTGCTTTTTATGGCAAAATGGTGTATATCTTTAACTCGTTACAATAAGGCTATGCCTATTATTAATTAAAATCTTTAAATCATGAAGAAAATGACATTTGTGAGCATTGTTGCTTTCGGGATGATTGCGGCAATGACATTGACATCGTGTGACAGTAAGAAAGCTCCGGCTAATACCGAAGAGCCCATTATCGGTACGGATTACACTCTGGTTAAAACTCCTGACGGTGCTGTAGGCATCAAGAAGGGTGATGCGGTCATCTTTGAACCCAAGGCCGAGTATCTAGCAATTGATGCCGTTGGCGGTATGCTTATCGCGGATACGGAGAACGGCCAGGCTTTGATCGATCCCGAGACCGGCTACGAGAAGTTCTCTGCAGACACTCTCATCTGGAAAGACGTTTTCTTTGAAGGTCCAAGGAATGGTATTAGCATTGTTTACATTCCTGCCTCGAAGGTACAGTTCGCTGCTAAGGAGTATGCCGTCAAGGGATCTTATGCCCTCGGGACTTTCAATGACAAGATTAGTCTCTGGAAGGACAGTGAGCAGCTGATCGAACCAACAGCGGACTTCTCCAAGATGGCGATACTTCCCGATGGCAAGATTCTTGTTCTGAACGGAAAAGCCTGGGGAACAGCTAGTATCAAAAACAAGACGATTGTTCCCGGAAAGCTGGTTTCTGCTAAGGACTTAAAAAAGTTCAAAGCAATGAAAGGCTGGGATGACAAGGCGACTGTCATGATTTTGGAGTAGATTGACTACTCGACAACTTATCTCCCTCCGGAAGCGAAAGCTTCCTGAGGGATTTTTTGTGGGTAGGTATTGCTTTATTCAAAGCAATCAGTTTTATGGATACCGGATATGCCACAGCCAGCAGGGTGTGGCTTTCGGTATGACGAGAAGAGAAAAGCGAAAGCTTCCTGAGGGATTTGTATTTTAAATAAAAGGATTATAGGCCCATTGCAGAAGAGCTTGGCGTTGTTTCGGTCGGCAATTAAAATCAAGAATCGGGCAATTTTTGCGAATCTGCGCAGCATGACGGGAAAAAGCTTTCCAGCGTTTGATTTGAATTTTATCTATTTGGGGAAGACGGCGACCGTAATAATATCGGCAATACCATTGAAACCAACCGCGAACATCCGGCTCTAGAATCCACCCGCGTTTTTGCCATTCCTGCAGGCTGAGACGGGATTTCAGTTTAAAACAGTTGATTTCTGGTGTGCTTTGGGATGAGGTTTTGGCTTTTTCAAACCAATATGAAGGGAATTCATTACGGCAATCATTGAGATATTTCCCTTCAAAAATGCCTAGTTCGAGCATTTGCGGTGGCGTTAATTCCGGTTTGAAATCCGGCGCAAAATTTTTCCCCTCTTGTTCAACCAATTCATATTGGTAATTTTGTTGCATTTTATCATTGACGGTAATAAACATATCTCCTCTCTTTCGAAAGGAGATATAATTTCTGTTTGGAATATTCCAAGGCTATATTGATGCACCACCACGAGAAGTAGATCGAGTAGGTGTTGGCTGACTATTTGTATTGGTGTTAGTCGGAAGATCAAAGGTTGGGGTTCCAAAGTCAATTGTATTGAAACCATCTTTAAATCCTTTATCTCTTAAACCTTTATTGATAGTGATGTTCAAAGCTTTGTTAGCGCTGTTGACTTCTCTTTCAACGATAGTGTCCACACTGTCTTTTCCGCCATTACGTTTTATTTTATCAATTAAAGTGTTTTTAGCTGTTTCGATATTTCTAGCTTCTAAAGTTTCATACAGAGCAATCATCTGATTATCATCCAGTGAAGATGCTGTTTTATCTGTAGCTCCGACGGCTTGTAGTTTTTGTAATAACTCGGCTTCAAAAGCTCTGTCTTGAGAAGCCAGTTTTTGGCATAGTTGCCCAATAGACATATCTGGTTGAGCAGAAATTGTCGTGAACAATTGTTTCATTGTTTGAGCGGCACCGATAACTTCTTCGGCTTTTCCTCCTTCAACTCTTTTTGTTAGTTTGTCTGTTAAGCAACCTTCAAGTTGTTGTTTAAGAGGAAATAGTTTTTCTTGGTTAATTAACGACATTGCCAAAGTGTATCTTGGATCTTTCGGGTCATTTTTTCCTAATTCTAGCAAATGTCTTCCCAGATTACCTTTATATTTATATAGGGCTTTTTCATCCTGAATATTGTTTTCTGCTTCAGCTATCATTTTGTTAGCATGAAATTTGTTGATACCAATGCCTTTAGGAATAATACCGGCTCTGGCACAAGCATTACGAAAGACGCCCGCATCTGACGGTGCTAGAGTTTTCGGTAATTTCATATATAATGCCCCTTGCGCTTTTACCATCAAAGCAAGTTTATCGGCAACAGGATCTGGAAGTTTCCCATCATTCGGAACATAGTAATCTATACCGGAGAGTTTACCATGATCTTGACGTAAACGAATACGGTATGCACATTCTGTGTAGTGACCTTTCTTATCCGGACGACCGTCGTTTTTGTAGTTATCTTCATGCGGTTTATCATAAATGCTGAATTCAACATCTCCATTTACGAGTTTCTTTATTATAGGTATTTTTTTTAATAAACGAGGATCATTACTAAAATAAGTTAATCCTTTAACCTTTTTTTGGTTATTATCTCCTAGCCATTTTTCAAAATCATCGACGACTTCATCAAAGGTAGGTATAGGTTTTGCCGGAGTTGCTGCTGGTGTAGGGGTTGTCGGTGCTGCAGTCGGAGTTTGTTGTTGAGCCGCAGCTTGGCTTGCTTCTCTGTTTGTTGCTTGAGGCGCTTCAGGCGCATATTCAAAGCCTATAGAGGCATGATTTTCTTTCGGAGGTTGATGGCTTTCCGGATTTTGATTTTTGATTTCTTGCGCTTTTTGATATTTTTCAACGAAGTCTTTATCAACGCCAGCGGGAAATTCAAAATTGGTTATGCCTCGATGGTACATATACATTAAAGCATCAGCCATTTGAGCTTCAGTCATCTGCCCGAATACAATTTTACCATCATGAATTGAAAAATTAAAGAAGCCATCAGCCATTTTACGGTAGATTTTGAGATAAGGATGTCCTTCATCGTCAACTTGTGTTTGGACAACCGTTGCCGGTGGTTGCTCATTGCGAGAAGCTTCTCGAATATTGTATAGTTTAGTAGCTAATTCAGGTTCTCTTTTGGCGGCTTCATAAAATTTCTTTTGTTCTTTAACTCTATCATCTTCAAGACGTTGTCTATCTAAACGCTGAGCGCGTTGTTCCGTTGTTTCATTTTCGGCTTCAGGAATCTTGACAGGAGTTGCTTCTACTTCAAAATGATGCAAAGCCTCTGCTTGGTCGCAGGAGCCATGGTATTGGTCAAAATCTTTAATTATCAATTCGTCAGCCATAACAACACCTTAAGTTTATAAGTTTAATTTACTTCATTATAATCTATTTGTAGACAAAAAACAATAAAAAAGAGTTAATTTTGGCAAAAAAATACCCTCTGTTTGAAAAAAAACAGAGGGTAGAGATTGTTCTTAGAAATAAATTATTTCTTTAAAACAGCAACACCCGGGAGTTCTTTACCTTCCATCCATTCAAGGAAAGCACCGCCGGCTGTTGAAATATAAGTAAATTTATTTTCAACGCCTGCATTAGATAGAGCAGAAACCGTATCACCACCACCGGCAACAGTCATTAATTTGCCGGCTTGTGTGCGTTCAGCAGCGTGTTGAGCTACAGCGTTAGTTGCGGTATCAAACGGTTTTAATTCGAATACACCAAGAGGTCCGTTCCAAACGAGAGTTTTGCATTCGTCCATTTTAGCATTGATGGCTTTGATTGTCTTTTCGCCAACATCAAGTAAACTCCAACCCTCAGCCGGAATATTACTTAAATCAACGGTTTTATGCTCAGCACCGGCTTTGAATTCTTTAGAAACAACAACATCTTCAGGAAGAATGATGTCGCAGTTATTGGCTTTAGCTGTAGCCATAATTTCTTTGGCAGTGTCAATCATATCCATTTGAACCAAAGAATTAGCTTCATTAACAGTGTCGATGCCGTTAGCCTTCATAAAGGTATGAGCCATACCGCCTGAAATAACGAGTTTATCAACTTTTTTAACCAAGTTATTTAATAAATCTAATTTAGTAGAAACTTTAGAGCCACCAACAATAGCCATTAACGGACGTTGAGGATCATTCAATCCTTTAGAGAGAGCATTAACTTCTTCTTCCATTAAGCGACCGAAAGCAGCAGGTTTGGTTTTAACTGCGGCAACCATAGAAGCATGTGCACGGTGAGCTGTTGAAAAAGCATCAGAAACATAAGCGTCAACCGGTGCTGTTAATTCTTTAGCAAAGGCTTCATCACCTTTCTTTTCTTCATTATAAAAACGAAGATTTTCGAGAAGTAAAACTTCATCATTGCTCATAGCTTTAATAGCAGCAGCAACTTTTTCGCCGATGCAGTCATCAACAAATACAACTTTGTGGCCGAGAGATTTTTCCAAATCTTTAACAATATGGCTCAGAGAGTTTTTCATGTCTCCTTTGCCTTCCGGACGACCAAAGTGAGAAATAACGACAACTTTTGCGCCTTTGCTCATTAATTCTTTAATAGTCGGAACGGTACGATCAATACGAGCTGTATTTGTTACTTTAAAATTTTCATCCATCGGAACGTTTAAGTCAGCACGGAGCATAACGACTTTACCGTTCAAATTTCCTAAATCTTCAATTGTTTTGTATTGCATGTGTTTTTCCTTAAATAAAAAAGAATCCCCGTCGCTTAAAAAACGGCGGGGATTAAATATTCGACTAGCCGTTGACTTTAGCCATGTGAGCAATGAGGTCTAATACTTTGTTTGAATAACCCCATTCATTATCATACCAGCTGACAACCTTAACGAAAGTCGGTGTTAATTGAATACCGGCTTTAGCGTCAAAGATAGAGGTACGCGGATCGCCCAAAAAGTCAGAAGAAACAACAGCATCTTCAGTATAACCTAAGATACCTTTTAATTCGCCTTCAGAAGCTTTCTTCATAGCGGCGCAAATTTCTTCATAAGTAGCAGGTTTTTCCAAGTTAGCTGTTAAGTCAACAACAGAAACATCCAATGTCGGAACACGCATTGACATACCTGTCAATTTGCCGTTCAAAGACGGAATAACTTTACCAACTGCTTTTGCTGCACCGGTAGAAGAAGGGATGATGTTGCCGCTTGCGGCACGACCACCACGCCAATCTTTCATGGACGGGCCATCAACTGTTTTTTGAGTAGCGGTTGTGGAGTGAACTGTTGTCATCAAGCCTTCTTTAATACCGAATGCATCGTGCAAGACTTTTGCAATCGGAGCCAAGCAGTTGGTTGTGCAAGAAGCGTTAGAAACGAATTGTGTACCTTTAACATAGGAATCGGTGTTAACGCCGCAAACAAACATCGGTGTATCATCTTTAGACGGGGCTGACATAACAACATATTTAGCACCGGCATCAATGTGACCTTGAGCTTTTTCTTTTG
>CAMOQT010000003.1 GCA_946623145.1 uncultured Azospirillum sp.
AATTCAGAAACCGGTCGATGATATCCCATTACACGAGTCCAAATTTCGCATGGCTGTCTTTCTTCGTCTGCTAATTTGATATCTTCGATATTAATAACGGTCATAATTGTTTCTCCTTTTCAGTAATAATGTTACGTCTTGTGTGTTAGTTATTCAGCAGCGCCAGTACTTGACATTGCTGCGTTGATTTTTGCGGCTCTCTTTTCTTCATCACAGAGAGGGCAGAATTTGTGTTCTCCGGCAATATAGCCATGTTTCGGGCATACAGAGAATGTTGGAGTTATCGTGATGTATGGCAAACGATAATTTGTTAGTACGCGTTTGACAATATCTCGGCATACTTCAGCTGAAGAAATTCTTTGATTCATATACAAGTGCAATACTGTACCACCAGTATATTTTGCTTGCAGATGTGCTTGCAAATCCAAAGCTTCAAACGGATCATCAGTATAGTTAACCGGTAATTGAGATGAGTTTGTATAGTATGGATTCTCAGGTGTACCAGCTTGAATGATATTTGGAAATCTCTTCTTATCTTCACGAGCAAAGCGGTAAGTTGCACTCTCTGCCGGAGTAGCTTCCAAATTATACATATGTCCTGTTTCTTCTTGGATCTTAATTAATTTTGCACGGATATAATCCAAGAATTTTTCAGCAAACTGTTGTCCCCATTCATCGGCAATATTATGTTCACCGTCTGTGTAGTTGAGGATCATTTCATTAATGCCGTTAACACCAATGGTTGAGAAGTGATTACGCAAAGTTCCAAGGTAGCGCTTTGTGAATGGGAATAAGCCATTGTCAATCAAGCGTTGAATAACTTTACGTTTAATCTCTAATGAAGTACGAGCAATATTCAATAATTCATCAACACGTCCATATAAACCTGTCTCATTACCTTTGTAAACATAACCTAAACGTGCACAGTTAAAGGTAACAACACCAATAGAACCTGTCTGCTCTGCAGAACCGAACAAACCATTACCACGAGCCAATAATTCACGTAAATCTAATTGCAAACGACAGCACATAGAACGAATTTGTCCCGGTTTCAATGATGAATTAATAAAGTTTTGGAAGTATGGTAAACCGTATTTAGCGGTCATTTCAAATAATAATAAAGTATTTTCATCTTCCCAAGGGAAATCCGGCGTCATATTATATGTCGGAATTGGAAAAGTAAATGGACGACCTTTAATATCACCTCTCATCATAACAGAGATATATGCCTTGTTGATCATGTCCATTTCCGGTTTCAAATCACCATAAGTAAATGGTTGTTCTTCCCCTGCAATTAAAGGATGTTTGTCACGCAAATCTTCAGGGCATACCCAGTCAAACGTGAAGTTTGTAAATGGAGTCTGAGAACCCCAACGAGATGGAACGTTCAAATTGTAAATTAACTCTTGGAAATTTTGCTCAACTTGCTCATAAGTTAAATGATCTTTACGAATATATGGAGCAAGATAAGTATCAACAGAAGAGAAAGCTTGAGCACCAGCCCATTCATTTTGCAATGTTCCCATAAAGTTAACCATTTGTCCGACAGCGGCACTTAAATGTTTAGCCGGACCTGCTTCTGTTTTACCGGGGACTCCATTAAAGCCTTCATGCAACAAGTTCTTCAAAGACCAACCGGCACAATATGCTGCTAACATATCCAAATCATGAATATGTAAATCACCATTACGATGAGCTTCACCGACTTCTGACGGATAAACGTGGCTTAACCAATAGTTTGCGGTTACTTTACCTGAAACATTCAAAATCAATCCACCATTAGAATATCCTTGGTTTGCATTAGCATTAACACGCCAATCGAGTCTTTCCAAATATTCATTGATTGAACTTTCAACATCAACCATTACCTTATGATCCGTACGTGTGCGATTACGTTGATCTCGATATAAAATATAAGCTTTGGCAGTTGCAAAATAGTTTGAAGAAATTAAAGCTTGCTCGACAACATCTTGAATATTTTCAATTGTTGGTAAAGATTCTGCATATTTATGCTTCATAACTTTCAAAACTTGACCGGTAATCAGCCATGCTTCATTTTCTCCGAACTCTCCTGTGCTGTTACCTGCCTTTAAGATAGCTTGAAATATTTTATTGCTATCAAACGGGGCTAATGTTCCATCTCTTTTGGTAACTTGTGAAATATTTATATTCTCATTTGCAATAGTGCTATGGTAAACTTGTTCTGACATCTTAAGCGAATCTTTCTCTAAATTAAATGGTTAATATCCTTTTTTGTTGTTCAACATCTACATACAATATATAGTATTAAAATTTTGTAAATGTCGCTATATATTGTATACACAATTTTTTTTATTTTTGTTCTGCTATTATTTTTCTTGATTGCTATTTTGGGTAAGAATATTCATATAATCAATGTGAAAAACCCTTTTTTCGAGCTTGACAGGAGCTATCTTATTCAAAAACAAACATAAAAAATTTTCGCCCTTATGGATAAGTTTGTTAATAAGATTTTTATACTTATTTTTCAATGCATTAGAATTTATCTTTTTTTTACAAAAAAATACCACAGAAAACGACTCTGTGGTATTTTGCAATTTATCCCTTAAATCAATGAGATGGCATAACTTCGACATCTGTTCCTAAATCGGATTCGTCAACATATCTATCTCGGCAATGCTTTCCGACACAGCGTTTTAGAACTGTCGCTCTACTACCGTCAGTCAACCCTCTTACTCTCAGAGACTCTTCATAAACTTCAACAATTATTAATCGAAATTCTATATAACCTAAACGATTATCAGAATCACTTATATATATCTTTATAGGATATATTCCTTCATTAGAAGGCATTGCAACACCCGTAAATTTATAGGTTTCTGGATCATATTTTAACCAACGAGGAAGCGGTTTATGATTGGCTAAGCCGGCACGTGTTGTAACATCTCCTTTAATTTCCATTTTTTGGAACACTTCATTAGGAATCTTAATTTCTATTCTTTGACCTGTCTCATAGGTAACATCAGGCATCCATTCACCGCTCAAATTAATTGCCGGGCGTTTTCCCGGAATTTCGGCCGGACGAGGACGATTATCCGGAATAAAGATGCCTTTACGCCATTCTTCCATTGTTTTACGCAAAGCAATTGCAATTTGAGATGGTTTTTTATCAAGAATCGAATAAGGAATCGCATCCAAGCCAACAGTTGCATACAAATTACCTAAAGAATCCTGGACTTCGGCATAAGCTTGGAAAGCTTTAACCTCGTCACTAACAGCTCTTGCACCTTCTAATATTGATTTAGAAGATTTATGACCATTCTTTATAGAAACATCTTCTGCAATATCTTCTGATGTGGAAGCAATTTCCATATTTACCTGATAATCTTCTACAGCTGATGTGTACCAAGCCCAAGAGAGGTAAACTTGGTTAAGAATCAAATTTGTCATGCGCTGACGACGTAAAGTATCTGCTTCAGTTAAATTTTGATTCTTTACATTTTCAATAATCGTCATACCAATGTCTTTAGCTTGACGAGACCATAAGCGATTATAGTAGTTCGGGTCATTTTTATATTTTGCTTTTTCACCCGGACGGAAACTTTTTACAACGATTTGTAAATCTTCCGTATTTGTCTGTAAATCATAAATTCTCAATTCCGGACGATTAACTAAAGCTAACCATTCTAATTGTGATAATTCATTTTTCAAAGCCGGAAGTTCAAAATTACCATATTCTTTACCAACTAATTTATATTGTGTCGTTGGGTGGAATCCCATCAATCCAGCCAAGCGAATCTCTGCTGTTTCCATCTTACGTTTTAACTCCAGCAGATTTTTAATCGAATCCATATAATTGCGTTTTCTTTTTAACTCTGATGTTTTTAATGAACCTCCCTTCTGAGCCAGTTTTTTAGCTTCTGCATTCAATTCATCAACATCCAAAGTCATATATTCAACCATATCATCGATAACAGGTATCAATTTTTGAGCAGCTAATGTCTGCCAGTATAGGCGGCGGGTTTCTTGTAATATATTATGAATAACCTTTCTGCTGCGCTCAACGGAAGCTCCTGCGTGAAAACCGTCTGCGGCACTTTGGTAGTACATCCCTGTAATATCCAAAATATTCCATGCTACTTTCATATCCGGGCTAATACGACTATTTAATGTATCATTACTATACCCTGCCGTTGCCACAATATCAGGTAATTTGGACGCCGGTGCTTTTCCTGCCTCTATCAAACTTTGCTCATAACTGATTAAACGTCTGGAATAATTGTATTTTAGAGCTAACGCCATCGCCATATATATATCTATCGGCTTTTCAATCTTTTGAGGCGCATCAATAAACATATTTTGAACATCGACATCAGCGCGAATCGCTCTATCCCAATCGCTATAATACACAGGTTCAGGTCCTGCGACCATAATTTCCTCTGTTTGAGGAGTTGAACAAGCGCTAACAATAGCAGATATTACCAGGAATGAGCATAAATTTTTTTTCATAACATAAACCCTTTATATACTTCTATGCTATATAATTAACTCAATAAATTGAAACTGAACAGTATTTATTTGATTTTATTCAGCTTTCATATCATAATATTTTATATAGAATTAAATTGAGGTTAAATTTTTATTATGTTTGATATTTTTAATACTGTTTTTAAATACAAAGAAAAATTAAGTCCGGATAAACTCGGAGCATATCCTGAGCGCCTTCATGTCAAAGCTATGCCCGAACGCCGTTATCTATGGTCTTCACGGATTTTGGTTATTGTTGCCGTGTTCAGCATTGCTTTTAATCTCATTTTAACCAGCACTATTTATCTGCTTTTGCCTGAACGGAGAAGCGCACCTCGTTTATTTTATATTGATCACAGATATAATCAATTGCAGTTACTGCAACCTGCTGAAATCAATGTTTCGGTTTTTAATCTGGTAACAGAAGAACAAATCAAAAATTACATTATGTTAAGATATCTTATTGGAAAAAGATATGATGAGCTAGCTGCTCGTTGGGGAAAAGCTTCTCCGCTTTATTGGATGTCTTCTCCTTCTGTTTATTCTAACTTTTCTGATGGAGAAGCCCCACAAGGTAGTGCATTACAACGTGTTCGCCATTTATTGCGAAATGTTAAAATAGATTGGATTTCTCAAATTTCTGCGGATGTTTGGCAAGTTCAATTCCAAACTCTTGATTATTACCCCGGCAGAAAAGAACCGGATATCACCATCTGGAGATCCACACTCCGTGTCGCTTACAGAATCATCAATTATCCGGATAAAAACTATGCTTTACTAAATCCTTTTGGATTTTTGGTAACCAATTATTCTTTAGCTTACCATGGAAAACCGAATGTTTCCGAGCACTATATTGAAAAGGCTCGCGATACAAATAAACGCAGACGGTAAACGATTACCACTCTATATTGGTTCCATCAATACAGCGTTGCGGATTTTTCTCACACACATTCTCTCTACCGAGATTGTGTAATCGGTTACGTTCAGGTGTGAATTTTCCTGCTTCACAGGCGGACAAAAAAGCAATAAGACAAAAACAAATGATAATTTTTTTCATCTTTTTTCCTTTAAAATACAAGATGTAAACTAAAATATAATGCTAATAAAACGATAATTCTGGCCAAATACTTTAATAAAGCACTCTTATCATATTCTGCAGAACTGCGCCAAACCCCTAAAATTACCGAAAACAGATAAACAAAAAATATGACCAGGCTGGTCAAATAGCAGACAACGGATAACAATATATCAGACCCATCTCTTAACGGATTATAATAGTGTGTCAAAAAAACAAAAATACTACGTCCATGTAATTGAGGTGCCAAAACATGTCCACAAACTCTTACAATAAAATAGCAGATAAAATAGCCTAATACACCAAACTTCCAAAAAGTTTCGCCCAGACTTAATTCCCCTGCTAAAAATTTTTTATACATAACAGCTTCTTTCTATCCAATACCATTTGATCACAGTTTAAATATTTCTTTAAATTTATCAAGTTCTTTTTCAGAAATGCGGAACTATTTCAATGTAATTTTTCGTCCCTATTTCCTGTTGAATTTTTGCTATATATTGAGAATGTTCACCCCATACTGTATATTTATCAATAAATGCTTTTGCCTTATTGGGAGATTTTGAAAGTTGCAAAGCTATTGTCTCCTCTAATAAAGCATATGCTGCCTCATGGAATTTATCAAAATGGATATGAACTTTATGTTCAGCATCAAAACTAAAAGCACCTCTTGCCAATAAGTAATTAAAATGTATTAATTCTGAAATTCGGTGTGCCTCTACAGGTTCTGCTTTCAAAAACAATCTTTTAACGACCCATGTCGTATATATTTTTTTCAATGTTTCTTCTGTAATAACACCTATTTTAGCATATTCAGGCATAAATGTAATTGAAACCATATCTGCTTTATGTTCTTCAATAATACTCTTATAATTTCCCAAAGCCCGTTGATAATTATTGTCAGGTCCTAATGAATGACCGTTTTCATGTCCAATGACAAACAGATGATCTGCTTCATCATCATAATATTTATGAAACTCTGAAGCAACCAAACGATCTAATATCTTTTTTTCTCGTTCTTTATCTCCTGATTGTCGAACTTGACGATGATAAACATTTCTACGTCCACCACCGGTTTTAATAGCTAATTTATCATTATTAGGTAAATTCTGAGCCAAAGTAATCGCTCCTCGACATTGAGCATAATCTCCAGCCAACATGGCAATGTCTGCATCAACCATTGTTTGTTTTAATTCGCCTCCGGAAGTAACATTTTGCTCATACCTGTCACTTAAAGGCATTAATTTTGCCAAATTAGGAATATATTCCTTGAATTGCAAAATTAAATTCGTTCCCTCTTTATTGACAATTCCCGCTCTGGCACCAAGCATATCTTTTGCATTGATTTCAATTCCATGACTTTCTAATTCTGATAAAAGGTCCGGATTATCATAAATACTCGGCGTCATTTTATCATCATAACTTTCTCGACCAATCGTAAACTCAAGCTGATTATTATTTTGCAAAACAGCCCAATGCTTATCCGCAAGCATATCCATATCTTCGTTGTTTTGTATCAGTGCTTGAGCTTGCCAACCTAAAAAATCCTTAAAATCTTCATCCGTCGTATAATGTGCAGCTACTTCTAGTTCATTAGCGACTTTAGAAAAAATCTCAGAAAAATATTCGGTATAATCTATCGCTTTAAGATTTTCGCCCTCACGACGCACCATCGTACGAACACTTAAAATCTTTTTAATTTCTTCTATTTTACCTTGGGTCAACATTCTTTTTATAATATGGTGAAATTCTTCTGTTGTTAAATCAGAAGGATAAAAATTACGACCTATGGCACCTTTGACGCCTTTAAATATTTCAATAGGCTCAACATCTATTCCGTTATGACCTTCTACACCTCTAAACATTTCAAAAAGTTTTAATGTTTTTTCTGCATAGCTACTTGTACGTGCCGCCTCTTTCAGGGCTTTATGCATACTTAAATTTAAAGCATGATCTTGTTCTTCCGCCACTTCATTAAAATATTCAGCTGCCTTTACCAAATGCTCCAGAGCTTTTTTATTTCCTTCTGTTAAGTTTTGATATCCCGAAAAATCTCTATCAATAAGCTCTATCTTTCTGGTTTTATGGCTTAAAATATCATCTAACTCTTCTTCTTTCAGAGAAATTTCATATTCATTAATCTTCATTTTTTATCTCCACTGCTCTAAAGCGATAAACGTTAATTCCGTTATTCCAATAATTAGGATTCATTCCTGCTTTTATTTTAAGTTGTTTAAAAAATTCAGTTTTATCTCTCAACTGTGTCCAAACAACCGGCAGAAAAACACCTTGACGGTTTCCATCTCTGATAACTATTCCGTCTTTTCCTGCTTTTATTTGTTTTAAGACATCTTGTTCGTTGGTATAATTAATCTTTTCAAAATTCGTTAACAGAGAAATACTATATGTTATTTCCGGTAATTCATCTTCTGTTACCGGAGAAAAACGATTATCTTCTAACGCTGCGGCATAAGCATTATTTGCAATTCCCTGTGCAACCGAAAGAGTTGGCAGAATATTTCCTATACATCCTCTGAGTTCTCCATTCTTATATAAAGTTACAAAAACCGCCCCTTTATCAAATAAATCTTCAGGAAAACTGCTACGAGAAGGAGAATAATGTTTATGATGCTTAACAGCTTTTACTAAACCTTCTTGAGCTATTTGCATTAATATATCTTTATAAAGATTACTGAAATTTTGCAAATTATCTGTTTCTTTTTCGAGTTTACTTTGTTTTTCTATAACTTCATCAGGATAAAAACTCCAGGCTCCATAGCCGACAACTTTTGACTTATCACCTTGACTATCTCCGGAATTAATCAATTCTAACATTTGTGGACGATAATTACTGTTTTCTGCCAAAATCAATGCTGCATTTATTCCGGTAGCTCCGCAAGATTCATGATCATCCAAAAACTTACCCTTGCTTATTTTTTTAGCTGTTTTGGCATCAATTTTAACCGCTTCGTTATATTGATAATAATGAGATAAATCTGCCGAAACGATCATAATTGTGTCCTCATTCATCAGATATTTTTGCAGTCCTTTAGATAAATCTTCTGGAGAAATATTTCCGTATATGATAGGGATAATTTCGGCCTGTGGTAAAACTTTTTGAATAAAAGGAAGCTGAACTTCTATGCTATGCTCTTTTATATGTGCCCGATTATTAATATTGAATTGCTTGTTTTCTGCCGCTAATTGCTTAACAATCTGCTTATTAACTTTAACATCTCCCAATGGGGTAGAAAAATAATCTATATCTGATAAAAAAGCACCTTGGCCACCATAAAAATGAGAAGGACCAACCAATATAATCTTCTTTATTTTTGCCGCTGCTCCCAGTAGTGTTGCATAAGCTTTTCCTGCTGCTCCGGCAGAATATTCATATCCGGCATGAGGGACAATTAACATTTTGGGATAATGACTATATGTAAATTTAAATTCCCCTGATTGTTGAATATATTTTTCAACATTTTTAGATAATTTCTCTGGTTGCGCCATATAAAACAATCCTGCTACGGCCGGATTTCTGTACTGAGCCAACACATCCTCCTTAGCTTGATAATTAGTTACATATTTGGAATTTGCAGATAAATATTTATCCCAATACCAATAATTCAGAATTATTATTGCGACGACAATACACCCTCTTATGATGTACTTGGTTATTTTTGACGATTCAACCTCTTTCTTTTTTTTGCGTCCCATTTATCTTCTCGTTATTTTAATTAATCTAATTCCATTCCTGGTTTTACAGCCATATTCCGTCTCTGATATGTTCTTCCTTCAGCCTCTCTCTTATGGCTCAAAATAACGTATGAGAATGGTTTCAAGGCATAATTTTCACCTGCTTTATAAGTTTTATCTTCTTTCACAAAACCCTGTCGGGAAGAATCAAAAATAAGTTTCCATGAGCCACCTGATGGCGGTAATGGTAATTGATAATCAACCGTATAATAATCATCTCCTGAAATCATGACCATAAAGTCATCATCTTTACCTCCGGCTTGACGACTGCTTCCATTGAGCATATAAGCAATCGTTTTAGCATAAGGAGTGTGCCAATCTTGCTCTTCCATTTCTTTTGCGTCAGGACGAATCCAGGTAATATCTTTTACTCCGTTTTCTTTAACCTTTTCACCGGTAAAAAGTTCCATACTGCTAAACGCCCCATGATTACGACGAAATGCATTTAATCTTTGAATATTCATAAAAAGCATTTTATTTTCAGAAGACATTTCTTTCCAGTCGACCCAAACGCTTTCATCATCAATACAATATGGATTATTATTTGGGCTTGAATAACCGCGTTCATCTCCTGCACGCATAAACGGAACACCTTTACTTAAAATATCAAAGGCGGCATTACTGACAGCGCGTTGATATAATTCATTACGATCTGATGATTTGCGATAATTATCAGGACTTCCGTCGCGTCCTTCTTCTCCGTTCGGACGTGTATCTTTATAGTATTCAAAAGCGCCTAAAAGGCTAAATCCATCATGAGAACGCCCTGTTCCAATTACAGCACTGCTTTTTGTTGCCGGATCAACCAAAGCAGAACCCGCAATCTGAGTAGCAACTTCTCCTTGTTTTCCACCTTGAGAACTAAAAAATTCAGCCACCGTTTTACGTCTTGCATCACTCCATTCTTTAACACCTTGGATTTGTCCTGAAAATCTTCCGGAATAATTTCCACCCAAAGCACTCCAGGGCTCAACGATAACATCCATATTTAACTTTTCGCGCGCATAGCGAATTTCTTGCATGAAACCACCATTATCTTGAAACTGACCATATTGATTAAGAGCGTTGTCTCCGCCTAAATCAAATCTCAAACCATCAACACCTAAAGAATTGGCATAATCTAAAAAGTCATGCAAAATTCGCTGTCCGCCCTTTGCATTTAAATTAAAATTATTACGGCAACCGGTAAAATTTGCATAATTTGATTTATCATCCCCATTGGGGAGATAATAATTCGGACTGTCTATCAATTTATAAGATAAAGCGCGATTATAAAATCCTTGTGTATCATATTCTCCGGTATGATTGAAAACGACATCTAAAGTTACTTTTATGCCACGACTATGTAAGGCATTAATCAGATATTTTAAATCTTCGTGATTTCCGTAACGGGGATTAACGGCAAAATGACAATACGGATTATATCCCCAATTATCGGTTTGACCTTTAGCTTTTTGCAAGTGGCGCCAAGGACATGTCGGCGTTATCGGCATTAATTCAATATTATTGACTCCTAATTG
Organism: uncultured Azospirillum sp.; assembly: GCA_946623145.1. Classification (GTDB taxonomy): domain Bacteria; phylum Pseudomonadota; class Alphaproteobacteria; order RF32; family CAG-239; genus Scatocola. The sequence goes on from CAMOQT010000003.1 coordinate 10,852, forward strand.
TTCAAAATAATCCAACATCCAAGGATTAGCCAAACCTCTTAATTTTCCTCGTTCAGCTAATGGTAAATTAGGGTTTCTAAATGTATAGTTACGGACATGGGTTTCTAAAATAGAATTTTTGCCCCAGGGAATTGTCGGTTTATGGTGTAGATAAGGGTACTTTTTCTTATCTTTTTGAGGATTTTGTTCAACCACAACAGATTTTGGCATATATGGCGCGCTATCTAAATCATTATCGACGCAAAGATAATCATTTTCCCAATCTTTAATCTCCCCTGAAACATCTAAGCAATAAGGATCTATAGCTAATTTATTTGGATTAAAGAACAATCCCTGCTCCGGATTATAATCTCCATAAATACGATAACCATATTTTTGACCGGCTTTAATTTTAGGAACAGAAACAGACCATATATCTCCTTCTTTTTTTTCTAATGGAATTCTTTTTTCTGTTTTTTCATCATCAGAAAAAAGGCAAAGCTCAATTTTTTTTGCATGTTCAGACGGAAGTGTGAAAACTGTTTTTTCCGGAGTAAAAACTGCACCCATTTTATATTTTTCTGCCATTTTAAATCTTTCAAAAAAGTCTATATTTCTAATATTTGAAATATATAACTTTTTCTTCAATTTGCAAAGTTATTTAAGTGTTTGTCCCTAAATTTTGGTAAAAATCTTTAAAGTCATTAAAATAAATGATTTGACTATTCGGTTCTCCTTCATCTCCCCATATTGAACGACCAATACGGATAGCCTGAGCATGAGCATTAAGTGCCGCCTGACTATCCAGCGGAGAATCTCCTATAACCCAAACCGTTTCCGGTGTGATTTTTTGTGGTAACATATCTTCCTCTAAAGCATAATAAATATGCTCCGGAGAAGGTTTATCCGCAGGGGCTTCGTGTCCGCAAACAATCTTTCTGAAATATACTTTTGGAAACAGTAACTCTTTTTCTTTCTCCAATAATATTCTCTCTTTATTACTGATGATATAAAGTTGAATGCCCCGCGCACTCAAATAGGTCAATAATTTCACCACATAAGGAAATGTCTTAATTTTGGTTGGCATAATGCGCAGATAAATATCTCGATAACGGGTATAAGCTTCTTCCGCAATTTTCCCAAAAATGAGTGGAAAATTATCTTTAAAAGATAAACTGCCGTCCCTTAATTTTTTAACTTTATCCCAGCAAGGTAAATGATACGCCGCTAATACTTCATTAATAGCCGTCGTTAACGAACTTCGGCTCTCTACCAGCGTATTATCCCAATCAAAAAGGGCATATTTTAATTTTGATATATCTAACATATTGTGTCCTTGTTTTTTAGATATACCTTAGCCTCAAAAAAATCAACTATTCCTTCAAAACACGAGCCACAGTTAAAGCATCTACGCTCTTTGCTCCCGCTGTTTTTAGAACTAAACCACACTCTTTTAATGTTGCTCCTGTGGTATAAATATCGTCGATTATCACAACTCTTTTGTCTTTAATTTTATCCGCTGAAACGACCGTAAAAGCGTTTTTAACATTATTTCTTCGCCGACTTCCGCTGCATTCAACTTGAGGTTTTGTATTTTTATGACGTTTAAGCGATGTATAATCAACCGGCACCCCTGTTAATTTACTCAGTTCTTTACACAATAATGCCGCTTGATTGTATTTTCTATGTCTCAATCTTGTTTTATGAAGAGGAACAGGGATCAAAATATCTACACCTTGTTCCCAAATATCATGTCCTGCAGCTAAAAGCCATCGTGCTAAAAAGGGGGCATTTTCTGTTCTATCAAGAAATTTAAAGTTTATCAGAAGTGGTTTGCTATTTTCATCATAATATACTTTGGCCCGTTGCATTCTAAACGGATTTTTATTATCACTCACGCAGGTTGCACAAGTTTTAGCTTTTGTTCCGCAAGAAAGAGGACATCCGCAACTTTGGCAATAAGGCTTGCTTATAAATTTTATTTTAGAAAAACAATCTTCACAAAGACCATTTTCTCCGCTCAAAATTTTTCCACATAACAAACAACGTGGCGGTAAAATGATGTTTAATATATTTTTCAAAAAAGCTAACATCAGGCGGTGATTTTCAATAATTCCTTATGAATATCATTAATATTATTGACGACGATGATTCCCGCATCTTTCATTGTGTTAACTTTGTCCTGAACAGTGATATCTCCGTAAGTCATCAAATCTCCGACATATCCCATTTTATGATCATCAAGCATTGTATTACCGGCCACAATGCCTATTATTGGCTTTTTATGCTTTAAATGACGGTAATAAGCAGCTCCTTCTTCCTCAAACAGTCCGCCCATTTGACCGACCATAACAATTGCATCGGTTTGATCATCTTCATGAAAAGCTGCAATAGCATCAACAAAATCCATACCGATAATCATATCATCTCCTAAACCGATAACCGTTGACTGACCGGCATTGGCTCTTTTTGTTTCCAACACAGCCTCATATGTTAAGGTTGATGAACGGGAAACTATTCCTATACGTCCTACAGTATGAATGTTTTCAGGGAAAATACCTAATCTTGCTTCTCCAGGAGTAATAATTCCCGGTGTATTTGGGCCGATCAGACGGGTTTTAGATTGCTTCAATATGGCTTTAACTTCCAACATATCTTTAACAGGAACATTATCAGCAATACAGACCATCAGGTCTAATCCGGCTTCTACACCTTCTTTAACGGCAGCAACAACCTGTTTTGCCGGAACAAACATAACGGAAGCATTTGCTCCTGTCCCTTTTATGGCTTCTTTTACCGTATTAAAAACAGGAATACCTAAATGTTCTGTTCCTCCTTTTCCCGGTGTAACACCTGCAACTACATTTGTTCCGTAGTCCAAAGATCTTTTAACATGGAAAGAAGCTTGTGTACCGGTGATACCTTGTACCAATACTTTTGTCTCTTTATTTACAAAAACAGACATTAGTCACTTTCCTCCATAGCTTGAAGCAATTTATCAACCGAATCCTGCATATCCTCAGCAATGATAACCGGCAAATGAGAATTTTGCAAAATTCGTTTTGCTTCATCTTTATTTGTTCCTTCAAAACGAACAACAAGAGGGACATTTAATCCAACTTCTGAGGCAGCCGCAACAATTCCGTCTGCCACCAGATTACATCTTAAAAATCCACCCAGTACATTGATTAATATACCTTCCACGCGGGGATTAGTCATAATTAATTTAATACCAGCGGCTATTTTATCTCTATCAACACCACCTTTAACGTTCAGGAAACATGCTGTATCTTCTCCCCGAGCTCGGATTAAATCCATCGCGGCCAAAGCAATTCCATCACCATTTACAATACAACCGATACTTCCATCAAACGAGCAATATTGGAAGCCATTTTTTGAAGCACGCAATTCTCGCTCTTCAATTTCATAAGCATCGAACAGTGGTTTCATTTGCGGCTGACGAAATAATGCCTTATCGTCAATTGTTAATTTTGCGTCCAGAGCAACAATTTCACCGTAACGATCAATTCCTGCCGGGTTAACTTCCAGCATTAAAGCATCTGTATCTTTAAATGCTTGAAACAAGCCTTGGACATATTTTTTTAAACGCGAACGGTATCTGTCTTTTAATTCCAAAAAAGCGGCCGCTTCTTTAACCTGCTTCGAAGATATTCCTTTATGCAAATCTAATTTAAGGCGCAGAATTTTTTCAGGCTCCTCAGCTGCGATTTGAGTAATATTTTTATCGCCCAAATAGGCTAACAACAAAGTTATTTCTGCTTCTAATCGATCAATAGCCAGACCAGTATAAAATATCTTTTTAATTTTATGAAAAGCTTCCACATAAACACGTGTAACAACTCTTCCTTTTGAACTCGTTTGCGGCGTTACCAAAGTAGCACCCAACATCTCTTCAGCCCCCTTCATAATAGCGCGACGAGATGTCATATATCTGATACCGGAACCTTTTCCCGCATTTTTTTCCAAAAAATATCCTTTAGGACGTGCTCCTGACTGAATTTGTGCTTTCAAAACCCAAGGTCCACGTGAAGATACTTCCGAAGCAGCTCTTTTGGCTTCTAACGGCGTATAGGCAATTTTTCCTTTAGGAATCTTAATTCCGTACTGACTAATAATTGCTTTTGCCTGATATTCATGTATATTCATACCGTATCTCTACTATTGTGCGCCGGCGTATTCCTTTATTTTCTCAACCATTGAGAACAGACCGTTACGGCGACTTGGGCTTAAATGTTCTTGCAGTTTTAGTTTAGCAAAAATTTCTTCAACTTCAATCTCTTTAATCTCTTGTGCAGATTTATTTGAATAAATCATTAAAACAATAGCAATTAAGCCTTTTACAATAAAGGCATCGCTATCTCCTTTAAAATAAAATTTTCCGTTTTCCTTTTTGGGTTCAAGCCACACTTGAGATTGACATCCTCTGACTTTCCAGTCTTCCGTTCTGTATTCTTCATCCAGAGGCTCTAAATGACTGCCAAGTTCTATAATGTAACTGTATTTTTCCTCCCAACCATCCAGAAGTTCGAAATTATCTATCAGTTCATTAATATCCATTATATCATCTCCATCATAGCTCGAGCTTCTTCTGTCATACGGTCAAAGCTCCATGCCGGCTCCCAAACGATTTTAACTGTCACTTTTCCAACCCCTTCAACCAGAGCCACAACATCTGCGGCTTGTTGAGGTAAGACACCGGCAACAGGACATCCCGGAGCCGTTAATGTCATATCAATCTCAACATCTCCGTTATCACTTTGACGGACATCATAAACCAATCCTAAATCATAAATATTTATTGGAATTTCCGGATCAAAAACTGTTTTAAGCGCTTCAACAATATCTCCCTGAGATGCTTTTTTCTCTCCTTCAGGTAAAGCTTGCCCAGCGTGAGCCTCGTAATCTTGAGGAACAACAGATCCTTCAGAAGCAGTATCCTGCCCCTGAGTCATAGCACTTAGAAGTCTTAATTCATTTTCATCTATTTCTTTTTCTTCACTCACTATTTTATTCCTCAACCATCAAAATCAGACAAACAATCGACACTAAAAGTAATATCAAATACTGTGGTTTGATTTTTATATAATGTCCTTTTTTAGCAAAAGTAAACAGATAGTTATTTCCTAACATAATCCATACCGGATATGCGTGGACAATTGCTGCTACATAAGCCGGGTTTGGACTTAAATACATTGTATAAGTTTTCAAAACACTGTGTAGAATCGCAAAGCACATAAAAAACCATGCAAATTTTAGGTTTTTACGTTCAAAAATCTCTTTAAAATGCCGTTTTTCTTGGAATAATATATTGCACACCCCTGCGACAAAAGAAGTTATCAAGGTATAATAAAATATTGCCGAAATTACATTTTCTGCACCTAAATGTGTCGTTTCTTTACTGGTCACATCAATAAACGTTTCACAACTCATTGCAGCCAATAAAAACCATAAAGCTTTACGATTAGCTTTAGCCTGACTGATAAGAATTAAGGCTGTTGCGACACCTAACAAACATATGACAATTAAGGAAAATTTATCAGGTTCTGCAATTAATTCCTGTAACTCATGGGGATGAATAAGCACCCAGACGATAAAGATAATGGCAATACTGACAGGATGAATAAGACTGGTAACTTCCGCTCCAAAGGCTTTCGCTGAATTAAGAATCCGATTTTCTCCAATTGATAAAACTAAGCCTTGTACCACGCATAAAACATAAAACCAGATATTGTGAATTGGCACAAAATAAAAACAAAACGGCAACAGAATAACTGCCGTTCCTAAACCGCGATAAGCCATTAAAACAGAGCCTTTGACTTTTAAAAACTGATTAGCCCATACATAACTTGCGGTTAATAAGCTTAAACAAAGAGCCAATATCCACCAATAGTTTTGCATTAAATCCTCTGCTTCTTGTTTTTTGCACAATTAACAGAAGTTATAAGCGAATATTTTTGCTTGTCAAGATTATCTCTTGATGAAAAATGACTTGCTAATTCCTTAAAAGCTATTATATTTTAGATGGATTAAGTTTCGGATATTATTATACATGCCATGAGGACTAGGAAACCTCCGGCAACATAACTTTGCCAAGTTATATGGCACCTAACAGGCACTACTCTGAAAGGAGGAGTGCCACGATAGTTGTATGACTTAGTGGGTGCACGTTGCCGTGTTTTTCTACGCTCCTCCGCCTTTCAGAAGGCGGATTTTTTTATTTTTCAGAGGAGTTTTAGAAAATGAATACACAAAAACAAATCTCATCTAGTCAAGTTCGTTTTCGTAGTCGTTGCCCGAATGGTGAAATTAATCCTGTTGACGTTTATGTCGGAAAAAGAATCGCTCTTCGTCGTAAATTATTGAATCTCTCTCAAGATGTTTTAGCAAAAAAACTCGGTATTACTTTTCAACAAGTTCAAAAATATGAAAAAGGAAAAAATCGCATTAGTGCCAGCCGTTTATGGGATTACAGCCAAATTTTAGGCGTTGAAATTAATTATTTTTTTCAAGACATGCCTCAAGAAATAGCTAATCAAAGTCCGAGAATGTTTCACAACACAGTAAATGAACAAAACATTTTGTTAGATACACCTTTTGATTTAACCTCTGAAGCACAGGAAATTTTGCTATATTATTCCAAAATTCATCACCCTGCTATTTCTCAAGCTATTACTGATTTATTAAAAGCGCTTACACAATCTTATTAAAAATTTATTTTCCAAGCAAAATTAAACCGATGACAGATGCGAATAAAACACCGACAACTTTTAGGCTAATATGCGGACATAGATAATTTTTATAATGACAAACTTGGTAAATATCCCAACCGATAATTAACATAGGATACGTATAGATAATTGCTGCAACATATGATGGATTAAATGTTTTAGCCATTGCCACGTTCTTTGAGGCTAAAGACAGAAGTGCCCAAATAACCAATATCACCCCATTTTTCAAATTTTGTGGTTTCCACAGCAAGGATGTTTTATAAGTCCTTAAATATGCCCATAAGTTGGCTACACCCATGATAATACTCATAATCAAAATATAATAAAAGACAGCCGAAGACAGATTTTCTTTTCCAAAAAACATCGCCTGTTTGTTCAAAATATCCGACCCTGTTGTCATAAACAAGCACGGCAACAAATATATAAAGGCACGGAAACCTATCTTACTTTTACGCAATTGCAAAATTGTAATCGTAATTCCTACTAAACAGGCAATGATTCCTAGACACCGCCACGGATTATGAATTAATAAAATAATCTGGTACGGATATATCATCAACCAAGAAATAAATGTCACACCGATACTCAACGGTTGAATGGCGCTTGTCATTTCTGCTCCGTATTTATTGACGGCATGAAAAAAACGATTATCCAAATATGATGCCCATAAGCCTTGCGCAATTACAAACACATAAAAATAGGGATCATATATGAATGGAAAAAAAGGAATAAACGGCAACATAACAAGTCCGGCACCGAGACCACGATATGTCATGAATAACGAAGCCGGCATTTTGAAAATTTGGCTTGAATAAATATAAACAGCCGTAAATAGGCTGGAAATTAAAGCCGCTATCCACCAAACATTTTCCATATTCGTTTTCCTTAGAAAAACTTTTGAGCCTTACGAACAGCACCAACTAAGGCATCAATATCTTCTTTGGTGTTGTATAATCCTAATGATGCTCTTGCTAAAGATTCATATCCCATACGATTAACAATCGGTTGTGCACAATGATGTCCGGTCCGAACCGCTACCCCTTCTTTATCTAAAATAAAGGCTAAATCCTGAGGATGCATTCCATCAACATTAAAAGAAAAAACCCCGCCTTTATCTTTGGCTTGTCCGACAACTTTCAAGCCATTGATTGTACTTAATTGTTCCGTTGTATATTGGGTTAATTCTTGTTCGTGTGCTGTAATATTTTGCATTCCCAACGTCATCATATAATTGACGGCCTCGCCCAAACCAATGGCCTGCATAATTGCCGGTGTTCCCGCTTCAAAACGAAACGGCGGTTCATTAAAGGTTGTCTTTTCATAAGTGACGGTATCGACCATATCTCCGCCATATTGATACGGCGGCATAGAATTGAGAATATCATATTTTCCATAAAGTACACCGATACCGCTCGGACCATAAGTTTTATGCCCCGAAAAGACAAGAAAATCACAATCTAAATCTTGGACATCAATCTTTTGATGAACGGCATATTGGCAGGCATCAATAAGGACTTTCGCCCCTACGGTATGTGCTTGACGTGTTATCTCTTTTATCGGAAAAATTGTCCCTAGTACATTAGACATTCCAGTCACAGCGACTAACTTTGTTTTATCTGACAGTAGTTTCTGGTATTCTTCTTCCAGATATTCCCCTTTATCATTAACCTTAAATATTTTTAATTTAATTCCTAATTCATCACGCAACGCTTGCCATGGCACTAAATTGGCATGATGTTCGGCCTCTGAAATTAAGACTTCATCACCGGCTTTAAGGTACTTTCTTCCCCATGTTGCCGCGACCAAGTTAATTCCCTCTGTTGCATTGCGAACAAAAACAATCTCTTTATCACTCTTAGTATTCAAAAATTCGTGGATTTTACTGCGTGCTTCTTCGTAAGCAATGGTTATCTGCTCTGATAAATGATAAGATCCGCGATGCACATTTGCATACTCCTCAAGATACAAGCAGCGCATTTTTTCAATAACTTGTGCCGGTTTTTGTGCTGAAGCGGCAGAATCGAGAAATGTATTCGGTTTACCATTAATTAAAACCGATAAAATAGGGAAATCTTGGCGAATTTTATAAACATCATACATGGTCGCTGACTTGTCCTTTATCTCAAACTTTTAAACCATTCTCGAATTTTTTCATTTTCAATCATATTGATTACATCATTTAAATAAGCTTCTATCAAAATATTTTTAGCTTCTTCTTCTCCAATGCCGCGAGATCTCATATAAAATAACTGTTCTTTATCCAACTCTCCGCTGGCAGCCCCATGAGAACATTTAACATCATCCGCAAAAATTTCCAACTCTGGCTTAACATCTATTTCAGCCGTATCGCTTAACAAAATGGCTTTATGCAATTGCGTTCCCGAAGTATGAACCGCATTCGGAGCAATGTGAATTCGCCCTTGAAAAACACCTTTTGCCGTTCCGCCGATAACACCTTTCACAATCTGAGAAGATTTCGTTTGCGGCTGATAATGATAAATATTTGTCGTGGTATCAAGCGTTGCCCAACCGTTCATCATATATGCGGCATTAACAACAGCTTCCGCTTTTTCTCCGTTAAGAGAAACTTCCGTTTCATTGCGGGCGATATTGGCGCCTTTTTGCAAACAAAAGCTATCATATTTTCCACCTTCGGCAATATTTACTTTATGCAAAGCAATATGATTGGCTTTAAATGCTTCGTTTTGGTATTTATAGTGATCTAAATGGGCATAAGATTGAATTTCTATCTCATTGACAATGTTGGCCAAGTAGCAAGACTTTACATTTCCATCATAAGTGAATTGTTCTATAATCTCAGCTTTAGAATTTGACTTACAAATGATCCGATTGCGGAAATGGTAAAAATAATTTTTATCTTCAGGCATCATAAAATAATTTAAAACTAATGGTTGATTAAGCGTTCCTGAAATTTCAATTTGTAATCCTTGGGTTAAATAAGCCGCATTCATCTTAGCAAACGGATAATTTGACAAGGCTTCTGCAGATGATATTATTTGAAAAGTTACACCTTCAATATGAGGAAGTTCGGAAACAATTTTTCCATTACTGATATGTATAATATTAGCAGAAAAAGGAACATTTTCGCCTTTTTTACTTGTGGTTTCACAAAGCTGATAATCTGTTCCGAGCAAATCACGTAAGCGCGTATATTTCCAAGCTTCTGTTTTAGGTGTCGGCAAAATCACACCGGCTTTTGCAGCCAGTTCTGAATAAGAATATATTTCGCCGGACATCAAAGTCATACTATTTAACCTTTACATACTCGGCATAACCGTTTTGTTCTAATTCTACCGCCAAATTTTTATTACCGGTTTTAACAATATGACCGTCAGCAAAAATATGAACAAAATCAGGTTCTACATAATTTAATAATCTCTGGAAGTGTGTAATGATCAGCATCGAGCGTTTGCCGTCTCGCAAGCTGTTCACACTGCCAGCAACAACTTTCATGGCATCAATATCAAGACCTGAATCTGCCTCATCTAAAATAGCAAAATCAGGCTTCAAGACTACCATTTCCAGGGCTTCCATACGTTTTTTCTCCCCCCCAGAGAAGCCAACATTAATCGGACGTTTCAACATTTCATTATCTAGACCGAGTTTACGTCCTTCTTCTCTGACCAATTTTAAAAATTCCATCGTATCCAATTCCGGTAAATTTTTATATTTACGAACAGCATTAACAGAATGTTTCAAAAAAGTGGTCGATGGGACACCCGGAATTTCAACAGGATACTGCATAACTAAAAAAATACCTTCGCGAGCTCGATCTTCTGTACTCATAGAGAGTAAATCTTTCCCCTTAAAGCGTACTGTTCCTGAAGTTACCGTATATCCTGGTTTTCCGCATAGAACGTAGGAAAGTGTTGATTTTCCCGCACCGTTAGGTCCCATAATCGCATGGATTTCACCCTCATTTATCGTCAGGTTAAAATCTTTGATAATTTGTTTGCCGGAAACTTCGGCGCATAAGTCTTCAATTTCCAATAACGGTGCGTTCATTTTCTCTTTCCTTTTTTACTCAGCTGCTTGAGTTCCCAAATACTCAGATTTCAAATCTGTAAGTATTTTTTGTGCTTTAGAAAGAGGCTGAGTATCTTTCTTTCTAATATTTTTCAGAATTTCTTTAGCTGAAACAGCCATAATTGTTAATACTTTTACAATTTCTTTGTCTTGTTTTTTTATCATTTTTTTCCCTTTTTCATTTCTTGATTATGTTTTTTATCCAACACTACCTTCTAAACTGATGTTTATCAATTTAGCAGCTTCTATTGCAAATTCCATCGGCAGATGCTGCATGACTTCTTTGCAAAAACCATTTACTATCAAACTAACGGCCTCTTCTTCACTGATACCGCGTTGTTGACAATAAAATAATTGTTCATCGCTGATTTTTGAGGTCGTTGCCTCATGTTCCAAAACAGCGCTGCGATTACGATTTTCCACATAAGGAACCGTATGCGAACCGCAGGTTTTGCCAATCAGCAAACTATCGCATTGTGAATAATTACGAGCATTATCCGCCTGCGGAGTGACTTTAACCAAACCACGATAGGTCTGATTTGAGAAACCGGCAGAAATTCCTTTCGAGATAATTTTTGAGGTGGTATTTTTGCCGATATGAATCATTTTCGTTCCGGTATCAGCTTGCTGGCGATTATTTGTAATTGCCACAGAATAGAATTCACCAACCGAATTATCCCCCTGTAATACGCAGGAAGGGTATTTCCATGTAACGGCAGATCCTGTTTCTACTTGTGTCCATGAAATTTTAGAATTAACACCGCGACAAGCCGCACGTTTGGTCACAAAATTATAGACACCGCCTTTTCCTTCCTTATCTCCCGGATACCAGTTTTGAACTGTCGAATATTTCACTTCGGCATTATTCATCACTACAATTTCAACAATAGCCGCATGAAGTTGATTTTCATCACGCTGAGGGGCTGTGCATCCTTCAAGATAAGAGACATAGCTGTCATCTTCGGCGACAATTAATGTACGCTCAAATTGCCCAGTATTTTTAGCGTTAATTCTGAAATAAGTCGATAATTCCATCGGGCTTTTAACCCCTTTAGGAATATATACAAACGAACCATCTGTAAACACGGCTGAATTCAGACATGCAAAAAAATTATCCGTATAAGGAACAACTGATCCTAAATATTTCTTAACCAAATCCGGATGATTTTTAATAGCTTCTGAAATTGAGCAAAAAATAATCCCTTTTTCAGCTAATTTAGCACGATACGTTGTTGCAACCGAAACGCTGTCAAAAACGGCATCCACCGCAACAACACCAGCCAAAGCTTCCTGTTCTTTAAGAGGAATTCCCAGCTTATTATAGGTTTCGAGCAAATTTTTATCGACTTCATTCAAGCTTTTCGGCGCTTGTTTTTGCTTTGGGGCCGAATAATAATGCAATGCTTGGTAATCTATTTTATCATAGGTGAGTTTTGCCCAATTCGGTTCTGTCATGGTCTGCCAAAATTCAAAAGCTTTTAACCGCCATTCTAACAACCATTCGGGCTCCTCTTTTTTACGAGAAATCAAACGAATAATATCTTCATTTAGACCAATAGGAGCCGTATCGGCTTCAATGTCCGTTACAAAGCCGTATTTATACTTATCTCCGCTTTCGTCTATGATTTCCGGTTGTGTCATAAAATCCCTTTTATTTTTCTTAAGAATCGAGCTTAACTTAGCTTTATTTATCATAAATTGCAATGCTTAATTAAAATTTAAATTATAAGCTTTACAATTTAGAACCGATAGAGAACATTTGATATTGAATTTTAGAGGCTGCTGTTGAAAAAATTCGCCATTATTTTGGTTTTGTTGTTTTTATGTTCCGGTTGTTCCTTACAATCCGGAAAATTGCAGCTTTTGCCTTTTAATACTTGGTGGGGAAATACTCCTGATACAATTACTGTCCAAAGAGGTGATACCCTTTATAATCTTTCCCGACGCTATAATATTCCTATTCGAGATATTATTGAAACCAACCATTTAACCCCGCCTTATACCTTATATGTCGGGCGAGTTTTACGTATGCCTACTGCTCGTTACCATACTGTGGTTATGGGCGATACTTTATATAGCATTTCCAGAAAATATAATGTTGATGTGACGACACTCAGTCGGCTGAATAATTTGCGAGAACCCTACACTTTGAGTATCGGTCAAAAATTAGCTTTACCTGGAACCGTTAGCGCTTCAACTTATACATCCTCCAGCGAATCGTCAGCCAAAGTTTCTACAAAATCTGTTACCAAAACGACAACGATTGCATCATCTCAAACAACAAAACAACCTTCTTCCATCCGTAAAACAAAATTTGCTTGGCCTGTTCGCGGAACAATCATTTCGCGCTTTGGAACAATCGGCAAAGGCCGCTCTAATGATGGTATAAACATCAAAGCTCCTCTTGGAACAACCGTTAAAGCCGCCGATGCAGGTAAAGTTGTTTATGCAGGCAATGAGCTTAAAGGTTTTGGTAATTTGATACTTATTCAACATAATGACGGCTGGATTACAGCTTATGCGCATAACAATAAATTTTTAGCTAAAAAAGGACAATTTGTTCAAAAGGGGACGCCTATTGCTCAAGTCGGCAGCTCTGGCGGTGTAAATACTCCACAACTTCATTTTGAGGTTCGTGCCGGCAAAAAACCAATGAATCCTGTTCTTTATCTGCCTTAATTATTTCATTTTTTCTGCACAAACAGGTTAAAACTTGCTTTTTAATGCTTGTTATCCTTATATAATGTTGTATAGTATGGTGAATTTTAATTTGTAGGAGAAAAATGAAATGGACACGACTTTATATCAGTTGTTAATCCTGTTCTTATTGTTTTATTTGTTTTTAATCCGTCCGGAAGCAAAAAAAGCAAAAAAGCATCAAGAAATGCTTAATTCATTGAAAAAAGGCGACAAAATCATTACACGTAGTGGTGTATACGGCGTTGTTTCTAAAGTTCAAAATGAAAATGATTTATTAGTTGATATTGCCGAAGGCGTAACAATTGTTTTAAACAAAATGGGCGTGTTCAGTTTAGCTGACGAAGCTGGTGCTCCTTCAGCAAATAGTCAAACTACGAAGAAAAACAAAGGAAAGTAATATGTATAAATTGTCAACATCTCGAGTCTTCTTGATTTTAGCAATTTGTGCGGTCGGTATTTTCTTTGCCGTTCCGAATATGCTGAAGGATAAAGACTCTTTGCCTAAGTGGTGGCAGCCAGTCAATCTTGGTCTTGATTTACAAGGCGGTTCCAATCTATTATTGCAAGTCAAAATGGATGACGTTTTGAAAGAAAGAATGTCTACAATAGAGGATTCCGTTCGTCAAGTTTTGCGCGATAATCGTATCCGCTATAAAAATTTACAGGCTAACAGTGATGGTGTTACCGTAGAAATTGAGAACGCCGGCTCTCGTGCGACAGCCATTTCTAAGTTTTCAAAAATTGACGATGGTTTGGAAATTGTCGAAGATGGAAATAATGTTATCACCATTAAATACAGCGACTTTGCTATTAATCAATTAAAAGCCAAAGTTGTTGATCAATCTATTGAAATTGTTCGTCGTCGTATTGATGAACTCGGCACAAAAGAGCCTGTTATTCAAGGACAAGGCAGAGACAGAATCGTTGTTCAACTTCCGGGATTGCAAAATCCTGAAGCTGTTAAAGTTTTACTTGGTAAAACCGCTAAAATGTCTTTCCATATGGTTGATAGTCGCTCAACTGCTGCTGATGCCCGTCGCGGTATGTTAAGCTCGAGTTCCCGTTTAGTCAGCGGTGATGGTGGTACCTACGTTATCAGCCGTAAACCTGTTGTGGGGGGCGAAAATTTGATTGATGCTCAAGTCGCTTATCAAGATGGATCTCCTGTTGTCAGTTTCAAATTTAATACAATCGGCGGTAAAAAATTTGGTGAAGCAACTAAAAATAACGTTGGCGAAAGATTAGCCATTGTTTTGGATAATGAAGTTATTTCAGCTCCGACTATTCAAAGTGCTATTTTGGGTGGCAGCGGTGTCATTACAGGAAACTTTGATGTTAAGTCAGCTAACGATTTGGCTTTACTTTTACGTTCCGGTGCTCTTCCAGCACCTTTGGAAGTTATTGAGGAACGTACAGTTGGTGCCGGCCTTGGTGCTGATTCTATTAAAGCCGGTGTTTTTGCTTCAATTATCGGTTTAATCTGCGTTGTTTTATTTATGTTAGCGGCTTATGGTTTATTTGGTTTATTTACAACCATTACCGTTTTCATAAACCTATTCTTAATGCTTGGTGTATTGAGTATTATGGGTGCAACTTTAACATTACCTGGTATTGCCGGTGTTATTCTGACAATCGGTATGGCTGTTGATGCTAACGTTTTAATTTTCGAACGTATGCGTGAAGAAGTTAAAAATGGTCGTTCAACACGTGATGCCGCTGATGCTGGATTTACAGAAGCATGGCGTACGATTTTGGACTCTAACCTGACAACTTTAGTTGCTGGCTTTGTTCTGTTTTATTTCGGAACCGGTCCGGTCAGAGGGTTTGCCGTTACTTTAACCGTTGGTGTTTTAACATCTATGTTCACTTCTGTAACGGTTTCTCGTTTAATTATTACCTACTGGCTAAATCGTTTTAAGCCTAAAAAACTCCCGATTTAATGAAGATAAGGAAATTAAAAAATGAAAATATTTAATTGGGTTACAAAAGATACAAACTTTAATTTTATGAAAGCTGCCAAACCGACTTTCATTGTTTCTACATTGTTGGTTATATTGTCTTTTGTCAGCTTTGCCGTTAAGGGTTTTAATTACGGCATTGACTTTTCAGGCGGTATTTTGATTGAAATTGAAAGCCCGGAAGCTATTGATGCTGAGTCTTTGAGAAAACAACTGACAGAAGTTAAGCTTGATGACTTAAATATTCAATCTATCGGCGACAGCGGACAAGAATTTATGATTCGCGCTCAAGCCGAAAGTTTGGATGAAAAAGCACAAATGGCTGCCGTTAGTGAAATTAAAAATGTTCTCGGAAGCGATTACGAATATAAACGTGTCGAACTCGTTGGGCCGCAAGTCGGTAGTGAGTTAAAACGTGCAGGATTACTTGCTTCTGTCGGCGCTATTTTAGCAATTTCCTTATATATCTGGATTCGTTTTGAATGGCAATTTGCTTTAGGTGCGATGATTGGTTTGTTCCATGACTTGATTATCACTGCCGGTTTATTGTCTTTCTTTCATTTGGATTTCAGCTTAACAACGGTTGCAGCTCTCTTAACTTTAGCCGGTTATTCCGTCAACGATACTGTTGTAACTTATGACCGTATCAGAGAGAATTTGCAGAAGTTCAGAAGAATGCCGCAGACAGATTTGTTAAATAAAAGTATTAACGATATTTTGTCTCGTACAATCTTGACAGGCTTAACAACTTTGTTGGCGGCAGGAGCTTTGTTCATTTGGGGTGGAGATGCTTTAAGAAGTTTCTCTTTCACCATCGTTTGGGGTATCCTGATTGGAACATATTCTTCTATTTATGTTTGCGGAACATTCTTAAATCTGTTTGACTTAAGAGCCGCTCAAGATGATAAAAACATTAATCCGTTTGGCAATGTTGATTAAAAAAAGGGAGGTTAACCTCCCTTTTTTATTTTTTTAAGCCACTTCTTTATTTTTCTTTAAAGCTGCTAAAATCGGTCTATCTGCCGGAGGAAATTCGTAATCATCCATTTCAGACAGACTGACCCAGCGGGCTTGTTCATGATCAGGATGAAATGAGATATCATCACTTTTACTTTCAGCCCAATAGGCATTCAGAACTATTGTCCCAAAATCATAATCAAAGCTCGATTGCATAAAAAATTCACCTACAGTCACGGGCAGATTAAACTCTTCCATAAGTTCTCTTTTCAGGCATTGCGGCAAGGTTTCACCTTCCTCAAGCTTTCCCCCCGGAAATTCCCATAAATACTCTAAGCTTTTACCTTTTTTGCGTTGAGCAATAAGTATCTTGTTTTGATATTTAATAATACCGGCTGCAACTTGTTTAACAGACATTTTTTTCCTTCTTATCTAATTATATTATATATACACATACCTCAGCTTCTCTTGTAATTCAAATAAAAATATGCTGATATAAAATAGCAAATTAATAAAGGAGATAAATTAATGAATAAATATATTTTAGTTGCTGCTATTTTAGCTCTTTCTACCAATGCTTATGCTGCAGATGTTCTCACAACTTTAGATAAGGTTAATTCCAAAGTCGTTGCCACTCAGGGAGAAGTTGATGCAAGTAAGGCTAAATTACAAGCTAAGCAAGATGCTCTGAAAGAAAAAGTAGCAGGTGCTACAGATGCTAAGACATCAGAGACTTCTGAAAAAGCAGCTAAAATTCAAGAAAAAGTTAATACTATTAACACAAACTTGAACACATTGAAAAATAGTTTAACGGTTGCTGAATAAATTTCAGTGATTCAAAAAAATGAGATGCTTTGCATCTCATTTTTTATTTTTAAAATTCTTGTTTTAAATTTCGATCAAACATGCTTCGAATCGCTGACTTTATATCTTGTTTTTCATAAATCGCTTTATACAATGCTTGGCTAATCGGCATATCAATATGTTCTTTATCTGCAATTAACTTAACAGCTTTTAAAGTTGGTACACCTTCAGCCAATTTGCCAAATGCTTCACCTTTAGCAAATTGCTCTCCATACATACGATTGTGACTATGTTTAGAAAATAATGTTGCCTCATAATCTCCTAAATGGGCTAATCCGTAAGCAGTCTTTGGATTTCCACCAAAATGGGCTATAAAGCGACCAACTTCAACCGGTGCACGAGCCATCAAAGCTCCTTTTAAGCCGTACCATTCCAAACCATCTAAAATACCTGCGGCTAAGCCAATAACATTTTTTAATGCGGCTCCAATTTGATTTCCAATTAAATCTGCTCCGAAATAAAAACGAATTAACTCACTTTGCATCATATCTATAACATGGCGCGTTGTTTCCGGCTCATCACTATCAATAACCGCGCAAGATGGTACTTTTTTCATATAATCTTGAACATGTCCAGGTCCAGCCAAAACTGCAATATGAACAGGTTGTGATACTTCTTCACGCATAATTTGATACATTGTTTTTGCAGTACTTTCTTCAAGCCCTTTCATAGCTAACAAAAAGGTTTTTCCGGCGATATTATAGCCGTTTAACTGCTTACATAATGAACGAAAATGCTGACATCCGATAGAAATAATAATGAAATCATTTTGTAAAACATCTTCAATATTTTCATGTAAAATCATATTATTTGTCATACACAAATAACTGTTTTTTCGAGTTTCTTTCAGTTCAATAAAATTCGGAGAGGTCGGAATATCGTACATATCGACGTTATCAAACTTTGCACAATTAACGGAGTACCAGCCTAAAAATGTCCCCCAGCGCCCGCAACCGATTAATGAAGAATTTGTCATAATTATTCCTTTATCAGATTATTACTTAATATCCTATACCTAGCGCAAATTTGAAAGATTTGCAACATGATACGGCAATAACTCACAAGAGGTTGTTAAGAAGCTGAGCTTTTATTGTGTTGGCGGGCAACGATAGCATTAATATAATCAAATTCTTCAAAAGATTTGTAGGCATTATCATAACTTTTGCCATCACAATCATAAAAAACTTGATTCGCCAGGGATTTAATGGCGTTATCTATACGCTCAAAAGCGTGATTATAATCGGAATTAAAATTATTTTTAACTTTCTTTTGAACTAAATCATGATAGGCAGAAATAACCTTAAGAGTCTCGTCTGCCGAATTGGCATAACCGCGCTGCTCAAAGTCTTTCATAATTTGAGCTGTGGTCTGGTAAAAGCATTTATTTGTTAAAATTCCTCTTTGCTTTTTATTGTTGCCATCAATAATCATGATACACCCCAATTAAAAACGTAATTTTATCTAACATAAAATCTTTTAAAATGCAAGTCCGCATTCAAATTTATATGCTTTTAAAGTAACATACGGATATTAAAAAGATATTAAAGTAACTTTTTTTATCAAAAATTATAAAAAAGAGAGGATTTCTCCTCTCTTTTTTTTCAGACTTACCAAGCATTGAGTCGTCCACGATTATCATTCAATCGATTGATATAACTCGTTGTGTTAGCTTTGCTATCAGCTTTTACTGTCGGGTTACGGTAATTATCTATTTGATCATACTCACTATCAATCAAACTTGGATTGAAGCTTGCATTTTTACGGTTAAAGTAGCAATAAACCGTCGCATAGCCTTCCAAAGTTCCGGCATAAACCGGGAACATATTCCAGATAATTTTACTGCTATCATCAGCACCTGTATAATCAAAAGCATTACCCCCTGTTGTACCACCAGCATGATCAATATAATCCTTATATAAATTATACGGATAGATAAAGCCCATGCCGACATCCCATCCTCTGAAATTAGTAGAGGTAGCACAATTACCATCACAATATTTATCAGCGAAACTCTTCAGCCATGTATTTTTCTGATAATAAAGCGGAGTCGGAGCCGCATCTATTGCTGTTCCGTCTAAGTAATCGTACGGACTTTTAACAACATACGGAACGGATAAATCCGGGTGAGCTTTCCATGCAGTATAACTATCATCTCCTTTTGAATAAGGGATACCTGCCTGTGCCATAGAAATACTTGCCGGAACCATAGTTATAACTTTTGAGTATCCCGGAGGACAAGTCGGGCTCGGCACGAAACCACCCCATGGACTAACCTCTTGATAAATACTGTTACAAGTTCCAATACCACCTAAATCTTTATATCCTTTATTCGTTGTAAGACCTTTTGCTTCATATTCACTAAGCTTTAATCCTGTACCACCGCAAGAAGTTACTCCTTTTGCCGGATAGGTATTATCAACGACATAAATACCTTTATTAATAAAATCAGGTAAAATATCGCTCAGGCGTGCACCGCCGCGGGTAGTTAATTTAATATCATGCATCACAGAGGTATATCCTGGATTGATTTGATAATGTGTTTCTGTTTCTCCATTTATTAATGCATTATTTTCCAATTGCTTGGTTGAAACAAAATATTCACCTTTTACATAGTTATTGTAATCTCTTGTTCCACCTTCATCTGCCGTCAAATCACCTGCCGTTAATTCTATTGCACCTTTACGAACATAGACAGGAACATTATCAGCATTTGCCGTTGTTGTTCTTGCTAAATCGAATTTAACAACATTTTCTGCTGCACTGCCATGTCCTTTCATATAAATTTCATCTGCGGAAACTTGGGCTGCCGGATTACTGCCAGAATCGAGACTATCTATCGCTTTCATTGTTAATCCGTCAGAATATGCCGTTGTGCCTTCACTTGCTGCTCCCTTTTGTAAATGCAACGTGCCGTTACGTATATACTGATTTCCATCAGTCATATATGTATCTAACGAATTTATATCGACAGCATTATTTGCTTCTCCTGTTTCTTTGGATCGTACTTCAAAATAGCCTTTTTCATCATTTAAAGAACTTTCAGGTCTGATTTTAAATGATTCAATTGAGGACAGAACTTTGTCTTTCTCGTCTGATTTAAATACTCTGAAGGCTGTGTTGTTTAAGTTAATAGTTCCACTATTGATATCAATATAATATCCATATCCTTCTGTTGCCGCAGAAGTACTGTTGATATCAATACTGGAAAGACCACCTTCTCCGGTTATTTTTGTTCCAGAATCTGTCATCTCGTATATACTTTTGTCTGTCTGCATTTTTACTGACGTTGCTTTGGCGCTATCAGTTCCGACGTCAAAAGTTCTACTTTCGCCATTTTTAGTCATATTAACAAAATCGCTAAACTCCAAATAACCGATATTTCCGGCTTCACCTCCGGAACCCATCAAATATACTTTGAAGAAATCTTTTCCAAAATTCAAACTTGCAGTATCTCCTGTTCCCTCAGCGCTACTGCTTATAACGGTCAATGCACGACCTTTATCACCACCTGAGGCATTTTGGCCAACCGTCAATTTTTCCCGTGCATGTAAATCTTTTGCAGAAAAAGATTCTCCAACCGTGAAATCTCCGC
The DNA here is from genome assembly GCA_946623145.1 of uncultured Azospirillum sp. Taxonomy (GTDB): domain Bacteria; phylum Pseudomonadota; class Alphaproteobacteria; order RF32; family CAG-239; genus Scatocola. The sequence continues at coordinate 31,698 of CAMOQT010000003.1, forward strand.
TTACGACAGAATTTCCTTTGACTTTTAATGCACAATTTCCTGTTATAGCCTGTGTGTCATCATTATAACTGCAGTCTCCCTCTGCCTCAACTTCAACCGGTTGTTTAAACGTTGATTGTTCACTTCCGGCGGCACCTGTATTGATTGAAACAATAGGGTCATCAGCTGTTCCAGCAACATAACTTAAGGCTGTGACGGCTGCATTTGCTGCTACCTGGAAGGCATCTCCCGCTGCTGAAATTTCGTGACTGACAATTAAATTACCACCAGCACCTTCTTCTCCATCTGCCGCATGAGCTACAAGATCACCTCCTGTTACCTCAACACCACCATTAGCTAAGGTAATATTTCCCGTTCCATCAAGGAAGATATTTCCGCCACTTGCATCACCTTCTGCTCCGGCCATTCCTATACGGATATCACCGCTTTTAATATACAAAGCATCATTATCCTGCGACTTATTTTCAGCACCGACGGCTAAATGTCCGATATTTACAATGTCATTACCCACCGTATCTGAACCTGCCGCCCCCATATATAATGTCGTCGCCATCGTGTTTAATAAACTGTTTTGTTCTGGTTTGGGGATACGATAAAGCACGCCGTCTATATCTATTTTTGCATTTTGAGAGGAAATACCTTGGATAGATGCTGCGACAACAGCACCTTTTTTAACGTTAATTCCTAATTCTGTTCTTGTATCAGAGACACCCCAAATTCCTAAGTTACCGGAAATTGTCCCTGTTGCACTATCACCATCTCCGCTTGTTTCACTAACGAAACCACCGTTACCACCAATCATAGAAGCTATACTGCTGGCTCGTATTGTCGGGAGTTCATCATTTTGCGGCTCTGTAATAACAAACCCCGTAATGACTCTATCTCCGGGATTTCCTTCAGCAGTTGTTGCACTTCCCTTTACTTTTAAAACAACCTTATAGTCACTAAACATTCGAGATTCTCTAACGGATCCATCATTATTTAATATACCATAAGGCAAAAACTCACAAAAATGCCCTAAATCAACTTCTTCTGCAGCTTCTGTCGCATTCTCAAAACTTGAAAAATTATGAGAGCTCTCACTACAACTATTTGTTACTGTTTTTCCTTGACTGATGGCGTCATAATTTGCTGAAATATAATCATCAACAGCTTTGATAATAGCTCGCATTTCACCGGCCGCATTAATATCTTGTAATTCCGTTGTACGCTCCGCCGATTTTTTATACAGCATAGGCGTAACTAAAGCTATTAAAGCTAACATTGCTAAAGCTTCAATCATTACGCTACCTAATTCTGACTTATTTAATTTCTTTTTCATTGTCAGTCTCCTATAAAGCTGTCACATAAATAATACACGGAAATTGAGAATTTAGTTCATTTCCTTGCATACATTGTTGTTGAAATGTTGTATCATGTTTGTATATGTATGATGGAATAGATTGATTGCGCACATCAATCCCCTGTATGACAAAATCACTGTCCAAATTATTTCTTTCTAAGTCCGTATGCGTTTTGGGCACTATCAAACCACATGATGAGCCGACTGCCACCTTGCTGTGCATTGCATTATAAAATTCAGCCAAAACTTTACGCGTGGAAACATTCTTCCATCTTTCGGGAATACGTCCATAAGTCACTAAATAAACTGCATTATGATCAGGATCATTGCAAAATTCAGGATCTGATGTTTGACCGGCAACGACTGTTTGATTTAATGTCACTTCTCCAGTTTCTTCATCTGTCACAGGTTCGTATTCAGAAGCATTCAGGCAGTAAATAGTGGAATAATATGTTTTTTCTTCGTATTTATAACCGATAGGTAAGAATTTACATAAATCACCTGTTGTGGTCTCTTTTTCCACTTCATTACCATCTTCGTCAACATCTACCGTTTTTTCTCTTTTACATCCATCAATAGGGCCTGGGGCAATTCCTCCAGTTTCAGGATTCTTATAAAATTCTTCATATTTAGCCTTGGCATATTTTACAGCAGCATCATGTTGAACCAAAAATTTGGTAATAGCGGCTTCAGCCATTGGGGTTTGTTGCTGACTCATCAAGTCAGCACGGGGGGATAAATTATATGCAGCCAACATTACAATAAACGTTGCTAAAACCATCCAAATATACATCGGCATCCTCGTGAAATGGTTCACTTACAGTAAAGTATACCATAAAATCATCTTAAATTAAACATATTTTCTGTATTTTAGCGGCATAATCAATAATTATTCGTTAATTTATCTAATGAAGAAAAAAATACTTGACCTTTTAATATAAATTCGGTAAAAGTCTTGCGTAATCGTGATGGAAAGGTGGCAGAGCGGTTTAATGCAGCGGTCTTGAAAACCGTCGAGGGGGCGACCCCTCCCAGAGTTCGAATCTCTGCCTTTCCGCCAATTCTAAAAAAACACTCATAAAGAGTGTTTTTTATTTTTTCACTCTGTTCCATAAAACATATTAAAAACACATCAAACAAAGCATTGCTACGCAATCTGTTCTGTGGATACCGGGTATGCAAAGTCCCGTAGGGCTTGGCTTCCGGCATGACAAAGAAAGAAAAAATACTATTTTTTATGGAACAGAGCGTTATTTTTTCAATGTCAGGATAAATATACTTCCTTGATGCCATTTTGATTTTATATCAATTTTTATTTTCAAAATATCTGCTAACTCTTTTACGATTGCCAGCCCCAATCCCATTCCTTGCTCCTGATTTCGCGGACAACGATAAAAAGCCTTAAATAATTTACGACATTCCTCTTTTTTTAGGCCCCGCCCATCATCTTTTATAATTATTTTTATTTTATCAGGCAGTTCATACCATTTTAAGTTTATTTTTCTATGTGCATATTTTATCGCATTATGCAAAAGGTTACGAACGATTCTTTCCAGCAGAACAACATCCGTTTTATAGGTTATCGCCTTTCCCGAATATGTAAATTTTATATTTTTATATACTGTTATTTCTTGGTATTCTTGAGCGATTCTTTTTAATAACTTATCTAAAGAAAAAACTTTAGGCTTTTTTTTCAAGCCTCCGCTTTCCAATTGTGTTAATGACATTAAATTATCTAACCAAGCTTCTAATCCGGCAGCTGAGTTTTTAATTTTAGAAACCAAATCCGCTTGCTGACTATTCAAATTTTCTTCTTGCAATAAGGCAATCAGAATTTTCAGCGCTTGCAATGGTTGTTTTATATCATGGGTTAACTCTGCGTAAAAATAGGCTCTTTTACATTCTATCTCCTCAAATAGCTGCATTTGGCGACGCAGTTGATGTATTTCCATTGCTTTTGTTATTTTTTTCTCCTATTCTTCTTATATAATTCCTTTATACACAAAAAAAACCTTGCTTATCGCAAGGTTTTTTTGGGAATTTTTAATCCTGTTAATCGTTATAATTTCATCATAAATAATATTTTACCCTCATCTTGAGGTAACTTAAACCACCAATTTTTAAATAAGAAAGAATTTGTCTCAACATAATCTTTAATTTTATAGCTCGGTAATCTGGTCGTTGAAATATCTATTTTCAGCCAATATTCTTCATAATTACTGTATACACTTAAATCAACAACCAATCCCTCAAAGGTACTGATATGGATTTTTTCGACGTACGGATATTTGCTTTCATCAAATTCTTGCGCCGATAAAACCTTTTCATACTGAAGATTCGTTAAAATATCGAAAATTTTAACATATTCAAAACGATGATATGTACTTTTATTTTGGGCATAGAGGAAACTGTGTCCTCTTGTTTCCCTACTGATTGTAACATCTTGTTTACTAATAGAATTAACATCCACACCATCTACAAGATTATTATGTTGCGGTACCCATGAGATTACATTTTCCGGCAATTGTAATTTCCAAGTGGATATATAAATTTTATCATCTTTGGGATATTTTATGTAATGTTCATCTAGTTCTGAAGCGTTACTTACCATCGCTTCTCCCAATTTTTTATTACTTGCATCAAAAATTTTTATTGTTGTCCAAGTAAGATCGTTTTTCAGCTCCGGAGCTAAAAAATTCCCGATTTTAGCATTAGCTATTGCATTCATTAAACTCTGAATTTTGTGGAAATTAACATAATAGTTATCTGCTTCTTCAATACGCCAAACACTCTCATCCTCATATAATGTCAGTTTTTCTGAGGAATTCTCAATAATGATCTTTTTAATATTTTTGATATTATCCGATGTCGTGAATATTAAATTACCGCGAAGATTTTCCATCAGTCGGGTATTGGCCGTATATAAACTGACAATCATACACAAAAATAATATAAGCGCTGCTATCCAAATTTTTTTCAGACTATTTATTATCATTAAATTTCTCCTGTATTTTATTCAGACTGCGCCGTGATATCCAACCATATACCCCAATCCAGGCTAATAAAATTAGGAATGGAAAAGCGACAAGATTTATAAAAATGATGTTTTGCTTTTTGGAAGAAAAAGTATCTTTGATTTTATAGCTGTAATATTGAAGTTTTTTTTGTAATTCTTCTATCTTCTCTCTGATTTCACTGTCTCTAAGAGCTGTCATTGCGTTAAATGTTTCAAGTTTTTCTTCTATCAACACTCTTAAGTTATTATGTTCTTCGATTAGTTGCTGTAATTCATTTTGCAACCGACTGATTTCAGATAAGTACTGCTCTGCTATTTTAGAATATATTGTACTCCCTAAACTTTCTTGTGTCATTTTAGTTTGAGATTTGTAAAGTGCGGCCATTTCAGCTTCATTATTGAACATTTCTACTGTTTTAAGAATCAACTGCCCATTGTCATTCAAATTTGTCCCGTTCAACCACACATTATCTCTTATAAAATCACTATCTCCAATCACTAATATTTGTGCCGGTTGATTTGAATAAAACAAATAATTGTGTTCTTTAAAAGTAACAGCTTGTGGAATATTCGTGAAAGCGGAATGAAATTTTCCTTTTATCAAAGATCCTAAAATAAACTCTCTTTGTTCTTCTTTATAACTTTTTACAATATTTTGTTTATCTTTTAAATTATCGGAAAGATCATAAACGCCACCTTTTTCCAATTTAAGAATCGGAGTCACAATAAAATCATTATCATGATCCAATTCTTTTATTTCCGAGGCACTTCGCAATTGTATGTTTTTTATTTCCGAAGAGATTCCCTCAATTGGCATTATCGCTGATTTTGGTAGATTTATCCATAATGGATATGGTGTTTGATACCATCCATTTTGACTGTCGCCCACAAATTCTTTCTGCCCATATTGTTGTGTGCCGACTACTGTATCTGCCAACTCTATACCCCAGTTTTTCAGTAAACCGTTTATCTCATTGAGGTTATCATAGGTTAATTTATATTCCGGTTCCTCAATGTATGTATCTAACAACATAATCAGTTTGCCTCCGCGCAAAACATACTGATCTAAGGCAAACATCAAAGATATTGGCATTTTAGGTGGAGCAACAACAATTAATGTATCAATACTTTCTGAGATATCACTAATATTCATTGGCAATTCGACAAGGTTATATCTGGCTGCAAGTTCATCTAAAAAGGCATATCGTTCAATTTCTTGTCCATATGTTCTTTTGATTATTCTGTGAATCGGACTAATTAATCCTACTGTTTTGTGTCGTGTTTCATTAAATTTTGTGAGAACGGATGTAATATCTTTTTCTAACCAGAAATCTCTATCCATACTAAAATCAGAAATAACTTCTTTTTTGCCGTCCGCATCACTAAATAATACGCCAAAATATGAATTTGTCTGTCCCGTCAAAGATGGAATAGGCGCTATTCCTTCTTTTTGAGCTTCGCTTTCAATATCTGAATATGGTTTTGGATTTTTTAATGCAATAAACATCTTATCCTGGTTGCATTGCTGATATTGCTGTAAAAAGCGAATAACATATTCCGCATATTTTGCATAAACAGGATTTTCTTGGGCCATATCAGCTGAATAATAAATTGTTATATAGAGTGGTTGAATTAATTTTTGTGTCTGTTCGCAACTGAATTTTGATAACGAATATTTTTTATTTTCCGTTAAATCCCAAACCATTCGACCGCCTTGCATGCGTGAAAGAGTATTCATTGCTATTATGCATACGGCTATCCCTATTAATAAAAACGCAAGATAATATTTTTTGATGCTTTTATTCATTTTTTTCTCCTATCCTTTACGCCAACCGATGATTATTATGTTTAACCAAAGAGAGAAAAAGATGATTCCTCCAAAATAAACAATTGTTTCTATTCCCATTTGCCCTTGTATCATCTGCTGATAGTATTCGCTAAAATTCAGGACACCATCCAATCTCGATTTCAGCATCGGAAATAGATTTTTGAAATAATAAAGAATCGCGTTAAAATTGACATTTTGCCAAACCCATCCGCCCAGAACCGTCGTTAAATATGCAATAATAACATTGCTATTGCACGCAGAAATCAAGCACCCTAATGCGCAAAATGCCCCCATAACTATAATTTCAGCGATATATGCCGCACAAACATTTTCGAGATCTAACGGAATTAAAAAATTGCTATATACAGCAAAAGGTATCGTCATCAATAACATTAAAACAGAAAAAGACCATGCCGCCAAAAATTTACCAAGCACTAATTTTTTATAACTAACAGGTTGGGTAAGTAAAAACTCAAGCGTTCCATATCTTTTTTCTTCTGCCCAAACTTTCATTGTAACTGCTGGTAATAAAATATTTAAGATATTCGGCTGATAAATAAAAAATGAAATAAGATTTCTATTATTATACTCAAAAAAATAAGCGGAATAAAAAACAGCCCCCATTGATATAAGCAGATATACACCCAATAAAATATAGGCCATATAACTTTTGAAATATCCGTGTATTTCTTTTGATGCAATTGTTAAAACAACACTCATTGCATATCTCCTTTTGTCAGCAGGCGGAATGCAGTATCAAGGTTATTATCCGGAGCTGCTTTCTTTAGTTCTTCAGGAACGCCGTCCCAAACCAATTTTCCTTTATTTATCAGTATTACTCTGTCGGCAATAGCTTCTACTTCTTCCATAATGTGGCTTGAAATAATAACTAAACGGTCTTTTGCGTATTCTTTAATAAATTGATGAATTTCATGTTTTTGGTTAGGATCAAGACCTTCTGTCGGTTCATCTAAGATTAGAATCTCAGGATTGTGAATTAAAGCTCCAGCAATTCCTACTCTGCGACGAAACCCTTTTGATAAGGTGTCTATTTTTTGTGTTAAAACTTCTGTTAATTGTAATTTATCCACAACAACTCTTAAGTGTTGGTCAAATTCATCTCCGTTCATTTGCCACAAGCCGGCAACATATTTAACATACTCATAAACATTCATTTCAGGATAAAGCGGGCTGTTTTCCGGAACATATCCCATATATAAAAGCGAGCTTCTATCAACTTGGACATCTTTTCCCTCAATCAAAACCTCTCCCGTTGTCGGTTTTATATATCCGCTTAAAAGCTTTATGAGCGTACTTTTCCCTGCGCCGTTCGGACCCACCAAAAATACAATTTCATCTTTGGGTAGAATCATACTTATATCTTGCAATGCTTTGATTGTTTTATATGTCTTTGAAAGATGTTTAATTTCTATCATATTTTTGCCTTATTTATAAGTTTATGCTTTTTAGTTTAACAGGACTTTCTTAAATTTTCACAAATATTTTTATTTTATAATTTGTGGATGACAAACGCATAAATTTAGTCTATGTATATAATGATTATAAATTCGCGGAGATATAAAAGTGGAAGAGACTTATACAAAGGAAGAAGCAAAATCTCTTAAAGTGGGAATCGCTATTGCACTTGTTGTTGCAGCTATTTTTGCATTTAATTATTCAACTAAAGCAAAGATTGAGCACGCGGATGACAGCGTTTATTATCCTTTACATGCGCGCTTTGGTCGCACGGATGGTTTAATGCTCGGGGATGCCGTTCGCTTATCCGGCGTTGATGTCGGTCGTGTCGTTGATGCTCGCTTAGATGAGCATTTTAATGCTGTTTTGACATTGGATATTAAAGAAGGCATTCAAATTCCTACAGACAGCAGTGCTGCCATTGTCAGTTCGGGTATTATGAGTGGAAAATATATTGAAATTGAGCCCGGCGGAGATGAAGAATATTTAAAGGCAAATGACGAATTTGCCTATACTCAAGATGCTATGGTCATTGAAGAACTTATCGACAGAATTATTAGTATCGGCAAGGCAAACAGATCAAAAAGTCAAGTTAAAAAAATTGAAAAAGCTGAACAAGAATTTATGAATTAAAGGAGAGTATTATGAATAAAAAACCTGTTGAAACTATTATGGGCATTATCGTTATTTTGATTGCTGCTTTATTCTTGTTCTTTGCTTATCGTGTTTCTGATTTGCAAGTTGTTAAAGGATACACTGTTTCAGCTCATTTCTTAAAGGTTGGCGGATTAACTATTGGTTCTGATGTTCGAATTAATGGTATTAAAGTCGGTACAGTTGTCAGTCAAAAATTGAATCCGGAAGATTATGTTGCTGAGATTAAAATGAGCTTAGCACCTGATTTAAAACTTCCTAAAGACAGTGTCGCTGTTATTGCCAGTTCCGGATTGATGGGAAATAAATTTATTAAAATCGAACCAGGACAAAGTAAAGAAATTTTGGCTGACGGCGATGAAATTACTCATACAAAAGACTTTAAGACTTTAGAAGATATGGTCGGTGAAATTATTTTTATGGTGACCGATAATGGGGATAAAAAATAGTCTGAAAAAGTTAAGTTCTGTTGGTTTATATTTGGCATCCGCATCTATTGCCAACGCTGCTAATTTGCCTATGAACACGGCACAAATGCAGGCTTTAGATAAAATAACTGGACAAATGAGTGTTATTGAAGTTCCGGTTAACGGAGAGGTTAAGTTTGGAAGTTTTTCAGTCGTCGTGCGTGACTGCCAATCAACACCTCCTGAAGAAGTTCCTGAAAACTATGCCTTTATTGATGTTGCTGACACCGATAGAGATGGTCATGTTTTTAATATTTTTAAGGGCTGGATGGTATCTTCTTCGCCCTCTCTTAACTCTGTTGAACACCCGATTTATGATGTCTGGTTATTAAAGTGCCATAATACAAAAATAGATACAGCAAAGCTTTTGTCCTCTCAACAATTAGCTGAGCGTGATAATCTGGAAAAATTCAAAGCACAAGATTTATCAAAAGAAGCAAAAATAGCTATTCAGGCTGCTGAACAGCAGGCTAAACAAGAGGAAGAGGCTAAAGCCGCTTTAGAAGAACAAGATAAAAAGAAAGAAGAAGAAAAGGAATTACACGCTCGTCAATTGGAAATAGAGAAAGAAATTCAAAATTCAGAACAGCAGGCGATTATTGACAGTTCTGATACTGATGGAGAAGGACCTGTTTCACTCTTGAATATCGGACAAAAAGAGTTTGATGAGCCTTCAAAAAATTCTTCGGCAACAGAACTTATGACAGAGCCTCAGAATCTTTCTCAGCCTTCTGCTGCAGTTGTAACAGATGTAACGGATGGTTTAGTGGTAATTGAAGATACACACCATGAAACTATTGACCAACCGCTTGATATCCCTGCTGATGTTGAAGAAATTTTGCCGCAAACACAATCTCAGGAATAAATATATGAGCTCTCAAGATATTGATGTCAGTTTTGTTATGACTGTCTATAATAAGGAATATTATTTACCTTCTGTTTTGAAGGCTTTGCTTAATCAAAGCGGTGTAAAGAATCCGGAATATATTTTCGTAGATGATGTTTCTTCTGATCGTTCAATTGAGATTATTCGTGAGGCCACTAAAGGGGTACCTAACGTTCAAATCGTTGTTAATGAGAAAAATCAAGGTATCAGCCGCAATACAAATAAAGCTATTGCTTTGGCTCATGGTGAATATACGCGATTGCTAGATTCCGATGATATTTTTCCGCTTGATTCAACCGAAATTTTGCTTGATTTAGCGAAATCTAATCATGCTGATATGGTTTATGGCTGTTTTACAAAAACAGGAGAAGAGCCTGAAGAATTAACGAATCGCAAGACCGGAGATTTTACCTATAAATATTATCCTGATGCTTTAGACGGAGTTTTGCATAATCGGTTTATTCGGATGGGACAGCTGATTAAAACATCGGTTTTACAGACTTCCGGTGGAGCTGATGAGCGTGTTTTCATTCAGGACGAATCTTTACCGTTGCGGGTTGCTATGAAGGCTCAGGGAGCTATTAAAATGTCCGCGAATGTAGTTTTGGTTCCTAAGGAAAAGGGAAATTTTTCAGGCAATAAACTGCAACTTGATAATGACCGCTTTATGGCTTACTATTTCGCTCTTGCCGATAATAAGGATACTCTCCCAAAAGATAAAAAGGCTTTGATGTATAAAAGAGCCGTTTCTGCTTATTGGAAAATGGTTAAGAAGACGCACAAGTTTCCGTATCTTCATTGGGGATTTGGTAAATATCTTTATGTTCGATTGTTTAAACCGCAACCGCACTTTTATACTTTACAAAAAATGTATGGGCGGTTTATGGGGCTTGAGAATATTCGCCGCTAATCTAGCGTCTATCGAACAGTTTTTCGATTTCTTTGAGACTGAGTTTAACATAAGTCGGGCGACCATGGTTGCATTGTCCGGAATGTTCGGTTTGCTCCATTTCTCGCAAGAGGTGATTCATTTCATCAATATTTAAGGCTCTTCCGGCACGAACCGAGCCATGACAAGCCATAGTGGCGCAGACTAAATGCATCTTTTTCTCTAAAGTAAAGCCTTTTCCCCATTCGGTCATTTCTTCAGCTAAATCATGAATTAAAGTCTGTACCTCGCAGTTTTTCAATAAAGCAGGTATTTCTCGCACTAAAACAGCAGCTGTTCCGAATTCTTCTATCTCTAATCCTAATTTTGAAAGTT
>CAMOQT010000004.1 GCA_946623145.1 uncultured Azospirillum sp.
GACGAAAGTCGACGGATTTACAGTCCGTTGCATTTGACCGCTCTGCCACCCCTCCATAAAGAAGAGTTCCATTTCATTAGTCGCTTTTTGCAAATAAACGTATTTTTGCGCCTTTGTCAACACCTTTTTTAGATATTTCTTAATTTATTCAAGTTATCCTCAGATTTAACAGATATTTCGAGGAATATACAAATGTCATCCTTATTTATTACAGAATCGAGCAATCCGGACACTACAAATATTGACTTAATGAGCCCGCTCGAAATTGCTCAAATTATCAATCAAGAAGATATGAAAATTGCGCAAGCCATTCATAAAATTTTACCGCAAGTAGCAAAAGCCATTGAGCTTGTCTCCAGTGCTTTTTTAAAAAGCGGACGTTTAGCTTATTTTGGAGCGGGGACAAGTGGTCGTCTTGGAATTTTAGATGCTTCAGAAATGCCCCCTACTTTCGGTGTTTCTTCAGAAATGATACAAGGCTTTATTGCTGGTGGCGAACAAGCTCTCCGCCATGCTGTAGAGAATGCTGAAGACAAGGAAGAATTCGCCTTACAAGATTTGCAAAAATTCCAACCGACAGATAAAGATATTATTGTTGCTATCTCTGCTAACGGACAACCTGAATATTGTTTAACCGCACTGAAAGAAGCAAAAAAAATCGGATGCACCACAATTGCTATCAGTTCAAATCCAGAAGCTAAAATTGCCCAATATGCTGATGTTTTTATCAATCCTATTGTTGGTCCTGAAGTCATTACAGGTTCTTCTCGTATGAAATCAGGAACAGCACAAAAAATGATTCTCAATATGATTTCTACAGGAGCTATGATCAGAATCGGAAAAACATATAAAAATTATATGATTGATTTACAACAAACAAATAAAAAACTTGTTGAACGCGGTATTCGCTTTATTACCGAAATCTGCCATATATCTCCATCTGAAGCACAGTATTTTCTGGAAGCCAGCGATCATCATGTTAAAACTGCTTGCGTTATGGCTATAAAAAAGTGTACAAAAGAAGAAGCGGAAAACTTACTTGCTCAACATAACGGTATTTTACGAAAGGTTATATAGATGGCAAAATTTAATCATTCGGCACCCTCCTCTTCTAAAGCTTCGGCTTTACTCCTTTACGGAAGGCATCCGGTGACTGCTGCAATTCATAATTCACGACGCAAAATTTCTGTTCTTTATGCAACTAAAGAAACAGCCGACGAACTAAAAAAAATATGCCTTGAAGCAAAACGAGATACTCATCTTATTAAAATTATAGAAAGAAAAGAAATTGATAAACTTCTTCCTGCAGATGCTGTTCATCAAGGTTTTGTTGCTGCCGTCAAAGAATTAGAAACATATAGTTTAGAAGATATTTGCGCCTTAGCAGATACAAAACAGGATTGTCATCTTTTAATTTTAGATCAAGTAACCGATCCTCAAAATATCGGTGCCATTATTCGTTCTTGTGTTGCTTTTGATACTTTAGCTCTTATTGTTCAGGATAAAAATTCTCCAACAGAATCTGGTGCTATGGCTAAAGCTTCTGCAGGAATGATTGAACAGCTACCGGTTGTTCGAGTTACAAATTTATCACGTGCCGCTGAAATTCTTAAAGCTTCAGGTTTTTGGATTATCGGAATGGACGGATACGCCACAACAACGATTGATAAAATTAATAAATCCGGAAAAACAGCAATTATTATGGGAAGTGAAGGCAAAGGTATGCGTAGATTAGTTGAAGAATCATGCGATACAACCGTTCGTCTTCCTATTTCTGAAAAGGTAGAAAGTTTGAATGTTGCGACAGCTGCCGCGATTACTTTATATGAACTTAACAAACGGTCATAAAATATGAAACCATTACTCAAAGTAGACTCTTTATATAAACAATTCGCCGGTATTTGTGCCGTCGATTTGGTTTCTTTTGAAGCAAAAAAAGGTGAAGTTATCGCCCTCTTAGGTCCAAATGGTGCCGGAAAATCCACTTTGATGAATATGATTGCCGGTCTTTTGACACCTAGCGGAGGACAGATTGAAATTAACGGATATTCGCTTCAAGATAATCCGGAAAAAGCTAAACAATCTCTTGGTTTTTTGGCTGAAGGAGCACCTTTATATAGTGATATGAGTGTTTGTGCTTTTTTGGATTATATGGCAGATTTAAAGGGATTAAATAAATCTCAAAAACAAGTTCGCTTAAATGAAGTTAAAGAAATGGCACAAATTGGTGAAGTTTGGCAGATGAAAATAGAAACTTTATCTAAAGGATACCAGCGTCGTGTCGGCTTTGCACAGAGCCTACTTTCTGATCCGGAAATTTTATTGTTAGATGAGCCGACAGATGGTCTTGATCCTAACCAAAAAGAACATATTCGAAAACTGATTAAACATCTCAGCAAAAATAAAACTATCTTGATTTCAACGCATCTTTTAGATGATGTTGCTGAAATGTGTAATCGCATTTTACTAATGTCACACGGACAAATTATTACTGATGGTTCTTTAGACGAAACTCTCATTAAGGCTAAAGCGCTTTCTTTAGAAACCGCTTTTCGCAAATTAACAGGAGGCAGTCATGTCTAAATTATGGTCTGTTGTTAAAAATGAATTATATCGTTATTTTATCTCTCCCCTAGCCTATGTTTATTTGCTGGCTTTTCTTTTTCTGAATGCTTCTTTTACTCTTTATTTAGGGCATTTTTTAGAGCGTGGTGAAGCTTGTTTAGATATTATGTTTTCTTTTATGCCATGGATTTTTCTTATCTTCATTTCCGGTATTTCAATGCGATTATGGGCTGAAGAATTTAAAACCAAAACCATTATGCAGTTATTGTCCTTACCTATTTCTTCCTCGGTGTTGGTTTGGGGTAAATTCTGCGCTGCTTGGATATTTTGCACAATCGGTTTACTTCTGACATTTCCGTTTGTTATTACCGTTAATATTTTAGGATATCCGGATAACGGGGTAATTGCCGCCGGTTATTTGAGTTGTTTTTTACTTTCCGGGGCTATGATTGCTGTAGCCCAAACCATGTCGGCCATTACTAAAAATCAAGTTATTGCTCTCGTTTTATCAGTCATTCTCAACTTACTATTCTTTTTAAGTGGTATTGAGTATGTTCTTGGATTTTTCAGAACTTTTTTACCGTTTGAATTAGTTGAAAGTATTGCCAATTTAAGCTTTTTAACAAACTTTAATGACCTCTGTCAGGGACAAATCGGCGCTTACAGTATTCTGTTTTTTATCAGCGTTATTTGTATCTTTAATTTTATTACCAATATGCTTGTTCGCTTTAAAACTTCTGAGACAACATCTTGGTATAAATTATCATTTCTATTACCTCTTATCTTTTTGTGGTTCGGATTTATCGGTTTTAATTTCTTGACGCAAAACATATTACAAACGACTTATGCTGATGTGACTCAGGATAAACGTTTTACTTTATCTGATTCTGCCAAAAAGATTTTATCTTCTATTCAAGAACCGATAACTGTTAAAATTTATTATTCCAATATTCTTTCTCAGCGAAATCCTTTATTCCGCAGAGCCGTTAATCGTCTTTCCGTTTTAATGAAAGCATACCATCAACAAGCCGGTGATAAATTAACTTATCGATTTTATCATCCCGAATTTCTTGATGGGATAGAAGATATGGCGCTTTATGATCATATCACCCCTATTCCGCTTCCTGATCTTAATCAGAATGCCTTTTTCGGGCTATCATTTGTTGATGAAGGCGGACGGCAAAAAAATATTCCTTTTGTTGCTATTGAAAATATAGATAAGCTCGGCACGGATATTTTGCAAAATATCTATGAACTATCTCTCAAGAAAAAAACTGTCGGTATTATTACTTCTCTTCCTATTTTTGGTTTAGATATGGGAGACAGCTCTGTCAGTTCGCATTGGCAACTTATAGATGAAATCAAAAAACTTTATCAGATTAAACCTATTGCCAATGCTCAAGATTTGAAAGATATCGATGTCTTATTATTAATTCATCCTCAAGATTTATCTCAAGAATTAACGACAGCTATTACTCATTATACGCTTCATGGTGGAAAAATTCTTATTTTAGCTGACTTAGCACCGGAAGCACAACGCATTTATTCTCCCGTTAATCAAAGACTAACTCCGAGTAATTTTAATGGTCTAAATACATTGTGGGGATTTGACTTTAACCCAGATGTCGTTATTGCAGATTTGGATAATTCAATCACCGTTAATACGGGATCAAAAAAACGCGCTTCTTTCGCTCAAGATGTTATTCAATTTACTGTTGATGGAAAAGGAATCAATCGTACTCAAAATGAAACAAAATATTTATCTCAATTTTTGTTTGCTTCCACGACACCTATTACCCCGTTACCCAACCATTCTTCAACCTTTATTCCATTACTGACAACGTCTGTTAATTCTGCTTTATTGCCTTCAGCTGTAGTTTATGAAAATATCAATCCGGTTGATATTTTACCTCAGTTTAAATCTGATAATCTACGTAAAATCATTGCCGCCAAAATTATTAGTAATAATAAAAACAAACCTTTTGAAGTTATTGTTATCGGAGACACGGATTTTGCTTATGATGATTTTTGGAGCAATGCTAAATTTATTGATGATCTCAAATATTTGGTTTTCATAAACGACAATATCAACTTTGTAATGAATGCTCTGGACAGTTTAACAGGCCAAACATCCTTAATCGAATTACGGCATATTCAAAATACAACGGCTAAATTCGATACTTGGGAAAAATTGCGTAAACAAAATGCGCTTATTGTTTCAGCCAAAGAACGTGATATTTTAGCTTATATCAACGAGCTTAAATTTAAACTCAATGATTTATGGCAAAAGAAAAATTTTGAAGAACGTCAAAAGTTTTCTGATGACGAATTGACAATTATTGCTGATTACAGAAAAACATTGACTTCTCTTAAGCAACAGCTTGCTGATTTGCGTTTTCGTCAAAATAAAAATATTGATTTTAAAAAAGGAATGGTCGTTTTCTTCACTCTTTATGCTATTCCTCTGATTTTAATAATCTTCTTATGTATCTACACATTTCTACACAGGCAAAAGGCTAAATATAAAATCAAGAATGAATTTCATTTAACCCGCTGTTTTGTTCTCAATTCAGGTATTTGCCTTATTCTATTTATTTCCGGATTACTTTTGGTTTTAAGCGGAAATGAGGTTATGAATGATTTTGAAAATCGTCCGGTTTTCCCTGAATGGAAGACACAACTTAATCAAATTCAAGAAATCAAATTAAGCCAAGGCGGAAGAACACTTACTTTCTATAAACAAGATGGTCTCTGGAAAATTAAAAATTTTGAAAACTATCCTGTCTATCAGCGCAGAATTGCCAATTTATTGGCTGTCTTATCCAATGCCCGTTATTTAGAACGCAAGAGTGCCCGTGCCGAATATCTTCCTAAATTCGGTTTAGATATTTCTCACGCAACACAATTAACTTTGATTGATGGCGAGGGGCGCCCGATTTTAGATTTTAATATCGGTAAATATGATCAAAAAATCGGTCGTGGCGGTCGTGGTGCTTTCTTAAAATTTACAAACCGTTTTCAAGTTTGGCTGATTGATGCAGACTTTATCAGTTTGTCTCCGGACTGGAGAGAATGGACTTTGAATACGGCTCTTAATCCTCGTTTCGGTCGGTTAAAAGATACGGATAAAATTAAGGATAAAGATATTCAAGTTCTCTTAGTTAAAGAACTGCAAAATACTCCTCTTCTAATTAGCGATATTAAAGAAGATTCTGTTGAAGCCGTTTATAGCCTAACTTTAGTCTTTGAAAATGATGATGAGCTAACTATGTATTTTGAAAAAAGTCAAAATAAGTATTTCATCCGTTATACTTTCGGTAAGACAGAAGGTGATTACTTAAGATTATTTGCTGATTATGCTAAAAATCAGCGTTATGAAGTCCCTGAAAAAAATATGGAGAATTTAAATAATGTCTTCAACTTATTTAACTAAAGAGGTCTCTGATCGTCTTAAACATCGTGCTGCTGTTGCGAGTATTTCTTTAGCTGTTCTGTTAAGCGGGTTAAAATTGTTTGCGACTATTGCTTCTGGTTCGTTAGCTGTTTTTTCGTCAATGATTGATAGTGTGTCTGATGTGCTTGGTTCTGCGATAACGTTCGTCGCAATCAAATATTCGACACGACCAGCCACGGATCATCACCGCTACGGATATGGAAAAGCTGAAGCTGTCAGTGCGCTTATACAAGCATTCTTTGTTGCAGGTTCCGGATTGTTCGTTTTATATGATGCGTTTATGCGCTTTTTTCATCCGCGTGTTTTAGATGAAACCCCTCTGGCTATTGTTATTATGATTTTCAGCCTGATTACTACTCTGATCTTAATTGCCTATCAAAAACACGTTGCCAAACTGACACAATCTCAAGCCATTAACGCCGATAGTGCACACTATGTTGTAGATATTCTGACAAATGCTTCAATTATTCTCAGTCTGACGATTGTTAAATTTTTTGAGATTTATTGGTTTGATACATTGACGGCTTTGGTTATTGCTGTTTATCTTTTATTTAATGCTTACCAGCTTGTTGTTGAGGCTTTTGACGTTTTATTGGATCGTGAATTAAGCGATGATATTCGGAAAAATATCAATGATATCATTTCCAGCCATGATTTTGTTAAAGGCTTTCATGATGTCAGAACACACAGTCTAGGTAATGAGTATATGATAGAAATTCACTTGGAGCTCGATGGGAGATTAAGTTTATTTGAGGCGCATCAGCTGTCTGATCAAGTCGAAGCTGCTATTATTAAAGCGTACCCAAATGCCCAGGTAATCATTCACCAAGATCCTTCCGGTGTGGCAGAAGAAAGATTGGATGAAAGATTGAAAAGGTAATTTATATCCCTAAAATTTCTTTGGCTTCATTTTTCAGTTTTGCAACAAAGTCTTTCATACCGGTTTGGCGGACACGTTTCATTCTCTCACCTGAGATAATACGTTGAATCTTTTTAACGGTATCATCTAACTCTGCATTGACAACGATATAATCAAATTCATCGCAATGGCTTAATTTTTCAAGCACGAGTTTCATTCTTTTTTCAATGACTTCTTTGCTATCTGTTCCGCGATTAACTAAGCGTTCGTAAAGTTCTTTAATTGATGGAGGCAAGAGATAAATGGTAACCACATCATCCGGTGCTTTTTGACGCATTTGGCGCGCTCCTTCCCAATCCATATCAAACAACACATCTTGTCCGACGTTGATAAAACTATCGACCTCTGAACGTAATGTGCCATAACGGCTACCGTATTGGGAATCGACATATTCATAAAATGCGTCTTGTTTTAAGAGTTCATCATACTTTTCATTACTGATAAAATAATAATCAACACCTTCAACTTCATTATGACGCGGAGCGCGTGTCGTGACAGAAACGGAGAATTTGATGTTTTTATCTTCATCCAAAAGTCTTTTAGCAATTGTCCCTTTTCCCGTACCTGATGGACCTTCAATAATAAACATTGCTCCTTTACGCTCACGACGCAGTTTATCAATAATCTGGTTCATAGGTTTGCCCTCCGTCTTGTTTTCTCTCTATAATGGTATAATATATAAAGAAATTATCAAAAGGAAAAGTTAAAATGATAAAAAATACAAATATTTTAATTACCGGTGCAACCTCAGGAATCGGTGAAGCTTTAGCGCTTTATTATGCGGAACATGGTGCAACGAATCTTTTTATCTGTGGAAGAAATAAAGAAAGATTAGCTGATGTTAAACAACGTTGTGAAGAAAAAGGCACAAAAGTATATGCTGATATTATGGATGTGACAGACAGCGAATCTATGCGCAAATGGATTAAAAAATCAAATCAAACAGCTCCTTTGAATATTGTCATTGCCAATGCAGGTGTTTCAACCGGAGAAGAAACAGAATCTAATGTTCGCAATACCATACAAACTAACGTTTGCGGTGTCGTTAATACAGCTCTTCCGACAATCGAGGTTTTTAACAATCGTTCTTCAATTAATACACATGACAAACATTTGGTTTTAATTGCTTCAATCGCCGGTTATCATGGACTGGCTACTGCTCCCTCTTACAGTGCCAGCAAAGCCTTCGTTAAAGCATGGGGAGAAGCATTGCATCTCTCTTTACGTGAAAAGCGTATTAAGGTTTCTGTCGTCTGTCCCGGTTTTGTCCGTTCACGAATTACAGATAAAAATACATGTCCGATGCCATTTTTTATGGAGGCGCCGCAAGCAGCCAAAATTATTGCTAAAGGAGTTGAGAAAAATAAAGGGATTATCGCTTTTCCATGGCCACTCAGATTTTCAGCTTGGTTATTAAGTTGTCTACCGAATGCATTAAGTGATTTAATTTACGGAAAACTTCCGCATAAAGTTTAGGAACGTTTTTCTAATCTTGCTAATCGCCATAAAAGCAACAACCCAGGCAGTCCCATAAAAACTGTCAGGATAAAGAATATTTCCCAATTGACGCTCGCTGCTAACCAACCACTGGTTGAAGCAAAAATATCTCGAGATAAGGTCATTAAAGAAGACAACAAAGCATATTGTGTTGCTGTATATTTTTTATTGCATAAAGAGGATAAATACGCCACAAAAGCAATGGTTGCCATTCCGGCAGCAATATTGTCAAACGCAATCGTTGTGCAAAGCATAGCAAATTGTTTTCCAATTTGTGCTTGAAAAACATAAATTAAATTAGTAATACTTTGCAAAATACCGCAGAAAAATAAGCCCTTAAACATTCCGAGTTTATTCATTACAATGCCGCCAACGAAACCACCCGCAATAGTGGCAACCATACCATAAATCTTTGAAGCTGCGGCAATTTGGCTTTTGGAGAATCCTAAATCATCATAAAAAACATAAGCCATTTGTCCCATATAGGCATCGCTCATACGATAAAAGAAAATAAAGGCTAAAATTGTGATACAATATGGTCTTTTTAGAAAGTCCGCCAATGGTTCTACAACTGCAGTTTTCAAGAAATCAGAAACGTTTTTATATGTCGTTTTAAATTTCTTATCAGGCTCTTTAATGCAAAAAACAGTTGTCATTCCGATAAAGGCACCCAAAGCCATAATTTGATAAACATGATTCCAACTCATCACATCGCTTAAAAATAGGGCTCCTGCACCGGAAAAAATCATTCCCAAACGATAGCCTAAGGTGAACACTGCGACCCCTGCTGCTTGCTCATCTTCTTCAAAAACATCTATGCGATAAGCATCTAAAACTATATCTTGCGTACCTGAAGAAAAGACAACAATAACCGCAAAAATAATCAATAGCGTTAAACCGCTCTGTATATTCACAGTAGACATTCCCATAATCCCCAAAAACAGCATTATCTGGGATAGTAATGCCCAACTGCGACGTTGTCCTAAACGAGATAAAAACGGAAGTTTTACTCTATCAACAAACGGTGCCCATGCCCATTTGAAACTAAATGGCGTTTTAATTAGAGATAAAGCGCCGATTGTTACCAATGCAACACCGCTGTCCTTAAGCCATAAGGTTAAAGTACTGACAACCAATGCGAGAGGAAATCCGCTTGAAAAACCAAATGATAACATTGTCACCATCCGGCGATCTTGATAAATCTTTAGAGCCTGACAAAGTGATTGAAACATTCGTTCTTCCTTACAAAGAGTTTATATTTTTTTCCAAGTTGTTCCTTGTGGAGTATCCTCTAAAATAATACCCTGCTCTTTTAATTCATTACGAATCGCATCAGCCGTTGCCCAATCTTTATTTTTCTTTGCTTCAAGACGGGTCTGAATTTTAGCTTCAATTTCAGAGACATTATCGTCATCGCCCTTAAACCAAACTTCAGGATTTTGGAATAATAATCCTAACATATAAGCATCTGCTAATAATTGAGATTTCCATTTCTTTTTCTCATTATCATCTTCTGCTTTATTCAGATTATTGACGTCTTCATGCAAGAACGTTAAAGCTAACGGTGTATTCAAATCATCACATAAAGCTTCAATCAGTCCCGAAGAAGGTTCAACTCTTTCTTTGACAATTTCTTTATTTTTCAATAAGGAATTATAGAATTTATCAAGTGTTGCTTTAGCATTTGATAATCCTTCAAAGGTAAAATTGAACGGCTGATGATAGTGTGCGGTTAAAAATAATAAGCGCAAAGCTTCTGCCGGTGCTTTTTCCAAAACCTCATCAAGCGTATAAAAATTACCTAATGATTTTGACATTTTAACACCATCAACCATCAACATTCCGGCATGAACCCAATATCTTGCAAATTTAGAATTCGGGAAAGCACACATAGATTGTGCACACTCATTTTCATGGTGCGGAAAAATTAAATCATTACCACCGCCATGAATATCAAAATCAGTTCCGAGCAATTGTGAACTCATTGCCGTGCATTCCAAATGCCACCCCGGACGCCCGTATCCCCATGGACTATCCCAACCGGGTTGATCAGCATCGGAGGGTTTCCATAAAATAAAATCTGCCGGATTTTTCTTATAATCCGCCACATCAATTCTGGCACCGGCAAGCATTTCTTTCATTGAACGACCGGATAAACTTCCATATCCCGGCATTGAATCAACTGAAAATAGAACATGCCCTTCTGCCTCATAAGCATGGCCATTTTCAAGAAGCTTTTTGACGATTTCTATCATCTCTTGGATATAATCTGTTGCGCGAGGGCGTGCATTTGGTTCCAGATTACCAAGTTTTTTCATATCGGCAATATACCAATTATAAGTTTCTTCGGTAATTTCACGAATAGGTTTTCCCGTCTCTTTATGTTTATTCAAAATCTTATCATCAACATCTGTAATATTGGATACATAAGTGACATGATCTTTTCCATAAACATAACACAAAAGACGGTATAAAACATCATAAGATACGGGTGTTTTACCATTTCCTAAATGAGCACGATCATAAACCGTCGGACCACAGACATACATTCTGACATTATTTTCATCTAATGGCATAAATTTGTCTTTACGTCTGGTTAACGTATTGCTCAAATATATATCATGCATTGTGATCCTCTCTATAATTATGCGGCTTCACCTTTAAGGCGCTTAAAGGCTTTTTCACGGCCAATCAATGGTAGCAATAATTTTAATTCCGGTCCGTTATCTAAAGCTGTTAATGCTTTACGAATAGGGTGGAATAATTCTTTTCCTTTTTTACCGCTCTTGGTTTTAACTTCATTCATCCATTGATTAAATGTTTCTTCTGTCCAAGGCTCTTGAGGCAAAACATCGGCAGCTTCATTGGTTAAAGAAGCATCTTCAAGTATCGGCTTAACATTTTGATTACAAATTTTTTCCCAAACATGAATATCTTCAACAGTTGTCAGGTTTGCTTTAACAACATTCCAGAATTCTTCTTTGACATTCACACGAGATTTAACATTTTCATACGGCATACCATGAATTAAACGTGTATTGAAATGTTTTAACTCTTCCTCATCGAATTTTGGCTGAGCGCGTCCGATTTTTGAAAAATCCAACGTATTTGCCAAACTCTCTAAATCATAAAACGGCTCTATAGCTTCTGATGTTCCCAATTTTGCTAAGAATGAACTGATAGCCATCGCCTCAACACCTTCTGCGCGCAAATCGCTAACTCCAAGAGAACCAAGACGTTTTGACAATTTTCCTTCTTTACCTGTTAATAACGGCAAATGTGCAAATGTCGGGCATTGTCCGCCCAGAGCCTCAAACATTTGAACCTGTGAAGCGGTATTGGTCACATGGTCTTCACCACGAACAATATGAGTAATACCAAAATCAAAATCATCAATAACTGATGGCAAATGATATAAAAAGCTTCCGTCTTCGCGGATAATAATCGGATCGCTTAAATTCTCGGCTTCATATTTAACTTCACCGCGAACCATATCCTGCCACTTAATTTCTCCCGGCAACAATTTAAAACGATAGTGCGGTTTACGCCCTTCTGCCTCAAAACGAGCGATATCTTCTGCTGTATATGTTAAAGCTTGTCTGTCATAAATCGGAGGTAAGCCTTTTGACATTAAACGTTTACGTTTAAACTCTAATTCTTCCGGCGTTTCGTAACAAGCATAAATCCGGCCTTCCGCCTTAAGTTTTTCAGTTACTTCGTTATAGCGCTCAAAACGTGCTGACTGGCGAGCTTCCTCACTCCATGTCAATCCCAGCCAAACCAAATTATCACGGATAACATCTTCATATTCTTTTTTAGAGCGAACTTTATCCGTATCATCTATACGGAGCATAAATTCTCCACCTAACTTTTTTGCCCACAACCAATTAAACAATGCTGTACGAGTATTGCCGATATGCATAAAGCCTGTCGGACTCGGGGCAAATCTAACTTTGATTTTACTCATGTCAAAATTCCACTTTATTTTTATTTAAACTAAAGCAGATAATATAAACTTTATATTATAAATTCAAGGAGTTTTTTTAGTATTCTGCCTGGTGAAGCTTTTCTTCAACCGTACGCTCTGCTGCTTCGGTAATATCTCTTAAATCTTCCATAAACCATTCAATATCATCATCATTTTTAGCAATCATTTCATAAAAACGACTACGATATGACAGAATCAAGCTGCTTTCACCTAATTTCAAATCAATAATTTTTATAGTATTATTCTGTTGACGAAGATGAAAATCAATAAAGATATCCGCAATAGGGTTTTGTTCATTTACTCTTTCTTTGTCGAGATGAATCTTGATTCTAACGACCGTTTTTCTATCATCAGGAATAATTTTAACTACTTCAAAATCAATCTTATTACTATCAAAATCAAGAGGAAAACCCTTATAAATACTCAAAGCATAACGTTTAAATAAATCACGATAGGCTGTTTGCTGATCAGTCGACATTTGTCGCCAATAGCGCCCCATAACAAATTTTGAAACATAGTCAAAATCAATATACGCCACCATCATCTCATCTAGTTCTGCATATTTTTTAGCAATATCTGTTTCACCAAAGGTTGTCAGAAGTTGCTGACCTTTTTCTTCCACCCATTTTCTAGCTTCTGCTCCATTGAGAGGCTCGGCACATAGTGTATGGCTGGAAAAAAAACAAAATAAAAATATGATAACTCGTAAAAAAAGATTACTTTTCATGAAGATATACCTTATAGTTTATTTTAGAATATTATATACTACATTGGTTAATAAAATGAAACTGAATTTTT
This sequence comes from uncultured Azospirillum sp., assembly GCA_946623145.1. Taxonomy (GTDB): domain Bacteria; phylum Pseudomonadota; class Alphaproteobacteria; order RF32; family CAG-239; genus Scatocola. Next base: position 13,222 of record CAMOQT010000004.1, read on the forward strand.
TATTTTACTCTGTTTTATGCGGTTGTCTTGCTTTTACTTCACTTTCAGAAGCAGCGGATACCGGAGTTTCTAATATTCAGAATCGCGGAACTGTTTATTGCGGAACCAATCGTAATCATCATGATTTAGCATACAAAGATCCTAATGATAATACTTGGCGTGGTTTTGATGCTGCTCTTTGTCGTGCTTTTGCTGCTGCTCTTTTAGGTAATAAAGAGCGTTTTGAGATGAAGCCTCTGCGTATTGATGATGCGCCAAATTCTTTGAAAACCGGTGTAATTGATTTTATGTTTGGAGAATTTCCATTGCCGGCACAAACTGAAATTCTTTCCAATGCCATGAATGTCGATATTTTATACTATGAAAAAGTTATGCTTCTTGCTCATAAAATAGAAGGAGCAACATCTTTAGAAGCTTATAAAGATAATAAAATTTGTCTTGTTCGCTCTTCAATCGATACTTATTATCTTAATAATTTTAATTACCAATATAAACTTGACCTTAAACCGCTTTATTTTTCGACACGTGATAAAGCTACAGAGGCTTTTTACTTGAATCGTTGCGTTTTACTTCCTGGTTCATCTAATGAATTAAAGACCATTTTAAATACAAAATTTAAGGGAAAAGATTATGTTGAACTTCTTCCTGAAGTTATTGGCTTACGCCCTGTTTATTTGATGGTTGATAAATCTTCTCCCAACCTTGCCGTTACAGCAAAATGGATTATTAATGCTTTACGTTTAGCTGAAAATTATGACATCAACAGTAATAATCTGCCAATGATGTTGAGTGATAAAGATCCTTCTGTTCAAAATTTACTCGGGAATCAAACAGAGCTTTGGGATAAATTTAAAATTTTCCCAACATGGATGCGTAAATTTATTTCTGAAGAGGGAAATTACGGAGAGATGTATCAACGTTACCTAGGACCGGGAACTGCTTTAGATTTGGATATTATGGAATCGGAACGTGGCCTAGCTATGCCTAAACCGTTTATTTAAAAATGTTTTTTAATAAATTTTTCTGCTTCAATTAAGCCATCTTCCGTTATACGGTGTTGACCGCCGTTAACTGTATACGTTTCAACATCGCAACCTAAATGTTTCAAATGCTCTTGGCTATATGACAAGACACCATAACGAACGAGATTATCTTCATTTCCATGTATCAGTAAAAAAGGAGGCGTTTGATGTTTATGTTTTTCAAAATAATCCGGAGTTGCTAAAATACCGCTGAAACTAATACACCCACCTATTTTTTCCGGATAGTGTAATGCTGTATATATTGCTAGCATTGCTCCTTGTGAAAATCCGCATAAGAATAAATCTTTTGCTTCTAATTGATATTCATTCAGGCACAAATCTATATAATCTGATAAATAATGATAGCTTTCTTCATATCCTTTTGTCATACTGGCGTAAATATCGGTACATTCTTGTAATGTCGGTACAAATTTTCTTGCATCTTCCGGATCAAAACGATGCATTGAAAACCATTGTCGTTTACGTTCATATATTTCACAATCAAGGGGGGCTTCAGGAAGATGAATTGCCACATTCTGCATATCATTTAAAAAAGGGACAATGCGATTATTCAGACTTTCACAATTATCAATGTAGCCATGCAAAAAAATTATCAATTTTTTGGCAAATCCTTTCACATGAACAATTTCTTCATTAATCGCTGTCATCGCCTTATCCGATTAATTATTAAACTCGTGTTTAACTTAAAAAAAATGTCTTAAAATACATTTAATTTTATTTACTTTGAGCGAATTAATTTATACACTCTTATGTAAATTTAAAGAAGTACGGAGTTGTTATGAGATTACTGAAAAAACTGATTAAAATTAAAGGGATTGATAATCAGTTAGTTTCCGCCAAAAGTAAGACCAATATGCTTTATAAGCGTAGTCCTATTGAAATTAAGGGAAATAACAATTTAGTTAATATTGATGAACACAATCAAATATACAAGTTTCATCTGATTATCAATGGCGATAATAATCAAGTTACTGTTGATCGTAATCTGAATGGCATTCTTAAGCTGATTATCAATGGCAATAATTGTCGAGTTCATATCGGAAAAGATTGTGTGTTCAGAGGCTGTGAAATGGGTGTTTTTGAGAATAACAGTATCTTAGAATTCGGTGATGATTGTATAGCTGCCAGAGACTCTAGAATATATGCTTCTGATTTTCACACTATTTATGATATAGACACTAAACGTCCACTTAACCAAGGAACCCACATTCATATCGGCAAACATATTTGGATTGGCGAAGGGGCTATGATTCTTAAAAATCACTCTATTGCCGATAATATTATGATTGCAGCGCGCTCTGTTGTTACAAAAGATTTAACCCAAAGTAATGCTATTTATGCCGGAAACCCTGCAACTTTGAAAAAAACGAACGTTAACTGGGACTATCGTCAATATGATGAATATTTGGCTGACTTAGAAGCTCAATCTCTTTAATTAAGTTTTGTTTCTAATTCAAGCACAGCTTGTTCCGGTGTTAAAACCGACAAATCTATTTTTTCTTTATTATTTAATAACAAACAATTATTTCCCGTATATAAACAATATGGCGTTGTAAAATATTTTCCATACGTTAAAGAATCATCAATTTGAACATCTATATTGTGGCTACGACAATAGTCTGCTTTTGCCGTATTCCATAGTTTTTCATCAATTTGGAAATGTCCCGCACCTTGGCATGAAACCAATCCTTTGGCTTGATAAAAATCGAAAATCGTAAACAAAACTTTGTATTTTATTTTTGCTTTTTTCAAGTCCTTTTTGACTGTACTCTTAGGACCGCCAGTTAAAATATAAACACGATGTCCTCTTTTGCTTAAAGCATCACAAAATCTTTGAAAATAAGATAAATTTTTATTAATAACACCATGAAAGTCTAAGCCGATTTTTAATATGCGGCGATTTCTATTCATCTGTTTTTCCAAATAATGATGATATTGTCTCTTTCAACGAATTCGGGCTTAATGCTGACAATGGATTAATTTGGATACTGGCATCACTACTGTCACCTGAAATATAATAATCAGCAGCAAAAACTGTTCCATCTTTTCCTGCTAATAAATTACCAACAACAGGAATACGCCCTAAAATCATATTTAAGCTATATGCCGGGGCTACTTGCCCTCGAATATCTAACTCATCAAAGCGTCGATCATATGTTCCGTTTGCCGTAATTCCGATAACATCACCGAAAGCTTTTGCTTTTTTGAGCATTAATTGTTTACGACGATATTCAAAAGGTGCATCCAAATGAGAAAACGCTATTCCGCTTCCTGTCAAGAGATCTAACATTCCACGAAAAGAGGCAACCGTTAAAAATTTCGCGGCTAGCGGTGTATTATGAATATTAAAATTACGTATTTTTGCATGTCCGACTAAAGCTTTATCTTTATTTCGACGAGCCTCAATTTTCAAATTTCCACTTTCCATGTTATCATAAATTCGTAATACCTTCATTGTTGCGCCGGCATCATTACTGTCTACAGATAAATAAAATTCGTTATTCGGACGAGGAACATAATCAAATTTCAACATTGAATTCTTACCTGTATTATAATTACCGATAATATGGATCTCTTTAATCCCGATACCATTTACCAATTTTGCATTTCCGGCAAAGTTTGTTACAGCGATATACGGATTTGTCCATAAATGATTCACAGCTATAAAGATATCTGCATCTATCGTTTTTTCAAGTTCATCATCGTCATCTTCCTGTACTTTGGCTGACGTTTTCTTATCTGTTTTTTTATTTTCATCTTCTGTCCTATCAAAAAACGGAGATAAATCGTAGCTTTGTCCGGAAATATTGATTTTTGCTTTCATTTTCGGTTCATATGCTAAATCTATTTTTGCTTTTGCGTTTGTTTTGAGACCTCGAATATTCTGGATATCAATAACATTTACTCGACCTTTATTATCAATTCCCAGTTTTCCATTTAATGACATATTTTCGTTTGATAACATCAGATCAGTCACAGACTTTAGTTTGTCATCTTCTATTTTAATATTTGCAGAGACTTCTCCTTTGGCTTTTTCTGTTTTTTTAAATCCTAAAAATGAAAAATCAATATTTGCAGGTTTCAAATTTCCTTTTATTTTAACGTCTGTTTGATGATCATTAAAAATTGTTATTTCCGCATTCATATCAGCATATCCGCTTATATATGGGGGATTTAATACGCTAATATCCAATCCTAATTTCTTTTTTAATTCATCATCAAATTTAAAACCTACATTATAACGGCTTCGATATTCTTTTGCTAAAAAGTTCTCTGTCCATACCAGTTTTATAGGAATACTGTCCAGCTTTGCATCACCATTAACTTTTAACCCTTTATTTGTGACTGATAATTTTAAAGCTTCAGCTGTAATATCTTTTCCTTTCATCACATTTTTCATTGCAAAATCAGATATATCAGATTCAACATCCACATGAACTTCTGCCGGTGTTAAATTTTGCTTCATTTCAAATTTTAAACCAAGTTTTGTCTTTGCATTTCCCGAAATAGCATCTGGTTTTAAGCCCATTTCAGATGTATATTCCAGAGGCTTATGATCTATAACCATTAAAGCATCATGAATGCTTGATTCCATTTCTAAGCTGATATCTGCAAAATTATCTTCTTTATCCAAATCATATAAATCGACATACCCACCGGTTAATTTGACACCATCAGATTCTCCCTCTTTTGCCGTTATTTTTATATTGTGTTTACTAAAAACAGCTTGACCTTTAATATTTGTAATTTTTGGCATTCCGGTTAAATAATCAATACTAACGCCTTCTACACTTCCTTTTCCGGTTAAATTACTTAGCCCAAATTGTTTTGTTTTTTTATCTATAGCAAAATCAAAAATAAATTCGGCATCATATATTGTTCCATCATGCATACTATCATTACACCAATTCCATCCGGGTTCTGCAATATATTTAGGCCAATATGTATATAGTTTATCAACCTCAAGACTATCTACTGATGCCTTTAGCCGTACTTTTAAATCTTTGAGAGATTGCGCCAAGAAATAATTTTTAAATCCACTAATATCTAAACTTAAAGATGCTTTTTGCTGTCCTAAATCAAAAGCTGCATCCTTAATAGAAATTTTATCAATGCCTCCAGAAATATCACCTTCTAACAGAAAAGAATCTACATTGTATTGACTATCTTTCTTCTTATCAAAAATAATATTTCCCTGACCGCCTTCAAATTGAAACTTAATCTCATCAAATGCCATATCGGCCAATTTCTCAATATCATTTCGATTAGCTAAAACATTGTCAAGATTAATCAATGTTTCTATACGCCCACTTACAGGTAAATTGACCTGATACATCTCTTGTAGAGGATGTTTTCCCAAAATTGCTTCTGTCATATCATCCAATAAAAGATCTGAAAAATAAAAATCTAAAGCTAATTTTTTTTGCAAGGTTCTATATTCGGCTTCTATGCCTATTGATGTTAAACTGTTTTCTAGATTAACTAACGCATTGATATCTGTTGAAATATTTAAGAAATTTCTCTCAAAACTGTAATTTAAGTCTGAGAAGCTCCATTTTCGCCCTAAATCAACTTCATGAAATTCCAATTCACCATTTTTAATTTTAATAGAATTAATATAACTCTCTATGTAACTATGTTCGCTATCGGTAAAGCGTTCCATAAATTCTTCCAATATTCCTGAATAATAATCCAGTTTCTTTTTACCTATTTCATTTTCTTCTGCTTTTTCAATACCGTAGTTACTAAAAATATAAACCATCGGTGTTTCTACCGTTATTGAACTCGGTGCGATGACACCTCTTATCAAAGCTTTTAAACTGAAAGAAACTGTTGTTTTAGGAGCTTTGATATTAATACTTTCATCATTCCTTTTGTAACTTATATCCCGTGCCACAATCTTTATTGGCTGTAAAGATCGTACCAATTCAATAGAAACAGATCCAATTTCTATTTCAGCTTCTGATGAATCTTGATCCAATGCCTGCATAATATATGGTTTTAAAAACGGAACTTCTATCGGTCCTCTATACAATTGCCATATAAAAAGGAGGACGCATCCTAAAAAAGCAACGCCTAAATAATCTAAAACTTTCTGAAAAATATATGTTCTAGTAGATACTTTTTTCATTCATTTCCATCCAGTTTAGAACATCTAAATCATTACGAAAATTAAACAAATTTCCATGTTTTCCATTCTTATAGATAATCATTTTTTTAGGACTTGAGGCTTGTTCATACAAAATTTTAGCTAATTCAACCGGAACTGTTTTATCCTCTGAAGCTCCCATTATGAATATCGGACTTTTAACTTGTTTAATTATTTCTATATTGTCATATTTATCACGAATTAAAAGTTTTAAAGGTAAATAAGGAACTCTTTTTTGAGCTGTATGAGCCAAACTATCAAACGGAACTTCTAAAATTACTCCGGCAAAATTTCCGTTTTTCTGTAGCTGAACCGCGGTATTGAGCGCCATATGAGATCCAAGAGACATCCCATACAAATAAATATCCGAATTTTTATAACCGTGTTTATTTAAAAATTGGATTGCAGCTATAGCATCGGCTTCTAAATTTTTTTGATTTATTTTACCTTTTAATCCGCCAAATCCTCTATATTCAGCCATAAAAGTTCCATATCCGTCATATGCAAAAGCTTTCATTTTATGGTAAAATTCTTCTAAATTAGCAGCGTTTCCATGAAAAAAGACAATCATTTTCTTCCCGGGATTCTGCAAAGTTGCCCATGCTAATAAAGGTGTTCCATCTTCTGATTTATATTCTACTGCTCTGGCCGGATAATCATATTCATTTGCATGTTTTATATCTGATTTTTGAGATGACGGATTATAGAAATACCATTGTGGCATAACCATAACGGATAAACAAACCAAAACATAAATACCTATAATAGCAAGGCATCCCCATTTAAGAATTTTTTTCGTCATTTCCTACCCTTTCTGCTAATGCTGCCGCTAAAAATATATCAATGTCACCATCTAAGACACCTTTAGTGTCTGATGTTTCTGCTTCCGTTCGCAAATCTTTTACCATTTTATATGGTTGAAGCACATAAGAACGAATCTGATTTCCCCATCCGTTATCCCCTTGCGCTAAACGCTGATTTTGTGCTGCGGCCTCTCTTTTTTGTAATTCAATTTCGTATAAGCGAGCTTTTAACATTTTCCAAGCACTTTCACGGTTTTGAAACTGAGAGCGCTGTGTTTGACATGAAACTACAATACCTGTCGGTATATGCGTAATTCTTACTGCCGAATCTGTCTTATTAATATGCTGTCCGCCTGCTCCCGAGGCTCTATACGTATCAATACGACAATCGGCTTCATTAATATCAATTTGGATCTCATCATCAATAACCGGATAAACACCCACAGAAGCAAAACTCGTATGCCTTCTGGCATTGCTGTCAAAAGGCGATATTCTTACCAAACGATGAACACCGCTTTCACTCTTTAACCAACCATAAGCATTATGACCATTAATTCTGATTGTTGCTGATTTTAATCCGGCAACATCACCTTCTGTTTCTTCTATATACTCAACTTTATAATGATGTCTTTCTGCCCATCTGGAATACATTCGCAACAACATTTCAGCCCAGTCTTGAGCCTCCGTGCCACCGCTACCGGAATGCACCTCTAAAAAGGCATCATTAGCATCAACTTCTCCTGACAGTAGAGCTTCTAATTCTCCGTGATGTGTTTCTTCAGCCAAAGCTTCAAGTTGTTTCCAACTTTCATTCAGCAACATTTCATCATTATCAGCTTCTGCCATTTCGCAGAGTTCCAATAAATCCGTTAAACTGTTTTCTTGTGATTTATATGTATTTAATTTTTCTTCTAAAAGATTTTTTTCCGTCGTTAATTTTTGGGCTTGAACGGCATCATTCCACAAATTGGGATCGGCTGTAAGCGCATTCAATTCATCTAAACGAATGATTGCATTATCGTAGTCAAAGAGACCTCCGAATTAATTGCAAAGATTGTTTGATTTTATCCGCCAATGTTATAATTTCAGCTTTCATATTTATTCCTTAATATTGTGTTCCTATTTGAATTTCTTCATCTTCTATCGGTTCGCTATCAATACTTTCTTCATTACCGATAACGCGCTGACGACTGTTAAAGTCAAAATCAGGTTTTAAGGCCTCAAAAATAACTTCAGAATCACTCGGAGACGCTGGTTTACCTGTTTTATGATTAATTCTGACCAATTTGATTCCTTCCGGAATACGGAAAGCCTCATCAGGTGTATTTTTAAGAGCTTGTTCCATAATACCGTAAAAAATAGGCAACGCAACAGAAGCACCTGTTTCAACTTTTCCAAGCGTTCTCGGTTCATCAAACCCAACATAAGTTCCAACGACCAAATCCGATGAAAAGCCGATAAACCAACCGTCTTTATTATCATTTGTCGTTCCTGTTTTTCCTGCCAAATGGCGATTTAGCGCTCTCAGTCTGGCTCCGGTTCCGCGAATAGCAACACCTTCAAGAATTGATGTCATTTGATATGCGCTCATAGGATCGACAATTTGTGCTCTGGTATCTTGTAAAACCGGTGCAGCCTGATTTTCCCACTTTTCTGCATTACAGTTTTCACAAATACGTGTATCTTTCTTAAAAATGGTTTTACCATTACGATCTTGAATTTTCTCTATAAAATAAGGTGTTACTTTTTTACCGCCATTAACAAAAATAGCATATGCACTCACCATATTAATCAGTTTCGTATCTCCTGCCCCTAAAGACATCGAAAGTAGTTCCGGTAAATTATCATTTATACCGACACGCCTTGCCATTTCTGCAACTTTATCCATACCAACATCTTGAGCCAAACGAACAGTCATCAGATTACGAGATTTCTCTATTCCTTCACGTAATGTCATTAACCCATAAAATTTCTTTGAATAGTTTTCAGGTTTCCAACGTTTTAAGCCTACTCCTTGATCTAAAACGAATGGCGCATCCAAAATCAAATCTGTCGGAGAATAACCGTTTTCTAAAGCTGACAGATAAACAAACGGCTTAAAAGCGGAACCAGTCTGACGCATTGCTTGGGTCGCTCTGTTGAATTGAGATATTTGAAAAGAATAACCTCCGACAACAGCTAAAACTTTACCGGTATAAGGATCTAAAATCACAACTCCGCCTTCAACATTCGGAATTTGTCTCAGTTCATAACTATCTGCCGCCAATTTTTTAGTTTCAATTGTTTTTTGATCTACCGGTTCAACCCAAACGACATCTCCCGGATTAATAACTTCTGAAGTTGTCTTTGGAGGATTACCTATTCTTTGGTCTTCTAATGTTTTTTTCGCCCAAGATAGCAAGCTGAATGGTATAATACCTTTTTTATTATCTATAGTAATAATTTTTGCGCCTTCATTACTAACTTCCGTTACAGCAGCCAGGATCCATGTATCATCAGCGCCAGGTGGTGGTGTTAATTTTTTAAGTTCAGCAGCAATATCTTCTTTCAACTCTATAGTTGTGATAGCTCCACGCCATCCGTGGCGACGATCATAATTTTGAATTTCTTTATGGAATACCTGAGTGGCAATACTTTGTAAACGAGGATTTAATGTTGTTCTTACCAATAAACCGCCTTCATATAAAGCATCATCACCATATTCAGAACTGATTTCTCGACGCACTTCTTCACTAAAATATTGAGCATCTCTAACAATATTAGGATTGCGATCAATAACCGTTAACGGTTTTTCTTTTGCTATCTTTGCTTCTTCTTTTGTAACATAGCCATCTTCAAGCATACGATCAATAACCCAATTACGACGACCAATCGCAGCTTCGTACTTTGTTTTAGGATTATAATTATTCGGCCCCTTCGGCAATGCCGCCAAATAAGCAACTTCTTCTATTTGTAAATCATTCAATGATTTACCAAAATAATTTAATGCCGCAGCGGCAACACCGTAAGAACGATTACCTAGATAAATTTCATTTAAATAAAGTTCTAAAATATGATCTTTGCTGAATGCTTGTTCTATTCTGGTTGCTAAAATTGCTTCTTTAATTTTACGAATATACGACAATTCTGAACTTAATAAAAAGTTCTTAGCCACTTGTTGTGTGATTGTTGAAGCACCTGCCGGACGTTTTCCCGTCCCTATATTTTTTAGATTTCCGATTATTGCTCTGGTAATACCTAAAAAATCGACACCGGCATGATTATAAAAATGCTTATCTTCTGCAGCGATAAATGCATTTTTTACACGTTCAGGTATTTTATCAATAGGAACAAAGAAACGTTTTTCTGCCGCATATTCCATTAACGGCCGTCCATCTGATGCATATAGGCGTGTCGTTACCGGTGGCTCATATTTTGCTAATTTACTATAATCCGGTAAATCAACAGAGAATTGCCAAAACGTTACAATTATCAGAACTATTCCTATAACCGCAAAGAAAAATAATGCGCTCAACATAGAGGACAGCGTTTTAAACATCAGAAATCCTATTATAAACTTAATTTCAAATTTGAATTTTAATCTATAACAATTTGTAAAAAATGCAATTAAAATTTATGCTTATTAGAAAACCGAAGCATGATACATATTATCAAAATATTTACGAATGGCTTTACTGGTCGATTCAGCCAATTTTTTACGATACGATGTTTGTTTCAATTGTCTTTCTTCTGTACGATTGGATAAATACCCCATTTCCAGAAGAACAGATGGTACATCCGGTGCTTTCAATACTGCGAATCCGGCAAATCGATGTGTATTATCCACTAATTTGACTGATTTACGCATTTCTTGAACCATAAAACTTGCAAATTCAGAAGATCTATTCATCGTCTCTCGTTGTGCTAAATTAATTAAAATATCGGAAACTTCTTTAGAATGTTCTAATAAATTCAGACCTCCGATGACATCTGCTTTATTTTCACGTTCAGCCAATGCTTCTGCTTCTTTATCTGATGCTGTCTCAGACAATGTATATACGGACAAACCTGTAGCTTTGCGGTTGACCGCACTGTCCGCGTGGATTGACATAAACAAATCTGCATTATATTTTCGTGCTATTTTTACCCTATCTCTTAAAGGAATAAAAATATCTGTATTCCTTGTCAAATAAACAGTATAACGCCCTTCTTTATCTAAAATCGCTTTTAACTCTTTTGCCATTGCCAATGTTATATGTTTTTCGTATACACCGGAGTACCCGATAGCTCCCGGATCTTTTCCTCCATGCCCCGGATCTAATACTATGATTTTTTTGGATTTCGACGGTGTATTGGCTGTCACTTTGCTTTTATTTTTCGTACTTAGCTCCTTATCCGTATTATTAAAGGCATGGCGGCTTCCAATATGAGAATTAAATTCTTTTTCTGTTGCCGATTTAACATCTATAACAAATCTCCACCCTAAATTACTCTGCGGCGCTAACATAAAAGCTTTTTTTATAATAACGGGTTTTTGCAAATCTAAGGCAATGCGTTTAGAATCCGAATCAATCGAACCAATTCGAATTTTAGAAATCAAATGATTTTTATCTTTAAAATTCTCAACTTTTTCTGAAACTGAGATATTATATGCATCAATAACTAAACGGCGTGGCTCATTCAACAAAAAAGCTTTATAATTAAATTTGGCATCGGCATCAAACACCAAACGAAAACCATCGCTTCCCTGACCCATTCTTAAATCTTTTACAGTAGCAGCATCCCCCTCAGAGGCAAATAAAAAGCACGACAAAAATATGAGCATTCCTTTTTTTAAGAACGCATTACAAAATATTCTGCTTAAAACAGTCATTATTTTTTGTTTGCATATTTCCATATTTTTACTATAAAGCATACTTCTTACCAAGAGGTTAAAAAGAAAATCTGTGAGAGATAAAATTTATTATTGTGTTTTAAATCAAATTGTATATGCTTGTAGGCAATTGGATACTTTTAAATGTACCGACGCCAAACCAAAAGATGAAAAAATGTTTAATTGTGTTTGGATGTTGGTATCGCCATCTCTTCATAGCGATAAGGTGTGCTGTATTCAAGAGGATATGGAAATTTACTGAACGGTTTTATTCCCCGTACAAAAATAATAAACACGAATGAACGTACGGGCTTGATTATTAGAGGAGTTGCTCCTCATCAATAAAAGTACTTGGGCTGATTTATGATAAAAAAATAAAAGCAGCTTGATAATTTTAAAGAATATAACTCCGTTCGGTGCGGTATAGTTTAACCAAAGTTCATCTTTGGTATTATTAAGTTTGGAGTTATTTATGACCAAAAGAATGTTAATTGATGACACTCAGCCTGAAGAGACCCGTGTCGTTATTGTTAATGGTAATAAAGTTGAAGATGTAGAATTTGAATCCAGTTTCAGAAAACAAATTAAAGGAAATATCTATTTAGCTAAAGTTATGAGAATCGAACCGTCTTTACAAGCTGCTTTTGTAGATTACGGTGGTAATAAGCATGGTTTTCTTGCTTTTGGAGAAATTCATCCCGACTATTATCATGTTTCAGACGAAACCATGGCTGAAATCGAAAAAGAAGTTGATGAGGCTATTGAAGCTAAAAAACAATATCTTAAAGATAAAGAATTGGAAAGAGAACGGCATCGTGAAGAAAAAGCTAAAGAACGTGCCAGAATAGAAGAAGAAAAAAGATTAGCTATAGAACAAGCCGCGGCTTCTCTCGATCAAGCTGCAGAAATTGAGCAACCTAAAGAATCTGAACAACCGTCTTCTGAATCGTCTGTATCTGATGAAAATTCAGTTACAACGGAAGATCTTGCTCTTGCTGAAGATGATGAAAAACATAAACGCAAAAAAAGAATTTTGAAAAAAAGAATTAAGAAACAACAAGAACAAAAACAAGCTGAAGTTACCGTTGTCGATACTGAAGAGAAAACTAAAGAAAATATAACCGTTATGGCTGCTGAAACAGCTGAAGCGGAAGCTATTCGTGAAGATGTTTCAATGAATGATGCTGAAGATGAAAATGACGGTATTGATGATGACGATGATGATAGTGAGTATGATTTTGAGTTACAACGCAAATTGATGAAATTGCGTAAACTTTTCCATAGAAGTACTATCCAAGATGTTATTAAAGAAGGACAAATACTTCTTGTTCAAGTTGTTAAAGAAGAGCGTGGCAATAAAGGGGCAGCCCTTACAACTTATTTGTCGCTTGCTGGCCGTTATTGCGTTTTGATGCCAAATCGTATTAAAAGTGGTGGTGTATCTCGTAAAATCACCAACATTGCAGATCGTAAACGCTTAAAAAATATTATCCATGAACTGCCGATCAGTAGCGACATGTCTATGATTGTCCGTACAGCTGGTGAAGATAAAACAAAAGCTGATATTATCAGAGATTATAATTACCTTATCCGCAGTTGGAATCAAATTCGTTTGTCAGCTCTTAAAAACAAAGCACCTTATATGATTTACGAAGAAGGTAATTTGATTAAACGTGCTTTACGAGATATGTTCACAAAGGATATTTCGGAAATTATTGTTGATGGTGATGATGCTTATCGTGAAGCTCGTGAATTTACTAAAATTTTATCTCCTTATAATTTAAAAAAGCTAAAAGCAAACAAAAAAGGAGATTTGCCTATTTTCCAACGTTTCCAAGTAGAAACACAACTCGACAAATTGCATGACACCAACGTTCAACTTGAATCCGGCGGTTATTTGGTTATTAATCCGACAGAAGCCCTGGTTTCAATTGATGTTAACTCCGGTCGTGCTACTAAAGAAAAAGATTTAGAAGAAACTGCTCTTAAAACAAATTTGGAAGCGGCAGATGAAATTGCAAAACAGCTGAGAATGAGAAATCTTGCCGGTTTAGTTGTTGTTGATTTTATCGATATGGATGATCCTAAAAACAATATTGCCGTTGAAAAACGCATGAAGGAAGCCATGAAATCAGATCGTGCACGCGTTCAAATTGCTAAAATGAGTATTTTTGGCTTATTGGAAATTTCTCGTCAAAGAATGCACTCTTCTTTCTTTGAAAGTAATTACCAAGTTTGTCCTTATTGCCAAGGAAAAGGATTGGTTAGAACTATGGAATCCAGTGCCGTAATGGTTTTACGTGCAATTGAGGAGGAAGGTTTGCGTTTCCGGTCATCTCAAATCTCCGTCTTTGTTCCAAGCGATATTGCCATTTTCTTACTTAATCATAAACGGCAAAAGTTAAGCGAAATGGAAATGCAGTATAATCTACAAATCATCATCAGCGCTGATGATTCCATTAAAAATGTTTCAGATTATCGTATTGAAAGAATTAAAGCTCTCAAACAACCATCTGAACAGCCCAAACCAGCTATTCAGGAAATAGAAGCTGATGAACCTGGTATTCCGGCAAATGATGTTTCTGATGAGGCAGAGGAATCTTTTACTGAAGATAGCGAGAAATCTAATCGTTTTAATAAACGATATAAAGATCGTCGTAATCATCGTAATTATAATCGCGATTATAAAAAGCGGAATCGCAGTAAAACAGAAGAAGAACAACCTTCAACTGCAAATAATGAAGCTGTTATCTTGTATAACAGTCATGAAGATATTACATCATCTCCTGTTCAAGAACAACAGGCTGAACCTAAAGGAAAAACAACTTGGTGGAAAAAATTAATCAAAAGCTAAACAGGTTATTTTTTAGTTGTTTTAAAATAATCCCGCTTTTAACAGCGGGATTAATCTTATTTTTTTCTGATTTTGCACAAGCATCTGCCGTCATTATTTCTGATGAAGAAACAGAGAGTTATTTGCAAAATTTATTACAACCGATTTATTCTGCTGCCGGAGTTTCATTTAATCGTAATAAAATTTTCATTCTGAGTGATAATTCTCTTAATGCTTTTGTTAGTGATGGAAATGATTTATTTATTCATTCCGAAACAATCCTGCAAGCAAAAAGTGATGATGAGATACGTGGTGTTTTAGCGCATGAAGTTGGGCATATACAAGGCGGACATATTCTTCGACATAAGCTCAGAATACAGGAAATGCAAAATCTCAGTTTAGCCTCTATGGTTGCTGCTGTTGCTCTTGGGACTGCATCCGGTAGAGGTGATGTTGCTGCTGCTATTGCTCTAGGCTCTCACAGCTCTTTATTAAATCAGTCTCTATCTTACCAAATCCAAGAGGAACGTAGTGCAGATGAAGCCGCCGTTTCTTTATTAAAAAAGACACATCATTCTCCCAAAGGTTTGCTTGAATTTATGAAGAAAATTCAAACCCAAAATAAATTACAAGGTATTCAGGAAAATCCCTATTTCCGTACACACCCAATGTCTGCCGAGCGTTTAGCATTTTTACAACAAGCGGTTACTCAATCTTCTTATCCCCCCGAAAAAAGTAAAAGTAATGCCCTAAAACGGATCCAAGCGAAACTTTATGCTTTTATTAAAACACCTCAGCAAACGGCTTATAAATATCCTATTTCTGATACATCTATTGAGGCTTATTATGCGCGCGCAATTGCTGCTTTTAAAAGTTTAAATTTTAATAAAGCTTTACGATTAACTGAACATTTAATGCAACAGGATTCCAACAATCCCCATTTTCATGAACTTAAAGGACAAATCCTTTTTGAAGCAGGAAGGATCAAAGAATCTCAAAAAGAATTTTTACGAGCTATTCAAATATTTCCTAAATCTGCTTTATTTAAAATTGATGCGGCGCAAGCAACTCTTGAATTATCACCCTCGGCGAAAGAATTACAATCTACTATTATTCACTTACAGCAAGTTCTAACCTCCAGACCAAGTTCAATTGCGTGGTTATTATTAGCTAAAGCATATCATCTTGCCGGAAAAGATACTGATGCTAAGTATGCCTCGGCACAATATAGTTTGCACACAGGTGATATAGACTTAGCTCAGAAACAAGCTGAAGATGCACAGAAAAACTGTACTCAACCTCAATTGCGTTTGAAAATTGAAGATTTATTAAACCTCATTAAAGATATAAAGAAGTCTTAAAAATTTTACCTTAATTTTTGAAATACTGATGAGGGCGTTGTAATTTAGGCATTTCATTTGGTATTGTATTTTTATTTTGGATTTTCTTCATTGTCTCATTGCTGACTTTTGCCTGATAGAGACAAGGAATTCCAGGAACCGCATTATAATATTCGTCCAAACCGGCAACTTCTTCATGCATACCTATATATAGGAATCCGGCAGGAACCTGATATGACTGTATTTTCTTGACGATTTGTTTTTGCATTTCAGCTGAAAAATAATGCAAGACGTAACGGCAAAAAACAATATCAAAAGGCTCAATATTAGATAAATTATCCAATAAATTATAGCGAAGAAATTTTATATTGTTTGCTATCTCAGGATTAATCATCCAACCGTTATTTTCTTTATGAAAATATTTAACAATACGGCGAATATTCATTCCCATTTGTACTTCAAGGGTATTATATATACCTCTTTGAGCCTTGGTTATAGCTTGAGTTGAAATATCTGTTCCTAAAATATTGATATTCCAATCTCCTGTTGCCACTAAATTATCAGCAAGACTCATACCTATAGAATATGTCTCCTGTCCGGTTGCACACCCTAAGCTCCATATTCTTAATTTTTTACTGCGACGATTAACTTCTCTGATTCTTGGTAAAATCAATTGTTCAAACGAACGAAATACCGAATAGTCTCTAAAGAAACTGGTATCGGAAATAGTTAAAGCTTCTATAACCTGCCATAGAAGAGACTTTTGTCCTCTTTTCAAATCCTGTATCAACTCATCAGAGCTACTATACCCTTTTTCGCAAACAAAATTGTATATTTTATTATCTATTAAAAAATAACTTTCAGCAGATAAATCCCATCCTGCATATTTTTTTAATAACTGAACAATATAATCAAAATCGCTTTTTTTCATTTAAAAACCTCACAGCAATCCTAAAATTGTTAATTTTGAGGATATAATATCTTCATCAAAGGGTTTTATAATATAATCATCGGCACCGCCATTAATCGCTAATTCAATTCTATCCATATCAGAGCTGGAAGAGCAGAATATAACTTTTGGGGCTTTACTTATTTTCATTTCTCTAATTTTATATAAAACATCTATCCCATCTAAAACAGGTAAACTCCAGTCCATAATAATCAGATCCGGTTCTTTAAGTTGCGTTAATTCGACAACCTCTTCACCATCCTCTGCTTCCATAACGGAAAAGCCCAAATTTGATATAATTTTCGATAACAATAAACGAATAATTTTCGAATCATCTGCTATTAAACAGCTTGCCATTGCCTTGCCTTTATCCAATTATCAATCCAAACGTATTTTCTTCAATCATATTTATTTTTTTAACATTATTCAATATATTTTGCAAATAAACAACAGGTGCATATTGTGCCTGATTTTCGAAAGCACTTCCTTGCAAAATATTTTTGATATTTTTAATTTTCTCTTCTGAAGCCGGAAAATCATTATGAATAATTGCAGCCAAACGGGAATCGACTTCTCTGACTTCAATATGGCCTCCTCTTACCAGAACATCTGCTAAAATCATAATAACCAATAAAGCTATACGGGTATAAGCAGTTGTATGAAGTTCTAAATCCAATGTTATCGGATATGAGGCATTCCCTATTGTTTCCAAATAAGCTTTAGCTGTTTCCTCAACCATATTTATATCATTCAAATTACTATTGGACAGACCAAATGCCATTCTAAAAAATTTTAGTCTTGATGTAAGAACTTTTGAACTCACTTTTAAAATAGAACGAATATCGTCAATAAAATCCATATCCCCTTCTTCTAAAAGCTCTACAGCATTTGCTACCGCCCCGATATTTCCTATAACATCATGACTAATTCGGGTACAAACAAGTTCTGTAATATTATCTTCTTGCATTCATTTTATCCTAAAAATTATAAAGTCCGGTATTCATAAATCGCCTATCTTCTCGAGACATTCTTGTATAATCCAGGTCTCTTAGAGTCGGATCTTCCAAACGTAATTTTCCTGTTCCGGCTTGCAGATAAGGTTTATTACCACCTAATCCCCAAATAACATTTTCTTTATTATCAGGGACACCATACTTTTGATTAATTCTTTTCCAAAAGTCATATACTTTTATATTCCGTAAATAGAATTCTTTTTGAGAATTACCGCGGATATTCGTCAAAACATTACTTTTATAAGACAAATAATATGCTTTATTTTTTGTAAAATTACTTGTAAACCGAATTTCCATATCTTCTTGGGTATCATATTTGGAATAAAAAACTCTTTCTATAAACTGATGATTATCTTTTTTAGCCATTTGTGTTACGCAACTTGCTAATCTTTCATATCCGACGACACCTTGTGCTCGACATTTTTCTTCATTTCGCCAACGAATAAAATTAGGAATATCTTGTTTTTCAACTGTCTTTTTATATCCGCGACGTGTTAATGCTGCTTCAATTTGGGCAGGATTCATTCTCAGCATTGCCCCTGAAATATCAAAAACAGATGCATTTGAACGTTTAACAGCCATTGCTTTCTGGACTTTTTGCTTACTCTCTTCTTTTTTGCTGTTTATCATTTCTGAGAGCGTTTCACCTGCTGATTTAGCGGCTTTAATACCACCTTTTTCAATACTGGCAATTTTATCGACAAGATTATCTCCGACAGATGGGGACACATCAATAATAGCATCATCCGCTTTACCCAAAGCTTCTGCATTATCTTTTATGTTATCTGTTAAAGAAGTTTCTTTTTTAACAACAACTTCAGGAGCCGGCTCAGAAGCAGACTCAGAAATCATTTCTGCAGGTAATTCTGATGGCGGCGGTGGCGGTGTCAAACCGATAGCAGGCAAATCATCCTCTGCTTTGACAGCACTGCAGAACAATATCAGACTTAAAACGCTTATGATTAGTTTTATTTTTTTCATTCTTAAAGAATCGCAATTAGTAAACTTTGACATTATTATATTTGTTTTTATATCTAAAGCAAATATTAACCTCAGGTTATCAAGCTGTTTTATTATTTACTTTTTTACGAATCTGTTTATAAATAGGCTTATGATGCAGAAAATTGTTCACATTATTGGGGCTGGACTGGCCGGATCTGAAGCTGCTTGGCAAATTGCCAAACGCGGTATACAGGTTATTATTCATGAAATGAAGCCTCTTAAGTATTCTGCAGCGCATAAAAATCAAAACTTTGCAGAATTAGTTTGCTCAAATTCTTTACGTTCTGATGATTTTGAGCATAATGCCGTCGGTTTAATGCACCAAGAAATGCGTCTTGCAGAATCTTTAATTATGCAATGTGCTGATGAAGCCAAAGTTCCTGCCGGTGGAGCATTGGCTGTCGATAGAAATCTATTTTCAGAACTTGTCACGGCAAAACTTAAAAATCATTCTTTGATAACTACTATTAACGAAGAAATAACATGTCTTCCATCTCATTCTGATGAATTATATATTATTGCGACAGGTCCTTTAACCAGCGAAGGCTTATGCTCTTCTATTTTAGAAAAAATCGGAGGGCAGTCTTTTTCTTTTTATGATGCAATTGCTCCTGTTATCTATAAAGATAGTATAGATTTTACAAAAGCGTGGTTTCAGTCTCGCTATGATAAAGGTAATAAATATGATTATATCAATTGTCCTTTGTCTCAAGAACAGTATTATTCTTTTGTTGAAGCTCTGTTAACAGCTGAAAAAGCTGAATTTCACGATTGGGAGCAGGTTCATTATTTTGATGGCTGTCTGCCAATAGAAGTTATGGCCGAAAGAGGAAAGGAAACGCTTGTTTTCGGTCCTATGAAACCTGTTGGACTTACGAATCCTCATAGTTCTGTAAAACCTTATGCTGTTGTCCAATTAAGACAAGATAATAAAGAAGACACTTTGAGAAATATCGTCGGATTTCAAACTAAAATGAAATATGGTGCTCAAAAACAGGTTTTTCAAATGATTCCCGGACTTGAAAATGCTGAATTTGCTCGTTTTGGCGGCATTCACAAAAATACTTTTATTAAATCACCTGTTTTACTTGATAAATTTTTACGTTTGAAAGAACAACCTAACATCCGCTTTGCCGGGCAAATTACAGGGTGTGAAGGCTATATAGAAAGTGCGGCCGTCGGTTTGTTAGCGGGGTATTTTGCTGCTTGCGAAGCACTCTCGGTTGAGGCTGTTTTGCCTCCAAAGACAACAGCTTTCGGTTCTATGCTTACCCATATTACGGATGATACAAATATTGAAAATTTCCAACCGATGAATATTAATTTTGGAATTTTTCCAACTATTCAAGGAGAAATTACGGCTAATGGAAAGTTCAAAAAGATTAAGGGTATGGATAGAAAAACAGCTTACTGTCACCGTGCTTTAACCGATATTCAGCCTTGGTTGAAAGAAATTGCAACATGAAAACACAATCTCAAGAAAATTTTCCCGTTGCCAGCCTTTTATTTCCTCGTGCTTACAGGGAAATCATTATACATTATTATAATTTTGCACGCTATTGCGATGATATCGCAGATAATTCAACATTGTCTCCTGAAGAGAAATTAAAACAATTACATCAAGCTGAACAAGCTTTATTCGGAAAAGAAAATTTAGCTTGTGCAGAGGTTCTACGCCATGATTTTCTCTCTGAAAAATTAGATTTTTCCCTAGTGACTGATTTATTAATTGCTTTTCGTCAAGATGCTCAAAATATCCCTTATAAAACATGGGCTCAGTTATTGGATTATTGTCGCTATTCTGCAGAGCCGGTCGGGCGCTTTATGCTGGCATTATTTAACGAAAATCCTTCCACTTATTTACCAGCGGCTGCTTTATGTTCTGTTTTGCAATTAACAAATCATATACAAGATTTACATCAAGATATAACTATACTAAATCGAATTTATCTTCCTGAAGAAATGTTGAGTAAATATAAGGTTTCTCAAAAATCTTTACAGGCTTCTGAGTGTTCAAAAAGCCTACACTCCTTATTAAATGATATATTAAAAAGATGCCGTGATTTATTAAAAGATGCCTGTATTTTACCGGCAATTGTTAAAAGTCGTCGAATAAAAATATACCTTTCCATAATTTTATCGTTAACGGATATTTTAATAAATAAGTTATATAATGCAGATGTGTTAGCGGAGCATATTACTCTTTCAAAATCTGACCGTATAAGGGCTATTATTAAAGGATTATGGCTTGCTTTAACGACAAAACATAAGACATTGACTAATCAAGGACTTTAAATGAATAACATTGATTACATAGTAAAAAAATCCGGTTCTTCTTTCTTTTGGAGCATGCGTTTACTGCCTAAAGCAAAAAGGGGGGCTATGTATACTATTTATGCATTCTGTCGTCATATTGATGACATTGTTGATGGTCCGATGCCTATGCAAGAAAAGCAGGATTTACTTAAAGCCTGGCGTGAAGAAATTGAAAATATTTATAATAAAGTCCCAACAACAGATATTGGTCGCCGAATTTACAAAAATTGTATGCGCTTTCATCTCCCAAAGAGTGAATTTTTGAAACTTATTGATTCCATTTCTATGGATGTTCCTCAACCCTTACAGGCTCCTAAAATGACTGACTTTCTAAAGTATTGCCGTGGTGTTGCCGGTGTTCCCGGAAATCTATCTTTACGAATATTCGGCTGTCAAGATGAGCAACTTATTGAAGAATTAGCAACTTCTTTGGGAAATGCTTTACAAATCACAAATATTCTTCGAGACATTAAAGAAGATGCACAATCAGATAGATTGTATATTCCGCAAGAATATTTAGAAAAAGCTGAAATTTCCAGTAAAAATCCTAATGAAGTTATTACGAATAAAAATTTATCCGTAGCACGGGAAGAATTAGCTAAAATGGCTGCTGAAGATTATGCTAAAGCTAGTCAAATTATTCCTTTTTTAGATAAAAAAGCGGCTCGTCCGGTTCGTGCTATTGCGGCTATTTATAAAAAATATTTTGATCTTATGCAAAATCGCGGTTGGGAAATTATCTCCCCCAAACCTAATATCAGTAAATTCAACAAATTTTCTTTAGCTTTGCGGGCATATTTTGGAAAATAATCGAACATATCATATTATCGGTGCCGGAATTGCAGGTTTATATACAGCAAAACTTTTGAAAGAGCAAGATCCTCTTTCATCAATTATTGTTTATGAAGCGGCTGAAAAAATCGGTGGACGTTGCGGTAGTTTTTTTGATTCTGACCTAAATTGTCCTTGCGATAATGCAACACATGTTATTTTAAGCTGTAACAAACGAGCAAAAAAATTACTAGGCTCAAAGCTTTTTACTCATAAAATTCGCTTTTGGAATTTTAATAAAAATTCTTTTATTCCTTCTTTTTTATGTTTACCGGAAATTAATTCTGCCGTTTTTAATACAAGACAACCGAATTGGCGTTCTTTTTTATTTGTCTTTTTCAGATTGTTTCCTTTTTTTAATTTACGAGCTTATTTTTCCACTGGTGATTTAGAGGAATCTTTGTGCGCTCCCCTTCTCTCTTATGTTGATGATATTCATTATAATTGTGTTTGGCAAAGTTTCAAAGCTGATGATAATCATATTTCTCAACTTATCTTTTCACACAAAACTATTTCTGTTGCCCCACAAGATATTATTGTTTCTGCCATTGATAGTTATCATTATAACCATATTATGGGCGGTTTCGATTTTGATTACAACTCGATATGTAATATTATTTTCAGGACTAGTATGACTTTAACTCTTCCTGAAAATTTAAAAATGATCGGCTTAAAAAACGCCACTAGTCATTGGCTATTTTGCTCTTCTAATTATACGGCCGTTACAATCAGCCATTTGAATGATTCTGTTGATTCTCATTCTCTATGGAATGAAATTTGCCAAATACGTCATTATAATGCTGCTTTTTTGCCTGCTTATAAAATTATGACATATCCATTGGCAACTATTTCACAAAATAAACACAACAATCAAATTCGACCAATTTCCTGCCGGACAGTTTATGATAATTTGTTTATTTGCGGAGATTGGACAATGAAAAACCAGCCATGCTGCATTGAGACAGCTCTCAATTCAGCAGTTCGGCTGGCTAAAATTGTTTTTAAAAATTAAGCTGCAAAAAATTGACCTGCAACAATTTTATCATTATGCGTTTTGAGCCAATTATATGCTTTTCCCATATGTCCGATATCTAATACACGATACCCTTGTTTATGTAAATCATACGCTAAAACTTTTGCTGTTGGTCCCAAAACCGCAATAATCAAACGGTCTTTAGGTAATTTTTCAGCTTCAGCTAAGATACGCTTATATTCTCTCCAAGCATGTTCTTTTGGACCGTAAATATAACTGATTGATTTGGCATTATCATATATATCATAGGTGAATTTTTCGGTATCTTCACCTTTAATCACTGTGATATCTTTCCCTTCCCAAATTTGACGAACCAAATTATAATATTTTTCGGTATCGGCACGACACTCTGGAGTTGTGTGATCATCAACCTCAATCGAGTGGGCTGTCATACAAGTATCAATATAAGTTTTATCAAAATCAAGCATTTCATAAATTTCTGCACGATGTTGCGCCATAAACCAACGCCAATATGCTCTAACTTGTTCATCAACATCATCTAATGTACCAAAACGACGAGAAATACCAATCAGCATTCCCTCATCTTTTGTCATCAAAATTTCTTTTAGGCGGCGAGACAGTTCTTCATCATATTCTTGAAAACCTATTGCATTACCTAAAATGAGGTTAAATTCTCCATCACCAAAACGAGCTACACTTTTATTTGTATCAAGAATAGCTTGAACACTCTCAAACTGGGTCATTACTTTTGGTAATTTTAAAGAACGGATCTCATCTGCAATTTCATATTTTAAATTATCCAACATCATTGGAAATTTTTTAAATTCACGTACAGCTTTATGGTGGGTTTTTAAATCAAATTTAAATAGCCGGATAATATTTTTTCCGAACATTTGTAGTCCCATAATATAAACTCCTAATAATGATTGACTTATATTGTTCAAATTATTACACTTCGAATAACATTGCAACCTTTTAGTTTGAAAGCACACAAGTCCGATGAAAATTTATGTTCATTTGCATCTGTTTTATACAGAAATGCTCGATGAAATGCTCTTCTATCTCTCAAACTTATCTTCAAATAGCCAGATTGAGTTTGATTTGTGTGTAACACTTTGTGAGCATAATAAAGATGTAGAAGCGAAAATCTATGCCTTTAAGGATAATGCTAAAATTCTAATTGTTCCCAATCGTGGATATGATATAGCTCCTTTTTTATTTGCTCTCAAACAAGTTGATTTATCTCAATATGATTATTTAATTAAGCTTCACTCTAAACGTGACTTAAAGCAACCAGCTTATTTACCGTGTTGTCGCCTGATTGGATCTCAATGGCGACAAAAATTACTTGAATTTATGGCAACGCCACAAAATTTACAAAAAACATTGTCTCGTTTTGAGAAAAAAACTAAGGCTGGAATGTTAACTGCTCCTGAGCTGATTATAAAAGCCATTAAAGAAGACCGTCAAGCCATTTCTCGTGCAGAACAAATTATAAAAGATATGGGATTACATCTAAAAAACAAAAATTTTGTCGCCGGTACCATGTTTATTGCTCGCGCTTCACTTTTTATGCCTTTACAGAAACTTTCCTATACGGCAAATGATTTTGAAGAATTTGATCCGACGCATAGAGGTGGCTCTCTCGCACATGCTTTTGAACGAGTTTTGGGATTTATGGTTACGGCTCAAGGTTATAAAATTTCATCTTATTCTTCTTTTAATATCATATTTCCGATTAAGTCTTTTTTGTATCGTTTTAAAAATTTTATTTTCTATAAACGTATTAATTCTAAAGGTATTTTGCATATCAAAATCTGTAAAATTCCCGTTTATTCAAAAAAAATATAAATTATTTATTTTTTTACTTGAAATTAATTTTTAGTTGTTATACATACCTACCCGTATGTATATATAATTGAAAGTTTCATTATGGCACGCCGAACAAAAGAAGAAGCTGAACAGACACGAAAAGATATATTACAAGCCGCTTTAGATATGTTTTGCGAAAAGGGATACACTCGCACGACCCTTGATGATATTGCCAAAAGCATTAACCTTACCAAAGGCGCCGTATATTGGTATTTTCGCAATAAGCCTGATATTTTGAAAGCTCTAATGCTTGAAGATTTTAAAAATACTCAGGCTAAACTTGACTCTTTTATGTCTTCTCCGCAGACTTTACCGGAGCTGAAACAGCACTTTATGTTTTTGGCAGAAATGGTTGATACGGATAATAATTTCAGAAAATTACTCTATTTTTTGTTATTACAGATGGAATGGTCCACCGGACTGATTAATTCTTTTCAAGATGTGATTGAAGAATTAAGCAGACGTCCGAGGCAAACCATTGAAGATGCTTTAACTTCAGCACAAAATAGTGGACAGATTGTTTCAACTGTTGACGTTAAAGCGTTGGCGTGTACTATTCACGCTGTATGGCACGGTCTGGTCATGAATAAACTGCAACACTTAAATAGTGTCAGTTTGAGGCAAACTGTCAATTATAGTTTTGACTTTTTTATTAATGCTATCATAAGCCGAAAGGATTAAAATAATGGTTGTTGTCAAAAAAAGAACGATTATTAAAAACTTAGTCATCTTTCTTCTCTGCGGTGCTGCCGGTTGGTATTTGAAAGGGCGTTTAACCCCCCAATCCGCTATGATGGGAATGATGGGCGGAGGTACACCGTACGTTGTTACGGATAAAGCAACCCTCGAAAATGTTGCTCCACGTAAAGATTTTATCGGCCATGTTGAAGCTATTAAAAGTG
>CAMOQT010000005.1 GCA_946623145.1 uncultured Azospirillum sp.
AAAAAACATGAAACATTCGAACATTCTCAAAAAAGAACTCGGGCTGCAACTTGGCATTTTACGCTTAAAACAAGGTAAAAAACTAAGCCGTGTCGCAACTGATTTAGGTTGGAAAGACCAAGTCATCGACCAAATCGAAAATGGTTACCATCATTCTTGGAAACGCTATTACGAACTCCTCAAATATTATCATGGCACAATTGGGATTATGCTTGACAAGTAATCCCCTTTTCTGAGCGCGGCTTCTGATTTCAAAAACAGAAACCACCTTGCTCACACGGGGCTGGCTTGTTAAAACAGCCCCATCATAAAAAAACGGAGCCGTACTGGAAACACGGCTCCTTATCATTTACACCTTATCAAAATTAATTCTGGGATCAACAAGAGAATACGTTATATCGCTTATCAACTTTAGAATTAAACCTAAAAGAGCAAAAATATACAATGTTCCAAAAATAACCGGATAGTCACGAGTCATAATTGCTTCATATCCCAATAATCCCATGCCGTTCAACGAAAAAATAACTTCAATCAATAAGGATCCTGTAAACAGCATTTTAATTAATAAACTCGGGAAACCAGCAATAACAATCAGCATAGCGTTGCGAAAAACATGCCCATATAGCACTTGTTTTTCAGTTAAACCTTTTGCTTTTGCTGTTAAAACATAAGGTTTATTAATTTCATCCAAAAAAGAATTTTTGGTCAGCATAGTTAATCCGGCAAAGCCTCCAATCACCATCGCTGTCACCGGTAGGGTAATATGCCAAAAATAATCTGCTATCTTTCCTAAAAGAGATAATTCTTCCCAATTATCTGATGTTAACCCTCTTAAAGGGAACCATTGCCAATACAGCCCGCCGGCAAATAAAACAATCAGAAAAACAGCAAATAAAAATACGGGAATAGCAGCGCCGATAACAATAAAAAATGAGGTCCAAATATCAAAAGGCGAACCATCTTTAACTGCTTTTTTTATGCCAAGAGGAATAGCTATCATATAAATTAATAATGTAGACCAAACGCCCAAAGAAACGGATACGGGCATTCTTTCTTTTATTAATTGCCAAACCGTTTTATTTCTGTAAAAGCTTTTTCCAAAATCAAAAACAGCATAATCTTTTAACATTTTGATAAATCGTTCATGTGCCGGTTTATCAAAGCCAAACTGTTTTTCCAGAGCTTTCACCAAATCATCAGGAACACCTTGAGCCCCTTTGTACTGGTTGTTTTGCGCATTATTCATATTAACTTGCGTTGTGGAACTGAGGGATGATTTAGAATCCGTATTCATCCCCTGATATTTTGCCAGCATATATTCTACCGGTCCGCCCGGAGCAAATTGAATAATCACAAAATTAAGCAACAAAATCCCTAATAGGGTCAGCGGGATAAGAGCTAATCGTTTGATAATATAATTTCTCATTTTATATCTTTCATCCACCAAGTATATGGCAAAAAGCCAGTCTTTATTTCGGTTTGAGGTTGTTCAAACTTATCCCAATAGGCAACACGCTGTGTCGGAGAAAACCAATGAGGAATAAGATACCAACCATTTAATAAAACTCTATCCAAAGCTCTTACATAGGCCTCATATTCGTCTTTTTCTTGCGCCGTTATCACGCCTTTTATCAACTCGTCAACCACAGGATTTTTCAAACCAAGGATATTATAGCTGCCTTTAACATCCGCGGAAGAGCTTCCCCACATTTCTAATTGTTCATTTCCGGGCATTCTGCTTACACTAAATCCTGCTATTGCCATATCAAAATCAAAATTATCTAATCGATTTTTGAAAACACTGGGTTCAATATTACGGAATTTCAATTTAATGCCTATTTTTTTGAGATTTGCAATAAACGGGAGCATCACTCTTGTAAAAGAAGAACCGTTTGCCGAATTACCTAAAACTTCAAATTCTAAAGGCTCTCCGGTTGTTAAGTTCGTCATTTTGCCGTCAACAAAATCATACCCTGCCTCTTGCAATAATTTAACGGCTTGTTTTAGATTTTCTCTTGTTGCTTGGGGAGTCGGATGTTGAGGAAGAGACGGTGGGGTTGTAAAAATACTTTTATCTAATCTGTCTTTGTATTTTTCAAGAATCTTTAGTTCTTCTCCTTGTGGCAAACCTTGAGCTTCCATTCCCGTATTTGGGAAATAGCTTGTAATCCGCTGGTATTGATTATAAAACAAATTCTCATTTGCCCAATCGAAATTAAAAGCTAAACTGATGGCTTGACGGACTCGTTTATCTTTAAACTTGTCTTTTCGTAAATTAAATGCAAAATTCTGCAACGGCGAAGCGTTATTGTGTTTTATTTCTTTTTTTAATACCTTACCTCTTTTGATAATATCATTATCGTATCCCGTTGCCCATATTTTAGCGATATATTCTTCTCTGGTATCAATATTTCCGGCAAAAAGAGCCTGCAATGTAACTGTTGTATCTTGATAATAATCATAACGAAGCTCATCAAAGTTAAACATTCCCTTACGTGTCGGCAAATCTTTTGCCCAATAATCATCGCGACGCTTAAATTGAATATATTTATTTACCTCAAATTTATCCAATATATAAGGCCCGCTTCCTACCGGTGGAACTAAAGAAGGCTCTGCAAAGTCTTTTCCTTGCCAATCTGCTGCCGAATAAATGCTCATTTGCGCTAAAATAAGCGGCAATTCCCTATTTTGACTTCCTGCCTTAAAATAAAAACGAACATGGTAGTCATTAATCTTTTCTACATGGTCAACATCTGCATAATAAACTTTATATAACGGCTGACCTTTTTCTATCAGTGAATTAAAACTGAAAATAACATCGTCAGCCAAAACCGGCTGTCCGTTACTAAATTTGGCCCGTTCATCTAAAATAAAACCGACATAGCTTTTATCTTCGGGAAATTCAAATTCTTTAGCTAATAAAGGATAAACTGTTGAAATATCATCAACGGCCGTTACGCCTAAAGTATCCATTGTTAGAGAAACCGTCAGTCCTCCATCTGAAATTCCCTTAAATATAAAAGGATTAAAATTATCAAATGTTCCATATGTCGGCATAACCATTTTTCCGCCTTTGGGTGCGGTCGGATTAACATATGACAAATATTCAAAATTGTCCGGATATGTCGCTTTTCCGTATAGGGCCAGATATGGCAACGTTTCTGCCGAGGCATTGAAACTCAGCAAAAAACTTAACAAAACAATCCATTTATTTATAGTTATCTGCATTCATCCATCCGCCAAAGGGGTATGAATAATCACCATCGTTGCTGATTTTAGGCTCGGGCATTCCTTCATCCGTACTCTCAACCTCTTTTTGAGCTTTCAGATCACGTTGTTTTGCCTCTTCCCATTCTTGTTTCATGTCTGATAGAGACGCTGTGGCTTTTGTAAAACCGCCCGCTAAATCAGCATGTATGATTGATTTTGCCTCTTCGAAGTTTATTCCCGTTGTCGGTTCTTGCTCTTCCTTAATAATGATTTCCGGAACAGTCAATTCAGGTTCTTTTTCTGTTTCTTCTTCCGGTTCTGGTTCCGGAGCGGGCTCCTCTGTCTCTCCGATCACTTCAGCTTCTTTCTCAAAAACAGGTTGTTGTTCTTCTTTCTCCGGAGCTAAAAAAGATAATGACGGTTCTAACCGAGGCTCCTCTTTTTCAGATTTCTCTTCTGATCCGAAACTCTTTGCAAAAGCTACCGATAAAGGATCTTTCGGCTCATTTTGTTCTTTGTTTATTGATGCCGCTTCTTTTGTTTCTGTCTTTTTGCGCGTAAAAGTATTTATAAATAAACGTCTTGCACTTTCAGATAAATCTGATGTCGGTTTTTGCGGTATTTCTTGTTTATTAATAAAAGTATTTTTTGTTTCTTCTACCTTTTGTTCTTCAACATCTTGTTCTTCAGAAATCTGCTTCCGAGCCAAGGTTAAATCTCTATTTTGACGTATAGAATCGGCAGGTGCAGCCAATATGCTGAAAACTTTGCCTAAAACACCAGTTTCGATAATATTTAAAAATAATCTTTCTTTGTCGTGTTTTTCCAGGGCAGAAACAAAGTTTTGATATCTCGAACAAAATTCAAGGATAGTTCCGCCCAACATAGCATCATGTAATGCTTTTTGCAAAAGACGATTAGGTAAATTAGGTTGATTTTGATATTGTTCTACAATAACTTTTCCTAAAGCCCATTTACCTCCGTTTTTAACTTTCAACCAAAGATTGTCTATTTGTTCCGGGGTTGCTAATTCGTTTCTTTTAATGATATCAGATAAAAGTTCATTCATATCAGCAATAAAAACATCAACTTTACTCAGTAAAATATTATCCTTTAAGTCCTCACCCGCCTCTAATAAAACCTTTGCTATTAAATCCGAGTAGTCCTGATTTTTCTTCATTTGCTTAAATAAAGAGTACATATTTTTATTTAAGACCGCAACACTAATGTATTGGTATATATATCCAAATATGGCCCATAAAATAAAAATCGGCAAAACAACAACCGCCGTTGTAACAACAAAACTGTCCACGCTACCATTAGCGCTATTTGCCAATGCATAAAAAATCCAAACAACACTGGCAAAAACGGAAACTAAAAAAGCTGCTGATAACACGTTTATCCCCTTTTTATCCCTAAACTGTCGCTATTTTAGTTCATTTATGATTTATTGCAATTATTTTCATTCATTAATCAAAAGACTTTACACAACAAAATCAACAAGTTTTTAAAATAATAGTCGAAATTTGATTTTTTTTGTGATATGAAAGGGGCAGGTTTTAATTTTTAATAGAGAATAGTTATGAATCAAACGAACACTTTGATTTTGGATTTTGAAAAAAATATTGTTGAAATTGAAGCTAAAATAGAAGGTTTAAAGCTTCTGGCTCAAAACGAAGATGTTGATATTTCTCAAGAAACACAGCGATTAAAGCAAAAGCTTGAGAGACAAATGCGTCAAACCTACGCC
Source organism: uncultured Azospirillum sp. (assembly GCA_946623145.1). Classification (GTDB taxonomy): domain Bacteria; phylum Pseudomonadota; class Alphaproteobacteria; order RF32; family CAG-239; genus Scatocola. The sequence goes on from CAMOQT010000005.1 coordinate 4,961, forward strand.
AACTTAACACCTTGGCAAAAACTTCAAGTTTCCAGACATCCTCAGCGACCACATTGTTTAGATTATATAAATTCTTTGGTTGAAGATTTTACACCTCTGAGCGGCGATCGCTTTTTTGGTGACGATGAAGCCATGATCGGTGGTATCGGTCGTTTCAGAGATATGTCTGTCGTTGTTATCGGTCAAGAAAAAGGACACGACTTAGAATCAAGAATGAAGTATAATTTCGGTATGGCAAAGCCGGAAGGATATCGCAAAGCACAACGTTTAATGGGCATGGCTGAAAAATTTAATATGCCGGTTATTGCTTTTGTAGACACTGATGGTGCTTTTCCCGGCATTGATGCGGAAGCTCGCGGACAGGCAGAAGCGATAGCTTCTTCTATTGAAAAATGTCTACAAGTTAAAACGCCTATTGTTTCTATTGTTATCGGCATGGGCGGTTCAGGCGGAGCCATTGCCATTGCTACTGCCAATCGTATTCTTATGCTTGAAAATTCTATCTATTCAGTTATTTCTCCGGAAGGTTGTGCTTCTATTTTATGGCGTTCGGTAGATAAAGTTCAAGAAGCAACCGAAGCCTTGCGTTTGACTGCACAAGACTTGCGCCGTTTTGGTGTTATCGATGAAATTATCAAAGAGCCGTTAGGCGGTGCACATCGCAACCCAGCTCAAATGATTGAAAAAGTCGGTGATTGCATAGCAAAACATTTACGTGAACTTAAAAATTTCAGTGGAGAAGAGCTAAAAAAACAGCGTACTGCTAAATTTTTGGCAATGGGACGCAATTTGCCTGACAATTAGGAAAAAAGAATGACAGAGCATGACATTTGGTTCTTATCTTTCGGAATCGGCATTTCAATTTTGTTGTTATGCAATCTTTTGTTTGTTATTTTTAAAAAAGATCATCATCAAGAATTTCGCTCTTTTGCTGACACACTTTTTCGCGGACAAGCTGAATTAGCCGGAAGGATGTCTCAACTTTCAGAATCATCCTCACAACAACAAGCTAAGCTTTCTGAAGCAATTAACGAGCAAAAAGTCTCTGTCTTAAAAATAATGGATGAAAAATTATTAGCTGTCACCAAAAGTGTTGGGGAGGGCTTGCAGCAATCAACAGCAAAAACCACTGAAACCATTCAAGATTTGAGGGAGCGCTTGGCTAAAATTGATGTTGCACAACAAAAAATTTCCCACTTATCCGAACAAGTTGTTTCTTTGCAAGAAGTTTTATCTAATAAACAAGCTCGCGGAGCTTTCGGTGAGATTCAACTCAATGATTTGGTTAAATCAATTCTTCCGCCCTCTGCTTATGAATTTCAATGCGTTTTAAGTAATCAAAAACGAGCTGATTGCGTATTAAAACTACCGAATCCTCCGGGAACAATCGTTATTGACTCAAAATTTCCCTTAGAAAGTTATCAGGCTTTACGAAATGCTGAAAGTGACAGAGAAAAGATTGAAGCAGAGCGTTTTTTCAGAACCTCTGTCTTAAAGCATATAAAAGACATTTCTGAAAAATATATCATTCCCGGAGAAACAGCAGAATCCGCATTGATGTTTTTACCGGCAGAATCCATTTATGCTGAATTATACACTAACTTTACAGATGTTGTGGAAACATCTTATCGATCAAAAGTATGGATTGTTTCACCAACAACGCTGATGGCAACGCTCAATACTGTTCGTGCCGTTTTAAAAGATGCGACAATGAGAGAACAGGCCGGTGTTATTCAAAAAGAAGTCGGTGTTTTAATTGAAGATATTGCACGCTTAGATGATAGAATAGAAAACCTTTCAAAGCATTTTGAAATGGCATCCAAAGACATTGGAGAAATTAGAATTTCTTCAGGAAAAATAGCTCGAAGAATTGAGAAAATTGAGGACCTCGAGCTTGGAGAATATCCCCCGCAAAAAGTTGTCGGATATGTCGCAGAAAAATAAAACTTGGGATAAGTATTGAACTTTTTTTGATTTTTATTAATTTGCGATATTGATTTATAAAACAAAAGCGGATAATTTATTATTAACTTAACTAAAATATGAATGAGGTATATTGTGACAAAATCTGAATTAATTGAAAAAATATTAGCAAAAAACCCACACTTAACATTGAAAGATGTTGATCGTGTTGTAACGACTGTTTTGGATAAAGTTATTTCATCTTTAGCTAATGGTGATCGCGTTGAGTTTCGCGGTTTTGGCGCTTTTTCAGTCAGAACAAGATCTCCACGTATTGCTAAAAATCCAAGAACAGGTGAAAAAGTTAAAGTTGAAGAGAGAAAAATCCCTCACTTTAAAACCGGTAAACAATTACATGAATTGTTAAATAAAAAATAATCTATATTTTCTGAAAGGGCTGCACTATGGGATTTATTAAAGTTTTAATCGGTCTGCCTGTTTTTATTGTACTTTTGATTTTTGCTTTTGTTAATAATGACTTGGCGACTTTTAGTTTATGGCCTTTTTCTATAGAAATTACAGTATCTCTTAGCGTTGCCGTACTGTTTTTTGTTTTTTTAGGTTTCTTCCTCGGAAGCTTTTTCTCTTGGATGTCTTATGCTCCTTTACGCCAAGATTTGCGTAAACAGAAAAAGAAAAACAAGAAGCTCAGCAGACAACAACAAATTTTAACAGAGACCGTTTCTGATTTACAAGGAAACTTAGAGCAGGTTAAAGCGGAAAAAGAAGCATTGTTGCCTGAAAAACCTGGATTTTTCAGTTTTTTGAAAAGAAAATCATCTTCTTCCGCCATTAACAATGAAAATGGGAAAAATTAATGAACTGGATTGCCGATTTTGTTCGTCCTAAAGTCACAAAAGTAACCGTTAAAGAAGAAGATATTGCCGATAATCTTTGGATTAAATGTCCGGTTTGCGGTAAAATGCTTTTTTCAAAAGAGTTGAAAAAAAGTATGTATGTCTGCACCGAATGCGGACACCATTTGCGTTTATTCGTAGATAAACGATTAAAGTTGCTTTTTGATGGTGCATATGAAGAAATTTCTTTACCAACACCAAAAGAAGATCCTTTGAAGTTTAAGGATTCAAAAAAATATATCGATAGATTACGTTCTTACAGAAAAACAACCGGACACAATGATGCTATTCGTGTTGCTCATGGCGAAATAGGTGGTATTCCCTGTGTTGTTGCTGCAATGGATTTTGCTTTTATGGGTGGCTCTATGGGAATGGCTGTCGGTGAAGGAATTGTTAAAGCAGCAGAACTATCTGCCCGCAATAATTATCCTTTGATTATAGTTACAGCATCCGGTGGAGCTCGTATGCAAGAAGGTATTTTATCTTTAATGCAAATGGCCCGTACAACAGCCGCAATTAATCAAGTAAAAGAAAAAGGTATTCCTTATATCTCTATTTTAACAGATCCGACGACGGGCGGTGTTTCCGCCTCCTTTGCAATGCTTGGTGATATCCATATTGCAGAAAAAGGATGTATTATCGGATTTGCAGGCGCTCGAGTTATTGAGCAAACGATCAGAGAAAAGCTTCCTGAAGGATTTCAACGTGCCGAATATTTATTAGAGCATGGTATGGTCGATATTGTTGTGACACGTTCCGAAATGAAAGAAACTTTGGTTAAAGTTATTAGCATTTTAACGCATAAAAAGCCTGCGATTTCTCGCCCGCTGTTAGAAAATCCGACTTCGGCTTAACTGTTAAAAACAGGAGATTATCATGCTTTCATTAAAACATCTTAATATTAAATCTTTTAATGAAAATTTGGCATATATCAATAAAAACTGTTTAGAGTATGCTATTGATGATATATCTGCCTTGTCTCAAGTTGAAATTCAAACAGAAGCTAGTAAAATTTATGCTTTCTTGCAAGTTGTTGAAGATGACTCTTTAGTATCTGCCACAGAATTGGCCTTGAATGATGAAGCTTTTAATAATTTAGGAGAGCCTGAAAAAACTGAAGTTTCCATCAGTTTAGCTGCGCCAGCACCAAGCAGAATGGCTCTTAAAAGAAAAATTGCTGGTAATATTTTATCGCCTCAAGATTATAAATTTATCATAAAAGATATCATTAATCGTCGTTATTCTGACATTGATATTGCTTCTTTTATTGTTGCCGGAGGGGCTTTTATCAGTGCCAACGAAGTGCTTGGATTAACTGATGCGTTGGTAAATAATGATAAAATTAATTGGAGTTTTGAAAATATTGTTGCAGATCACCATTGTTTAGGCGGTGTTCCCGGTAATAAAACAGACATTATTGTTGCAGCAATTGTTGGTGCTTATGGTTTAGCTATGCCAAAGACTGTTGCCAGAGCGACGACTTCTTGCGCCAGCGTCGCTGACACAATGGGGGTTTTATGTAATATTAATCTTACACAAGATCATTTTTTGGAATTAGTTGAAAATAATCGTGTCGCTATTGCCGATTATGAACCCTTAAATATTGCAGATGCCGTTAAATCTATTGCAAATGTTGAAAGGCATCTCGGATTAACTCAGCAAGAATTCCTTTTAACATCTATTTTAGCTATTAAGATCTCAGCCGGTGTTACGCACTTATTGATAGATATTCCTGTCGGCGAAAAATCTCGTGTTAAAAACACTTATGAAGCCATCCGTTTAAGAAAACTTGCAGAATACGCAGGAGATCATCTTGGCGTTCATGTTGAAACAGTGATCACAGATGGCAGAGAACCTATCGGTAACGGAATTGGTGCTGTTTTAGAAGCGCGTGATGTTGTTCAAGTTCTGAAGAACAAACCTAATGCACCTCAAGATTTATTAGAAAAATCACTATTTTTGGCCGGTCGTATTTTGGAATTTGATCCTAAATTACGTGGCGGGCAAGGTTATAATACTGCAGCAGAAATTTTACGATCAGGGCAAGCTCTTGAAAAACTTAATGATATTATTAAAGCACAAGGAAAGAAAGAGGCTCCTGTTTTAGGTGGTTTCACTCGGGATGTTTTAGCCCCACAAAGTGGTGAAGTTTTAGAAATTGATAATGCACAAATCAATCGTATCGGAATCTGGGCCGGTGTTCGTCAATACCCCGGAACCGGAATCGATTTGTTTAAGAAAATCGGTGATATCGTTGATGCCGGTGAACCTTTGTACCGCATTTATGCCTATACTTCAGATGATTTGGCTTTAGCTGAATCCGTTATTGAAAATTCAACCGGTTATATCATAAAATAACTTATAATCTTTTGTCTTGAGTGCAGTATTTTAATTTTAAATAAAATTTTTTATATTTTTTTCTGATCAGACTTGCACCTGCTTCTTTTGCTCCCTATATAAGTTTATAGAAAGAATTACAATTCAATTTTATTAGAGGGAATAAACTATGAGCAATAAAGTTATAGGTATTGACTTGGGTACAACAAACTCTTGTTTTGCTATTATGGATGGTAAAGAACCTAAAGTTCTTGAAAACAGCGAAGGTGCGAGAACAACACCTTCTATGGTTGCTTTTACTGATGATGAACGTTTGGTTGGTTTTCCGGCAAAACGTCAAGCTGTCACAAACCCTGAAAACACATTGTTTGCTATTAAACGTTTGATCGGTCGTCGTTTCAACTCTCCTGAAGTTGAAAAAGATAAAGCTTTGGTTCCGTTCAAAATCATCAATGGGGATAATGGGGATGCTTGGGTTGAAGTTAAAGGCGAAAAATATGCCCCATCCCAAATTTCTGCTATCGTTTTGCAAAAAATTAAAGAATATGCCGAAAGCTATCTTGGTGAAAAAGTTGAACAGGCTGTTATTACTGTTCCTGCATATTTTAATGACTCTCAACGTCAAGCAACAAAAGATGCCGGTAAAATTGCAGGTTTAGATGTTTTGCGTATTATTAACGAACCAACGGCAGCTGCTTTAGCTTATGGTATGGATAAAAAAGCTAATGGTACAATTGCAGTTTATGACCTTGGTGGCGGTACTTTTGATATTTCTATTTTGGAAATCGGTGACGGCGTCTTTGAAGTTAAATCAACAAATGGTGATACATTCCTTGGCGGTGAAGACTTTGACCAGCGTTTGGTTACTTATTTGACTGATGAATTTAAGAAAGAAAGCGGTATCGATTTGAAAAATGACCGTTTGGCTTTACAACGTCTTAAAGAAGCTGCTGAAAAAGCTAAAATTGAGCTCTCTTCCGTTACACAAACAGATATTAATTTGCCTTTTATTACTGCAGATGCAACCGGTCCGAAACACTTAAATATTAAATTGACTCGTGCAAAACTCGAATCTTTGGTTGAAGACTTGATTGAACGTACTGTTGAACCTTGCCAGAAAGCCTTAGCTGATGCCGGCATTAAAGCTAGTGAAATCAGCGAAGTCATTTTGGTTGGCGGTATGACACGTATGCCGAAAGTACAAGAAAAAGTTAAAGAAATTTTCGGTAAAGAACCTCATAAAGGCGTTAACCCTGATGAAGTTGTTGCTGTCGGCGCTGCTATTCAGGGCGGTGTCTTAAAAGGCGATGTTAAAGACGTTTTATTACTTGATGTTACTCCGTTGTCTTTAGGTATTGAAACATTAGGCGGTGTATTTACTCGTTTAATCGATCGTAACACGACCATTCCAACACGTAAATCTCAAGTTTTCTCTACAGCTGAAGATGGACAGACTGCTGTTACTATTCGTGTCTTCCAGGGTGAACGTGAAATGGCTCAGGATAACAAATTGCTTGGTCAATTTGATTTGGTTGGTATTCCGCCGGCTCCTCGTGGTATGCCGCAAATTGAAGTTACTTTTGATATTGATGCAAATGGTATTGTTAATGTATCCGCAAAAGATAAAGCAACAAATAAAGAGCAAGCTATTCGCATTCAAGCCAGCGGTGGATTAAGCGATGCTGATATAGAAAAAATGGTTAAAGATGCTGAGGCTAATGCTCAGGCCGATAAACAAAAGAAAGAACTTGTTGAGGCTAAAAACCAAGCTGAAGGTTTAATCCATGCAACAGAAAAAACATTAAAAGAACATGGAGATAAGGTTAGTGCTGCAGAAAAATCAGCTATTGAAGATGCTATGAATGCATTGAAATCAGCTGCTGCAGGAGAAGATTTGAATGCTATTAAAGAAAAAACAGAAACTTTAATGCAGGCTTCTTTAAAGCTTGGTGAAGCCATGTATAAGCAAGCTGCTCCTGATGCAGCAAGCACTCAGGCTCAAGGTGCTGAAGCTAATCCAGAAAGCTCAACTGCTGATGAAAAAGTGGTTGATGCTGATTTTGAAGAAGTTAAGTAATATTGCTTTTCAACTCCATAAAAAAACGCGGCATTAAATACCGCGTTTTTTTATATCTTGACAAATTTGATTATCCTCTTAAATTTATTTTGTTTTTATTCTTATTAATAAATTAAATCGTTATTACTATGTCAGAGGTATTTCATCGTTACGTCTCTTATGTGATAGGGAGTTTTTTGTGTTTTCCTATCAGGTGCTTCCATCTATTGCCTGTTACAAAGAATGAAGATCAGAAACGAGAGTTTTTTGATTCCTCTTCTTCTCCCAAAACACAACAAGGAAGATGTCTGGTTAGCCAGAAGGGTGTTAAACGATCTTGCGGACAATCTCAAAGAAGTGCTCGATTAAAGCACAACGACGTTCCTGTCCTCAAAAGAAAGTAACAAAAAAGCCCCGAATTTTATTCAGGGCTTTTTTCTTTATCTGCCTAAGCAGCCATGTGTTTCTCTCGCATAATAAACATAACGTTTATAGTAATGCTCTAATCCTTTCTTGACTTCATAATTAACTGTTCCACGCGGATATTCTCCTTTAGCATTTGGTTTACCGGCCGGAATACCTGTTAAAATTTCGATACCATCATCAACCGTATCAATTGCATAAATATGGAAACGGCCTTCATCTACAGCTTGAAGAATGTCTTCTCTCAGCATTAATGATGTGATATTTGTTCTCGGAATAATAACACCTTGTTCTCCAGTCAGTCCTCTGTGGGAGCAAACATCAAAGAAACCTTCAATTTTTTCATTTGCCCCGCCAATCGGCTGAATTTCACCAAACTGGTTAACGGAACCTGTTACTGCTATGCTTTGTTTAATCGGAATATTTGAAATTGCCGATAATAAGCAATAATATTCTGTCGAAGAAGCGCTATCGCCGTCAACGCCGCCATAAGATTGTTCAAAGACAATAGATGCCGATAAAGATAGCGGAGATTCTTTTGCAAAACGATTTGCTAAAAGAGAAGATAAAATTAAGACACCTTTTGTATGAATCGGACCGCTTAATTCAATTTCTCTTTCAATATCGATAAATTCTCCTTTTCCCATACGAACTTGGGTTGTAATACGAGAAGGTTTACCAAAAGAATTTCTGGAAAAATTATAAACGACCAAACCATTAATTTGTCCTACCCGTTTACCTTCAACATCCATAAGAATAGTTCCTTTATCAATCTGCTCAAGCATTGCTTGTTTAATGCGTCCGGAACGATAATTCTGCTCATAAATAGCTTGTTCTATGTGGTTTTTACCAATCTGTTTAGACTTTGATTTACGGGCCCAATAATCTGCCTCTCTCAACAAATCTCCGATAGAGGTGATATGCGCCGACAATTTTTCAGAATCTTCCGCCAAACGTGATGAATATTCAATAATTCGAGCTACTGCTTGTTTGTTTAAGGATCTGATTTTCTTCTTCTTTGACAAAGAACCGATTAATTTTGCATATTCTTGCTCGTTTTCTTCCGTTCTATCCATTAAAATTCCGAAATCTGCTTCAACCTTAAAATAATCACGGAAATCAGGATCTTTTTCAGATAATAAATCAAATAACTCTTCATCCCCGGTTAAAATGATTTTAACATCTAACGGAATCGGTTCAGGATCAAGTGTAATCGTCATAAAGGTGCTTTCGTCTGCCGGAGAATCGATTTTTACCGTTTTAGAGGCTAAAGCACGTTTTAGCGAATCCCAAGAATAAGGCTGTACCAAAAGTTTGCGTGCATCCATTAACAGAAAACCTCCGTTAGCACGATGCAAAGCCCCCGCTTTAATCAAGGTAAAGTCGGTAATTAATGCACCGTATTGTTGAATGCGTTCAATCCTACCGACTAAATTGCTTTGTGTCGGGTGGTCAAGCAAAACAATCGGCGCACCAGAATCTTTTTCATTTTTAACAATTACATTAACTTTTAATTTTGAAAACTTATCTTCATCAGGTTTGTTAATTCTACTCAATAATGTGCTTAAAGGATCATCTTCGCTTCCTGATTGTGTTTGTTCTTCTCGACAAGGAACAAATTCATCAATATTATCAACAATATGTTTTTGGATGTTCTTCAGAAAATCTACAGCACCTTTATAGGCTTTATATTTTCTCTTAAGAGAATCTATCGGTTTTTTTACCGTCAATTTGATAAATTTTTCTCGCAAAGTTTTGCTTTCTTCTCTTTGCTTTTCTTCCCACGATGGCATATCATGTGCTGTATTTTCTATTTCTTGCTGCATTGCATTTAAATCATCAATCAATGATTTTTTCTCTTCTTCCGGCAGTTCATCAAAAGCTTCCGGACTTAAGACTTCGCCGTTTTTCACGGGGGCAACGACCAATCCGACCTGCATTTGCAAAATAGAAACACTTCTTCCTTTGGCTTTTTTCTGTAAAAGCTTGATGTATTCTTCTTTCTTTTGCTTAAATTTCTCTTTGATAATACTTTCTGCGGCTCGGTATTCTTCACTATCCAGAATACTTGGAATCGCCGTGCTGAATTCTTCGATTAATTTATCAATATCTTTGGCAAAATCTGTTGCTGTGCCTGCTGGAAAATTTATTGCCTTTGGTTTATAGGGTTCTTCAAAATTATAAACATATGCCCAGTCATCAGGGGTCGGGCGTTTTTTAGCCTCTTTTTTCAGAATTCTTTTAACCAAACTGGTTTTACCTGTTCCTTCAGGCCCTAAACAAAACAGGTTATACCCTTTTGATTTAACGTTTATACCCAATTCCACCGCGCTTATAGCTCGGTCTTGACCCAAGGCAGACATCCGTTCTTCCAACTCAGCTGTGCTGCTGAATTCGAATTTCTTTGGATCGCAAATACGGTATAAATCAGAACTTTTTAATTTTGTAATACTCATGGCGCTACCCCTATACTTGTAAAATTTTCCTGTTATGTTAGTATATGTTCCGAATAACTAATTTAGCGTTAAAGATTTTATGAATTATCTTTTTTACATTGTTATTTTTATTTCCGTTATCGGTTTGCTGTTTTTGCCACCGTTATTTTGGTATCGCTTAAAATCTGATTTTTTCAGCAAACAAGCTCTAAAACAACTTGTTTCAAAAAACTATGTTTTTTTCTCCAGTTATATTATTCAAAAAGCAATTAGTGTCTCCTTAAAACACCGACAGAATCTTGTCCCTGACTATTTATTAAATAATAAAATTACGGCTGCCGCGCGACTGATTAAATATCACGACGAAGAGTTATCTGTTTTGTTAAAAGCTTTTGATAAGCCCTTGCAAGCTATTTCTTTCTTTGAAAAAAAATTAAAAAAAAGACACAAAAATGATGAATTCTCCGCATGGTTAGCATTACTTTTAGAAGCCACAGAGAATCCGGCTCGCGCTGCAATTGCTTGGGATAATATTCAAATACCTCATAAATTATGTCCTTATCTCAGGGCTCATTATTTCTCTCATTTAGCTCAAATAGCCTTAAAAAACGGTGATTTAGCTTTTGCTTCTCGTCAGTTTGATAAAGCTGTCAAATTATTTAATCGCAGTAATGCCTTTTATGAAGAAGGAGAAGCTTATTTAAAATTAGGAACAATTTATCGTATCTCTTTTATTGATGATATAGCAGAAACTTTATTTTTATCCGCTTTAAAAATATTCAATTCTTTGCATTTTGAAAAAGGAATCGCCAAAGCATATGCTCATCTCGGAATGCTGATGATTGGAGAAGAGAGATTTAATGAAGCAGAAGATTATTTGAACAAATCTTTGCAAATTTATGAGGCTCTGAAATATGAATTGGAATCTGCTGAAATTTTAAATCAGTTGGCCTTGCTTTTTTTGCTACAAAAAGACTACAAAAAATCTCAATCTTTCTTAAAAAACGCTCAAAAAAAACATTCTCTTCTGAAGAATCAAGAAGGAATCGCTTTCAGCTTGGACCTTCTCGCGAATTGCTATTGGACACAAAAAGATTTAGCCAATACTATAAAATTTGCAGCAAAAGCGGCTGATGTTTATGAGAAATGTAGCAATATTTCCGGTTTTTTGGATAGTTTATATTTACAAGCACAAGCTCTGTTTGAAAGCGATAACTCAACCGAATCTGAAACTATTTTAAGAAAAATCATTGCAATCGGGAAAAAAGACAGCGGTTGTTTTTATTTGGCTAACGCATATAATCTTTTAGGGATTATTTATGTTAAACGAAAAGATTTATCTAGAGCTAAAGGCTTGTTTCAACAATCTCTTGATCTCGAACAGCGTGGCGTACGTTCAAAAGCTCTGGCAGCAGATTATACAAATCTCGGACTTGTTGAAATTTTTCGTGGTCGTGGACATGAAGATGAGGCCAAGAAAAACCTGCAAACAGCTTTAGGGTTTGCTTGTGAAATTGAAGATGATGACTTATGCGAACAAATTCGCAAACATTTAAATAAACTTAGTAATTAAGTTCTACCATTAACGGATGGTAAGCATTTCTTTTAGCTGAAAGGAATGAAACATTGCGAACTCCGAAATCTTTATATGCTAAAATATTCATCTCAGGAACAACAAACGGATTAAACCGAATTTTGCCATTGCTCAACAAAATGTTGTTTTTAACTTCCAGACCGGTTTTATCAAGGAAATCCAGAAAACTTTTTGACCACGCTTCTTGCCCGAAATTACCGGCAACAATGACCGGAACATCCTGCGTATTAATAAATTCAGCTAAATTTTTAAGTGCAATTCGTTTCTCTGTCATCGTTTGACTTGCAAAATCAAGAGATATAAACATCATTCGTTTCGCATCAATCTCTATTTCAGCAAACCCTGCACGACAAGTTACAGAAAGCAAGATATCTCCCATACGAAGAACCTTATGTGGCGTTAAAATTAAATTGTTCAAATTCTTTTCAGAATCTAAAACAACTCCGGCAACATCAACCTTGTTATTTTTTATCTGCTTTTCAGTGTCGTGCAATTTACTAACTTCAGTTTGATATAATATCTTTAAGCTCTGCAAACCTGGAGTCTGAATACTAAAGAACAGATTACATCCCATTCCGATATTAAAGAAAAACATCAGAGCCAATAAAAGCAACCCGGCTGCTTGCCAAAAAAATTTATTAAACAATGCATATAGCATAACACAAAGAGTATATAGATAAATTTGGAACAACCAACGATTAACATACATACCCGCTTTAGAACTGCTGAAAAACAAAACCAGCAGACAACAAATAGACAAGACCACAACAGAAACATTTAAAAGTTCTCTGATGTTTTTTTGTCTTTTTTTCTGTTTCAAATACCCCATCATTGTCTTTTCTTAACGCCAAATTTATTATTGTGGTTTATATTGTATTTTAAAAAGTTTTTATTATAATGACTCCGTGAGCTACTTTAATCGTTATTTTATTATTTGTAAATGGTGCCTTTGCAATTATGACAAATTCATTGCTGATATCTTCTTTTTTTATCGATCGTTTTGCAAACATCGTTTCTTATTTTAACTCTTTTATTGAACGTTTTGATGCCTTTTTATACAATTCGGATAAAATTCATATTTTATCAATTACGTTTATCTTATTGATTTTAGTAACTATTTTTTTCTTTTTGATTTTTATCACATCAAAAATCATTTCTCTGTTTTTAAAATCACCATCAGAGACAGCAACTGAAGCTCAAAATCAAAATATTTCTGATATTGAAGAAGAAACAGAGATGGAATCGGAGCAAGAATCCGAAATAATCGAAAACGACTCCGAGGAAGCATATAAAAAATCACCTCAAAATATAAAGGAAAATTTCTCAGAACAAGATATACAAGAAGAGGAATTTTACAGAAAATTATCTCCGGCCAAAAGTAAGACTGATTCTTTTATTGAACTGGATTGGCAAAAATCTAAAAAATCAGCCGAAAACACTGAAAAACCTCAGGCTCAAAAAGAATATTCTCCCCTACAACTAAAAAAGAATATTCGTGATCTTATGGCCATGATTGTCAACATGATAGGCCGAAATATCGATGAATTAAAAATTTCGCAGGCTTTGATGTATCGCAATAAAGAATCTTTGTCTGAAGAATCGGTTATGCAATTAGTTGCTTCTATCAAAGAATTTTTGACTTTGTGCAATAAAGGTATCTTTGATAATATTCGCAAGACCAAGGATTTGCCTAGTGATGAGGAGTGTATTTTACACTTATTATCAGGCGATGCTTCTTATGCTATGGTTTTAATGGAAGCCTTGATGGATGAAAAAATAAATCAAGCCGTTAAAACGAAGAATATTTCCCGTCGCAACCAGCTTTTTAAGGAGGCATCTCATTATGCTTGTTGCTTTGGAACTTTGGCAGAGCTAAGCGATCCAAATCTCGCCACATCTTCTTTTGAATTGGCGGTGGAAACATATCCTGATAATATTTTAGCTTGGAGCAGATGCGCTGATTTATACAAACAAGCCGGATTAGATGATAAAGCTAATTGGGCCTATAAGCAGGTCTTAAAATTATCTAAGCATAATGAAAATCTCTCTCAGAAAGCAAATGCCAATAAATATCTTTCTCAATATTTATACACTCAGGGAGACAGCTCTCAAGCTGCTGAGCTCTATTTAGAAAGTAAAACATATTATGATTCTATCGGGATTAACAGACCTTTAGATAAAAAAGAACTTGAAATAATCGCCTTACTCGATAATACGGCCAACGATAGTATTCTTCACTCCGTTCTTCATACCAAACAGCGCGCTTTATAGTTTATGATTTTACGCAAACATCAGGCGCTCTCAGATAGAGCGGTTTCGGATAATTGTGCTCTTTTTTATGATATTTCTTTATTCCACATGCCGCTAAATCTTTAACATTCAGGCGTCCTGTATTCAGAATAGCATGCAAACTTAAACCTGTCGGTGTGCTTAAAAATCTTTCAACACCATCACCCAATAATGTTACTTTTTTGTGGCGCAATAAATTAATAATATCCTCCCTCATAGCCGCAGCCGGTTGAGAATAGGGTTTCAAATGCTCATCGAATATTTGAAAATAAAAATCTTCTCTTTTCGTCTCGATAATAACGGCATTTAATTGCGCTATTTCTTGCGGATTAAAGATAACGGAATAAATATATGCCTCAAAAGCATTTATACCTAAAACTTCCATTTGAGGACACGCTAATCCAAAAGCTCGTGCGGCTGAAATGCTTGAGCGAACGCCGGTAAAAGATCCCGGTCCAACACATACAGTCAACAACGCTATATCCTTAAATACGATATTATGTTTTTTTAACATATCATCTATAACAGGAATAAGCTTTTCTGCCTGTCCGAATTCCATTTCTTCATCAAACACATCTATACAAGTATCGTCGGAAAATAAGGTAACTGCACAGCCGGAAGCTGTCGTATCAAAGGCTAACGTATACATATTTTGTTCACTTTTTTATTTTTTAGGTTTGCTTCTTGTGTTTTATAGTATATTTTTTAAGAATAAACAATAATTTTATGGTAAAAAAATGAATAAAGAACTGATGCTGGATATGTTTTATGCGGCGCCGGAGTTATGGTATATCCTGCTGGTTGTCTTTTTGCTTTTGCTCGGTTTTTTATTCTTCTCACAAATTAAAATTCTTAAATTAACCCAAAAAAATTACTTTATTAATCGAGACCGTGAGCGCTATGCAGAAACGTTATATGCTTCAAAAGACGGTTATTTCGCCTTTATTTACCCCGATGAAAAAGTCAATGATCCGCAAAATTTCGTTAAAGAGCGCTGTTCTCGAAGACTGGCTGTTATTTTGGATTTATCGCAAGGTACTTCATCTACTTTTGAAGATGTCCTTAAGTGCTTTTACAAAGAAGATGCAAAAAAAATATCTAAATATGTTTCTCTTTTACAAGAAGACGGCGTTTCTTTTGAAGAAGATTTTAATCTTAAAAACAGCAACAGACGCCTTAATTTGACAGGAACACGTATTAATGCCAGTGACGGAAATTTATATTGTGATATGATCTGGTTTCGTGATGTCAGTGAAGAAATTAATCAAATTACAGTCCTAGAAAATGAAAAGAAAGCAGCGTTTTTACATAGCCAACAACTTGAGGACATTATTGATAATCTTCCTTATCCTTCTTGGCTGCGTGATGATGCCTTAAATCTGGTTTTGGTTAACAAAAAATATCTGGATTTTGTTAAAGGGGCTAACAAATATGATATTATTACACATCAAATCGAAATTACCGGACTAAACAATACAAGTATTTCAAAAGCTCTTGCCGAACAAGCTCAGTCACTTAATCGTATCCAAAAGCAAGATATTAATTTAATAAAAAAAGGACAACATTGTTCTTTCGAAGTTTGGGAATCTCCTTTTCATCTTGAAGGATATCTTGATAAGATTTGGACAGTTGGAGCATTAATTGATATTACTGAACTCGATACGCTCAAACGCAATCTTAAACAGCACCATAATGCTCATTTAGAAATTTTAGGAACATTGGGAACAGCTTTTGCTGTTTTTGATAACACTAAAAAACTTTCTTTTTACAACCAGGCTTTTGCTCATTTATGGCAGCAGGATGTCAGTTGGCTAGATACAGCTCCTTCTTATACTTCCTTTTTAGAGAATGTCAGAGAAAAAAGATTATTACCGGAAGTTCCTGATTTTCGCTCCTATAAAAATGACGAAATTAAAGCTTTTTCTGAAATATTAGAGCCTAAAGAAGATATGCTTCACCTTCCTAACGGAAATACTATTCGTCGTGTTCGCTCGCCGCATCCGATGGGTGGCGTTATTTTTGCTTTTGAGGATGTTTCTGACCGATTGGCTACCCGAAGGGCTTATAACGCTTTGCTACAAGTACAAGAAGAAATCCTTAATAATTTGTTTGATGCCGTCATTATCTTTGGTTCTAATGGTCGTTTAAAAGCTTATAATCAAGCTTATCTCAGCCTCTGGAAGTTAGAGGAGCTTTTTTTACAGAAGGAACCAAGTCTTTCTGAAATATTGGAAGAGCAACGGTCTTTCTTTAGTAATGTCGACAATTGGAATGAATTTAAGGAAGATATTATTGCACACCTGATGAATGCCAATACAAAAACTTTCCGATTAATTAGAAACGATGGCGTGCAAATAGAAATTTTATCTTCTTTGTTATCAGATGATTCAATTATGGTAACAAGCAAAGTTTTGCAATAACTAATCTTCGTTGACATCATATCTAAAAAAGCATACTCTATATGATGGAGATGTTTGGAGATTTGCAATGAGCGATGATACTTTAAATTCTAATTTTGAATGGAAGAAAAAAAGTTTTGATAAAAAAGAACGTTTGTCTCGCCGTATTGATGCAAATCAAGCGTCTCTCTCTGATTTTAAAAGAAAAGATAATATTACCAACGCTGTTCCGTTGACAGCACAAAAAACTGTTGATTTTGATCGCCATTTAAAGAAAATGCGCAAACAAATAAAACAGGCTGTTGATGACGATGATGAGGAAGAAAATGACTCTTTTATTTCAGATCCTCTTTCTTCTCTTTTGTTGGAAAACTCTTTCATGGAAAATCAGCTGTTTGAATCTCTAAGCGATACAGAAAAAGAGATTTTATCGCAGCATCAGCAAACACAACAAAATTTAAAATTACAAAAAGACATTGCAAAGCTTCAGGCTTTGGCTGATGCTAATATTTTTGCAAAAAAGGCTGGTTTACCCAAACTGTCACCACGCATTGTTGCCGAAAATATGCAACATAACGGATGGGGAAAAGACACCTTTAGAACTGCTGTTGAGCATTATCTTACACCGGATATCGATATCGGAAAAAAACTTGATCCGCAAAAGATTAAAAAATTAATGAGCGGAATTAAGAGATTACAAAAAATCGGCGGTATTTCAGCTGTTCAGGGAATGAAAATTAATGACGTTATTCATATTACCGATAAAAAATATGATGACAAAAAAGTTGCACAATTGTTACTCAAAAAGACAGGAAGAAATCCTAGCAAAACCGCGGATAAAAAAAGAGAGAAAAAGCTACAACAGCCGCAAAAGGTCAGTTTTAAGAAATTAATTCAGAGAAGACAAGAGCAAACAATTATGAAAGTTTAGCCAATAGGGCGCTATAAGCATTTGTAAGTTGTTTAAATTTTTCTTCCGCTTCTTTATCATCCTGATGCAAATCTGGATGATATTTTTTTACCAATTTTTTATATTTCTTTTTTAGATTTTCAACGCTCAGCTCATCGTATTCCAGCTCCATAATTTTTATCCAGCGTTTTTCTTCTGTTGTAAAAAAAGCATCGGGAGCTGCCGAGGTGAATTCTTCCGCGTATTCACTAAAGAATCCGAAAGCATCCTTAAATTTATATCCGTAACTATACTTTATTTTTGAACGACCGCCATTAAAGTGCATTCTGGCTCGCTCACGCTTCATATCCTCCCCTTCTTGAGCATCAGCATAATTCCATTTAGCATTATATTCTTGAACATGCTCCAGGCAAAACCAATAATAATCTTTCAGACTTTTATCTTTCGGTGCGCGATAAATTCCTGCTTTGGTGCATCCCTCATGATCACATTGGCGTTCTGTATCTTCCGTTTGCGGAGCGAAATATTTTCTCGTTCTTTGTTTCTTTTTCATAATCTGATCAAACTATTATCTTAATTTACTGTATTAGTAATGCATTCCCATTATAATATCAAGAAAAGTTGTGTAAAGTAATTGAAAATAATTCGAACTTTTTTATAATTAATTTATTAAATTTTTGTTATTTACAAAAGGATTGATATGCCTGAGTTGCCTGAAGTTGAAACGATTAAAACCGCCATTCAAAAACAACTTAAGAATGCGCAAATTTTAGATATTGTCATCAGGAATCCGAATTTAAGGCAAAAAGTTCCTTCTGATTTTACAAAAAGAATAAAAAATAAAAAAATTATCGGTTATCAGCGAATAGCTAAATATATCCTTCTTCACCTTGAAGATAATTTATCCATCGTCATTCATCTCGGCATGAGCGGGCGAATCCGATTATCTCCCTCCCTTGGTACTTTACAAAAACATGACCATCTTGTTTTTAAAACAAGCGAGGGTTATATGGTTTACAATGATGCCAGACGTTTCGGATTATGCTTATATCTGCCTTCCGACAAAATTTATACCCATCCTTTGTTTAAGGATATCGGAATCGACCCTTTTGATAAAAAACTAACCGGAAAATGGCTAAAACAAAAGCTCTCTAAAAAACAAACGTCAATTAAACAAGCTTTACTTGATCAACATATTATTTGTGGAATCGGTAATATTTATGCTTCGGAATCGTTATTTCTTGCAGGGATTTTGCCGACACGGGTAGCATCTTCGCTTACAGATAAAGAATGTATTGTTATTGTCGAAAAGGTGCGTGAGACCTTAAATAAAGCCATTCTTGCAGGAGGATCCACTTTGCGAGATTATCAAAAACCTGATGGTAGTCTGGGATATTTTCAAAACCAGCATTGTGTTTATAATAAAACAGGTTTACCTTGTCCTATATGTACTTGTCGATTGGAAGAAACAGGGGGAATCCAAAAAATCATCCAAGCCGGCAGATCAACTTATTTTTGCGCAACAAAACAAAGGTAATAAAATGAAGCGGTTTTATTTATTTATTTTATTGTTCTGTTTATGCTCTTCCCTTGTTATGGCAAAAGGAGCAACTTTTATTGATGGAATGGAAGATATTCCGTTAATGAAAGGTTTAATTCAAAAAGTAGAAAAAACTGTTTCTTTTGGAAATGAAGAATCGAGATTTGTTGAGGCATATCTTATTTCTTCCAAAGTCGGCTTTAAGAAAGTTGAGACTTTTTATAAAGAATCCTTACCTCAATTAGGCTGGACTTATCAAGGAACAACCGATGGCACTGTTGTTTTTTATCGTGACAGCGAATCCTTAAGTATTCACAAAGAATCCAGTAAACCGTTAAAACTTCGTGTTACTATAAAGAATCGAATTTAAAGGAGCCAAAATGAAAGCGGAATATATTGCAGCTGAAATTCGCGAAAACATCGGTATTATTACCTTAAATAATCCGAATAATTTAAATTCCATCAACGAAAAAATGCTTCGAGAACTATCTGAGCAAATCGCAGAATATGATAATTCTAAGCATGTTCGAGTTATTGTCTTGAAGGGAATCGAAAAATCTTTTGCTGCAGGTCTTGATATTAAAAGTATTGCGGCAAACTTAAGTAATGCTAAAGAAATACTTAAAAACATGCAAACTTCTTTTCAGTCCATTTTAACGGCTAAAAAACCTTTAATTGCCGCTGTTTCTGGATTTGCTTTGGGAATCGGTTGTGAAATAGTTATGTGCTGTGACATTGTTTTAGCTACAGAAACCGCCCGATTTGGTTTACCGGAACTTAGCATTGGTCTTTTACCTTGTTTCGGTGGTTGTCATTTGCTAACAAAAACTGTCGGAAAAGCAAAGGCGATGGATATGATTTTGTCCGGTCGCGCCTTACTCGCCGATGAAGCGGAAAAAGCCGGATTAGTTAGTCGTATCGTTACTTCAGAATCCTTAACGGAAGAATATACGAAATTAGCACAAAGAATCGCTTCTTTACCTCAAAGTACAGTTCTTCGTGCTAAAAGAATCATTTCTCAGGCGACTCAATCTCCTCAAGCAGAATTAGAGAATCTATTAAGCTTAAGTAGCGTAGAATCGTCTGAATTTAAGCAATCATTGATGTCTTATGCGCAAAAAAAGCCGTCAAATGCGGCAAAAGCGTAATTTTTTTAATGTTTAGGCAATATTTTTGTTGACTTATCATTGAGAGAGTTTATAAGACTATTCAGGATTATAAAATCAATTTTAACTATTTAAATTAGGAATAAGAAAAATGGCCAATCATAAATCGGCAAAAACAAGAATTAATAGAAACAATAAAAGAAGCATTATTAATGGTGCTCGCAGAAGTCGTGTTCGTACTTTCGTAAAGAAAGTTTTAGCAGCTGTTCTTGAAAATAATAAAGAAGCTGCTGCAAATGCTTTTAAAGTTGCTGAAGCAGAATTAATGAGAGCTGTCAATAAAGGTGTTTTGAAAAAGAACACAGCTTCTCGGACAGTATCTCGTCTTTCTAAGAAAGTTAAAGCACTTTAATTTTATTGCTTTTAATAAAACACAAAACATTATAACCTATAAGAATTAGGGGATATTGTTTTGTGTTTTTTTGTTTTATTTTCAAGACTCTACGCGCGACTCTAAAAAAAATATCTGTCAAGAAATATAATTTAAATGTTCTTAATATGTTCTGTTGTATTTATTTTTTTTCAGGTTATTATCCGAATCACTTTCTGACGAATATTAAAAGACAATAAAACGTCTTTTGAATATTCTACCAATAAAGATTCTTTATGGTACAGGAATAAAAGATATTTTCTTTTGGCATGGGGAAATAGTCTGGTTAAATTTTCAGAATAAAGATTTTATCAGATTAATGCCGAAAGCCCTCTTCAAAACAGAAGGTTTAAAATGAGGTTTATATTATAAAGACAGACAGATTTTTGATATAGATTAAATATCTCAAATTTGATTACCGCCTTTAGAAAAACAATATAACTATATTTGTATTAATTATCTTTTTGATGGGGAGAGAAAATGGCTGAGCAGGCAATTAATGATTTAGAATCCGTACAAGATCAATGGACTCAAATTTGCAGCCAATTAAAAAATGAAGTCGGCGATGTTGCTTTTGATAGCTGGCTAAAACCTTTAACACCGAGTTCTTTTAGTGAAGGTGTTATGAACATTTGTGTACCGACACGCTTTATGCGTAACTGGGTTATCACGCATTATTCTGATAGAATCCATAAAATTTGGGAAAAGAAAAACCCTCAAATAAAATCTATTAATTTTATTGTTCAAGCTGTTCAAGAAGGCGGTCACGGCTTATATTCAAACTCTTGCCGCTCTTTATTAAAGAAAATTTCAAACAGCCCGTCTCCGGCAAATATTTATCAAAGCGGTATTAATTCTATTCTTGCCAACAATAATGAATTTATTGCTAATCAGGATCAATCTTTATCTGTTCCTTTGAATCCGCAGTATACTTTTGAAAATTTTGTGGTTGGTAAAACAAATGAATTTGCTTATGCTGCTGCTCGTAAAGTTGCAGAATCACGCAATGTTTCGTTTAACCCTTTGTTCTTGTATTCCGGTGTTGGTTTAGGTAAAACACACTTAATGCATGCAATTGCTTGGCACATTAAACAACAAGATCCAAGCCGTAATATTGTTTATCTTTCTGCCGAAAAGTTTATGTATAAGTTTGTTCGTGCTTTACGCTATAAAGATACGACTGCTTTTAAGGAACAATTCCGTTCTGTTGATGTCTTAATGGTTGATGATGTTCAATTTATGGGTGGAAAAGACACCACACAGGAAGAATTTTTCTACACATTCAACTCTTTGATAGAAGAAGGACGTCAGATTATTATTTCTGCTGACAAATCACCTTCTGATCTGGAGGGAATCGAGGCTCGTCTTAAATCACGTCTCGGATGCGGTTTGGTTGCTGATATTCATCCGACAGATTTTGATTTACGTATTGGTATTTTGGAAAACAAAGCCCGCCAATTAGGTGTTGAGTTACCACAAAAAGTTTCTGAATTTTTAGCTCAAAAGATTACATCAAACATCAGAGAATTGGAAGGCGCTCTACGTCGTGTTATAGCACACTCCCAGCTCTTATCTGATAAAGAAATTACCTTGGATATGACACAAGATGTTTTGAAAGATATGTTGCGTTCTAATGATAAAAGAACAACCATTGATGAAATTCAGAAAAAAGTTGCAGAATATTTTAATATTTCCGTTAAGGAGATGCAATCTTCTCGCCGTGCTCGTACAGTTGCTCGCCCAAGACAGATTGCTATGTATTTGGCAAAACAATTAACCTCTCGCTCTTTGCCTGAAATCGGTCGTAAATTTGATCGTGACCACACGACTGTTATGCATGCGGTTCGTAAAGTTGAAGAGTTAATTGTAGAGGATTCGACTTTAGCAGAGAACGTTGATGCTTTGCGCCGCACTCTTGATGCTTAAGGCTTTCCTTATTCAATAAAATCAGCCGGCTTCTTCAAAGCCGGCTTTTTTGAAAAGAAAAGATAATGTTACAGAAACAAATTGGAATCGGTGTCGGATTATACCTTTTTAATGATGAACACCAACTTTTGCTCGGTTTAAGAAAATCCAAACACGGTGAAGGAACGTGGTGTCCTCCGGGCGGACATTTGGAATACGGGGAATCTTTCGAAAAAGCAGCCGCTAGAGAAACTATGGAAGAAACGAGCATAATAGCACAAGAAAAAGACATTTCTATCGGTGGCGTTACCAATGATTTTTTTGAAGAATCCGGCAAACATTATGTTACTATTCACCTGATTGCATCTTCCTTTTCCGGAGAGCCGAAAATTATGGAATCGAATAAGTGCGCTCAGTGGCAATGGTTTGATTTGAACAAGCTTCCTGAAAATATATTTTTGCCTGCAGCTCATTTTTTAGCTCAAAATCCTTTTAACAAATAAATTTCTGTTGAATACTTGTTGTTTGGGCTTAGACAATAAAGAAAAGCGTGTTATTCTTTCAGTAATTTTAATTATATTTAATGGTACAAAAAATGAAATTCACTATCGAACGCTCTATTTTATTAAAAACTTTAAGTCACGTCCAAAGTATTGTTGAAAAAAGGAATACTATTCCTGTTCTTTCAAATGTAAAAATTGAAGCTTTACCTGATGGTATCAGTTTCAAGGCTACAGATATGGATACAGAAAGCACAGAAATCGTTGATGCAAAAATCCAGGAACAAGGTGCAACAACAGCTCCGGCTCATATGTTGTACGATATTGTCAGAAAACTTTCTGATGGTTCTGAAGTTGAATTAACATTCCCTGACGATAAAGGTCAATTGACTATTTCTTCTGGAAAATCAAAGTTTTCTTTATCTTGTATTGGGGTTGAAGATTTTCCTGTTATTTCCGGTGATGCTTTACCGATTAATTTTTCAATGTCTGTTGCAGAACTTAAAGGCGTTATTGATAGAACAAAGTTTGCCGTATCAACAGAAGAAACAAGATATTACTTAAATGGTGTTTATATGCACGCTAAAACAACCGGCGCCGCCAGCGTTTTAAGAGTTGTAGCCACAGACGGACACCGTTTGGCTTGTGTTGAAACGCCCTTGCCGCAAGGCGCCGAATCGTTAAACGGCGTCATTATTCCAAGAAAAACCATCGCTGAAATTCGTAAATTGTTGGACGATACAAGCGCTGAAACGGTTGCTATCTCAATGTCTGATAACAAAGTTCGTTTTACATTGGATAACATTACCTTAACTTCAAAATTAATTGATGGTACTTATCCTGATTATGAGCGTGTTATTCCGACAGATAATGATAAATCTTTAGAAATGAGTGTTAAAGATTTAGCTGTTGCTGTTGATCGCGTTTCTGTTGTTGCCGAAAGAACTCGCGCCATTAAAATGATTACTGGAACAAACCACGTGATTATTACAACATCAAGTCCGGAATTAGGAAGCGCTCAAGAAGAAATGGAAGCTGTTTACAACGGTGAAGCTTTAGAAATCGGATACAACTTCAGATATTTACTTGATATTTTAGCTGAGATTGTCGGTGATACGGTTAAAATCAGCTTTGCTGATGCTTCTTCTCCATCGGTTATCCATGATACATCAGATTCAAGTGCTGTTTTTGTTTTGATGCCAATGAGAGTATAAAGTGAACGGTGAAGTTTTAAATATACATAATTATCAAGAATCAGTTATAAAGTCAGGCATTAAACGCCTGACTTTAACTGACTTTAGGAATTATACCTATTTAAGATTGAATACAGGTTTAAATCCGATTGTTATCACCGGAGAAAATGGTACCGGAAAAACAAATATTTTAGAGGCTGTTTCTTTTTTAACGCCGGGGAGAGGTTTACGTTCAGCACGACTAACAGATATCAGAAGAATATCCCCTGCATTGGTCGCCAACGATTATGTTCCGGGAAACACGGCTTGGGCGGTTTCTTCCATTGTTTGCATAAATGATGATGAGACAGAAATCGGAACGGGTGTTGAATCCTCTTATCGAGATTCTAGCGAAGAAACTCGTACTTATGATCGAAGAATCGTTAAAATTAATGGGCAAAAAACAACATCACAATCCGATTTGGGAAAATATATTTCTGCTATCTGGTTAACGCCTCAAATGGACAGGTTGTTCCGCGGGGGTTCACAACCTCGTCGCAGTTTTTTAGATCGTTTGGTTTATGCTTTTGATATAGAGCACGCTAAACGCACAGCAAATTTTGAACATCTATACAAAGAATGGGTTCAACTCATTAAAACGGGAAAAACCGACAATTACTGGCTGAGTTCCATCGAAGAAGAAATGTCTGCAATCGGTGTCGCCATCGCCGCTGCACGCAGAGAGCAAATAGCCAGATTAAATACTTTTATAAAAAATGATCCGGATGATGTTTTTCCTAATGTTGAATTATCTTTAGAAGGAACTATTGAGCAAATGCTCGATACCAAACCAGCAATAAATGTAGAGGACTATTATATATCTTCTTTACAAAAGCAAAGAAATAATGTTCTTTACAGCGACAGTATTGATGGTGTTAACAGAACTGATTTTAAGGTATTTTATAAGAAAAAAAGAATGCCGGCCGAGCTTTGTTCAACAGGTGAACAAAAATCTTTGCTTATCAGCATTATTTTAGCACAAACAAAGTGCCAAACATTAGCAAAAGGTTTTCCTCCTGTTCTGCTTTTGGATGAAGTTGTTGCTCATCTCGATGATGCAAAGAGAGAGGCTTTATTGCAGAAAATTCGTGATTTAAATATTCAAGCATGGATTACATCTACAGATCCTGATTTATTTGTTTCTATGAGACCTAATTCGCAATTTTTCGAAGTCAGTAACAATCAAATTTACGAAAGATAACTCTTTTATTTAATGTTAGGATAATTAATCCTCTTCTTATTAACTCAAAATTGACACATTTCAGTTAATGTTGTATCATGTGTTAATCTGATATAAGGGCTGAACAACATGGAAAATCAATATTACACACTTATTGAAAAACAAGATTTTTTTGAGATTATCGAAAATAAATTCGGAGAGTTAGCTATTTTTATCGATAGCCGCGAAGGGGCTCCGGTTAATCCTGTTCTTGAATTTGACGGCAAACAAACAGCCGTATTGAAGCGCGACGAACATTTGTCCGTTGTTCTTGACGGTATTGATAAAGAAACTCGTGCTCCTTTAGCTGAAGCTGAATTTGTTTTGATTGTTGAATTATCTGGCAAAACTGTTGAGAGAACATACGGTGTTCCCGTCGATAACGTCGAAGATGTCGTTATTGAAGGAAAACGTACTCGCGCAGACGAATTTGTAAAAGCTAAAACAAGAGATGAGCTTATCAATAGTTTTGGGGCTGTTAAACATTGGACCTGCGGTAAATAATATTTAAGAGGTTAAAATGATTGGATTAGTATTAGTCACACATGGGAATTTGGCTTTAGAGTTTATTGCAGCCATGCAGCATGTTGTCGGAAAGCAAGATCAGGTTGAAGCTGTTTGTATCGGCCCTGAAGACGATATGGAAACCCGTCGTGCAGAAATTTTGCAAAAAGTTGAAGCCGTCAACAAAGGTGATGGAGCAATCGTTTTAACCGATATGTTTGGGGGAACGCCCTCAAATTTAGCCATTTCAATTATGGAAAAAGCTAAAGTGGAAATTATTGCGGGAATTAATCTACCGATGTTGATTAAGTTGTGTTCTTTAAGAAAAGATAAATCCTTAAAGGAATCCGTTAACGGCGCTCAAGAAGCTGGCAAAAAATATATTACCGTTGCCTCCCAATTGTTAGGATTGTAAAATGACAGAAAAAACTTTATGTGCAGAATTGCAAATTCAAAATCAAAAAGGTCTTCACGCTCGTGCAGCAGCCGCTTTTGTAAAAACTATCGAAAATCTTGATGCTGATGTTACAGTAGAGCGTATCGGACAAACGGTTGATGGTTGTTCCATCATGGGATTAATGATGTTGGCTGCAGCTAAAGGAACGACCATCAAAGTTTCTTGTTCGGGAAATCAAGCAAAAGAAGCTATGGATGCTTTAACTGCTCTTATTAATAATAAATTTGGTGAAGATTAATTATATGCCTCAAAAAAAAGCTCCTCGCAATAAAACGATAGAACTTTCAGATGCCGAAATTAAAAAATTTGCGTCGCAGGCTTTAAAGCTTAATCATCGTACGCCTATTGAAGAACTTTATAATAAAGTCATTTATCAAGATACCTTTAAGGTTCTTGATTTTCTGCCCCATGACAGTATTGATTTGATGATTGTCGATCCGCCTTATAATCTTACAAAAAATTTCGGATTATCCACTTTTAAGGAAATGGATTTAGCTGATTATAAAAAATGGCTTAACAAATGGCTGAAAAAAACAATTCCTCTGCTAAAAAACAATGCGAGTGTTTATATTTGCGCCGATTGGAAAACTTCTATTGCTATTCCTGAAGTTGCCGGAAAATACTTGTTGTTGCAGAATCGTATTTCATGGGAAAGAGAAAAAGGGCGCGGCGCATTAAATAACTGGAAGAATTGCCTTGAAGATATTTGGTTTTTTACAAAATCCAAAGATTACACTTTTAATATTGATGATGTTAAAATTCAAAGAAAAGTCCTTGCGCCTTATCGTGATGAAAGAGGTCTCCCTAAAGACTGGCGGGAAGCAGGAGAAACAAAAACCCGTTTAACTTATCCTTCCAATATTTGGACAGACATCTCTATTCCCTTTTGGTCTATGCCTGAGAACACCAATCATCCGACACAAAAACCAGAAAAACTTATTGCTAAACTTATTTTGGCCTCCAGTAATAAAGGTGATGTTGTTTTTGATCCCTTCTTAGGCTCCGGGACAACGGCAGTCACCGCAAAAAAATTAGGGCGGATTTTTGTGGGTATTGAAAAAGAAAAAGAATATGTCGCCTTGGCTCTGAAACGTTTAAATATGGCAGATAAAAATCCTGAAATTCAGGGATATGAGAACGGTGTTTTCAAAGCCAGAAACGGCTCCTAATATTAAGTTTATACATCTTGTTTTAACGCTTTTCATCATTATCTTCTTGTGCGGACTGATTATATTTAACAACAGGAGGATATTTTGATGATGAATCATAATAAAAACACATCAAAAACAAAATCTCATTCTTCAATTCATACCGAGCCTAAAGAAGATGTTTTTGAGCATAAATCTACCGCACATAATGAAAATGAACATTCTCATATTCAAGAAGAAGGTTCCCACACAGAAAAGCATAGTTCTTGCGGTTGCGGTTGTGGCAGTAAATTGAAATATTAGTTTAGGGAGAAAGAAAATGTCATGTTCTACCAGAAATACTAAATCTGCTTCTTCTCAAAGTTCCAAAGATTCTGAATCTTCCGCTTCTGATAAGAAGAGTAAATAAAGAGCTTAACCTTAAATCATCTCTACACTTTATTGTGTAGAGATGATTTTTTGTGGACTATTCAAATATTAATGATTATATTGGTGCGTAGTTATTCAAAAAAACAAAGGAATATGTTATGCGAATTATCGCTTTTTTAGCTGTTTTATTTGGTTTTATTGTGCCAACTCAAGCTCTTGATATTGATGCTCAGAAGATTAAACAAATTGAAGACTATTTGAATAATGTCGCAACATTAAAGGCCGGCTTTGTACAAACCGCCAGCAACGGAAGTTCGGCAGAAGGTTCTCTCTTTGTACAAAAACCAAACAAAATTCGCATGGAATATAATGATCCGATGAATGTTTTGATTGTTGGCGACGGTAAAAATATAACCTATCACGATAAAGATTTGGATCAGGTAACAAATATTGATTATGACGATGTTCCCGCCAGCTTAATTTTAGCAAACAATATTAAAATCGATGGCAAACAAATTAAAGTCAGCAATTATTACGAAGATGCAGGCTCAACGGTTGTCACCTTAAAGTACCCTTCGAAGCCTGAAATTGCTCCTATTACCATGACTTTCACCAACAATCCTTTTGCTCTGAGACAATGGTCAATTGTTGATCCGCAAAGCGTCGAAGTTATTGTTTCTTTATATAATGTTGAAACGGATGTTGATTTGTCCGGTGATTTATTTAAGTTCAAAAAAGCTAAATCCCCTAAAACTTATAAAGGCAAAAAATAAATTACCAAGCTAGTTTATAGCCCCCATCTTCCGCAAGAATAAGAGGCATTTTATCGTTGTCTTTTTCTACTTTTTTACGCAAGCGATAGATGTGGGTTTCGATGGTGTGTGTTGAAACTTCTGTATTATATTCCCAAACATTTTGCAACAGCTCATTTTTGCTGACTGTTTTATTTTGCGCTTTATATAAATATTGTATAATGCTGACTTCTCGTTCGGTTAATTTATCAACTTCTTTGGTTTTGAGATTTAATATTTCTTTGCTACTCGGGTGCAACTCGTAATTTCCAAAACGTAAAAAACCATCCGATGAATTTTCAAAAACATTTATACTTGATTGTATTTGATTAAGTATACTTGATAAAATGATTGGTTTGAAAATACACATATCCAAATTATCTTCAGTATATTCTTCACTATCTGTCGGTTCTAAGATTAATGCCGGAACTTTGGGGTGTTTTTCTCTAAAAGGAAACAAATATTCTCTACCATCTAATAAAGCGATATCAAAAACCGTATTATTATCATCTTCTTTATATATTTTATAATCTTCCGGTAAATTTTGAACGATTTGCTCTTCCAAATCCGCAGAAAATAACTCGTTATCAGATAAAAACAGGATATTTGGCATTTTTTACCTCTTAAAAACTCAAACTAAATCCGGTAATGGCACTATATCCTTTATCGGATGTTTCTTTATTAATTCCCTTAAAGTCAGCTTTTGCTCCGGCAAGATATATGGCAAGGTGCTTGTCGTACCTGAATTCGTTTGACCAAAGCCATATTTTATCTTTGTTATCCGTATGTTCGGCTTTACTCTCAAAGTATGATATTGCTGTTTTGAAAGGACCAAATTCGTATCCGATACCGATATCCCAAGCATGACCTTCACGGTAATTATCAAATAAATCCGGCAATTTAGGATTTATGCTATGCGTTGTTACAGCAAAATCTTTGCCTTCAACATTCGTTTTTCGCCAACTTCCACCAATTGTCCACCCTGCTCTATATAAACTCAAACCAGCACTAAAATCTCTATCATCTTCATTAAAAAGACCATATCCGACAGATGTTTCCAGTTCGGCAAAATTTAAGTCTGCTGTATAATAAGCGGTAGCAACATATCCTTCCTTATCAGCATACCGAGCGTCTCTATTAACCAATCCGGTGCGACTGTAAGTATTGGGAATATAGCTGATTCCTAAAGTTAAATTATGATATTCCGGTGTTATATAGCTTACTTTTGGTGCTGTTCCGTCAGTATTTATTGCGGTGGAATTCAGCGTTCGATAAGCTGTCTGATGTTTGTTTTTTATCCAGTTGGGATTTGCAATAAAATTAACAATATCGCTGTCATTTAAACCAAATTTTCCAGCTTTAGGCGCACTTACATGAAATTGTGCGGCGGTATTGTATGTTTCACCAAACATAATTCGTCCAGCCGGATTATCAAAAATTCCATAAACTTCATGTCCCCATAAACCATTGCTGTAATTACGTTGACGTTTGTTTATTCCTGCTGATATATCGGCGTAAATCCCCAGAGAATAATCGTCATTAAACTCTTTTTCTGCCCCTAGATTCAATGAAAAAGTATTTACAAAAAATTGCCTTTTATCTTGATGTTTATAGGCGCTATCCGGAAAAGCATAACCGTAAAAAGAATTCCATTCTCCATTGATATTATATGTCGCTTCCTCTGCTTTAAGAGAGGAGATACAGCTTAAAAAACTCATTATGGTTATCGGTAAAATTTTAGCCATTTGAAACCCTTCTTATTAAAAACCCTAAATTTTACTCTATGAGCAAAATAAGGATGATTGTTTAGTTTGATTATAATAAGCATCTTTTTATAGTCAAGGCATGTTCTTTTTTTACTGATATAGTCAGGTTTTGAGCGAGAATGAGTGAGATTTTTTGTTTTTTTCTCTGTTATAAATAAAACTCAAGGAATGATAACTAATGAACTTTTTAAAGACTCGTATTAGAGAAAAATTTACCTTTTAGAGCGTATAAATATCTGTATAAACAGGTTTTTTAACTGTGAATTTTTTGTTACAGGAATTTTTTATTATTAAAATCAATGGGTTATACGGTTTTTAGTGAGTCGGATTTGACTGGAAAAAAATGCAAAAATCGGGTATCCTGAAAGAGTAGTAATAGGTTTATAGTTGGTCGCCCGAAAGACCGACTCAGAAAAAACGGAAAGGAAGGTTTGCTATGAAAAGTTTGATCAGAAATGTTTCGCAACACCTTTCCTGTATTTTTAGCCCAAAGGGAGCAAGAAAGATGTTGTGTGTAAACTTAAAGAAAATCTCACTGATGGCCATACTATTATTTGTATGTTCTTCAATTTTATTCGCAACTGATTCTTTTGCGGCGGAAGCAACAAAACCTTTATTTAATGATTTAGCAGAGCACGGCGGTAGAATCTTCTCCGGTATGAGAGAGATTATTTACGCTGTTTCCGGTATCGGTATTATTGCGATTGTTATCGGATCTATCTTCGGTAATATTAACTGGAAATGGTTAACAGCTATTATTATTGGTTTGTTTGTTATTGCCTGTACGGCTGCAATTATCAACTATATGGTTGGCGACACAACTATTACAACCGAGATGATTACTGACAGTTTGAAAACCGGTAAATAATTTCGGCTTATTATTTTGGTTTATAAAAATCTTGAGGACTTAAGGAGGGCGTGCCATGATAAATTTTAGAAAAGCTATGAAAGGTATTTCATTCCTACTGTGCTTAGGATTTTTTGTGTATTCAGGAACAGCTGTTGCTAAGACATCTTGGGAAGATGTTTTAGATGCCAAAGCCAAAGCTGATAAAGCTTGTCCTTCAGGTAAAACCTGTCCCTGTCCGACCGGTGATAAATATGCAGATCAATATAACAGTCTAGGAGTTTGTTTATCTGAGAAAACTGCTGCGGAGAAGGCCGATGCAGCCCTCAATTACGCATGTAGAGCCTATGAAAATATTAAGGACGAAAAGAAAAAATGTTTAGCCGGTCAAATGAAAAAATCTGAGCAGGAATATCAGGATAAAACCCTTAAAGATCAATTATATTCGACTTGCCAAACTAACATGAACACCTTTTTGAATTCGGCGAAAGATGCTTATAATAACTGTAAAGAAGCCAACAAAAAACAAGCTGATGCCGATGAAAAAAATGCTGCAAATGCAAAAGCTCAACAAGAAGCTGCCGATGCCGAAAAAGCATATAAAGATGCCGTTACTTTATGCGAACAAGGATCTGATGGCGCATGCGCTCAATTAAAAGACCTTTATAAAAAGTATGAAAAAGCGGCTAAAGCTGCTGGTAAAACGGCTACAAAAGCAGAAAAAGCTAATAGTAAAGCTGATGCTGCAAATGCCAATACTTGTGAAAGCGGATTATCTTGGAATAAAACTTTAAATAAATGTACTTTATCTTCAACAGCTAATGCAGAAGAAGATAAAATATTCCAAGAATGTCTATCAAAAGGAAGCGGTGCTTCATTCTGTACCTCTTATACTGAAAAAACAATAAATAGTGATGAATATAATTGTGGTGGTATGGGTAAATATGATAGCAAAAATTATTCACCTTCTATAGAAGGAAGAATTTCAAGT
>CAMOQT010000006.1 GCA_946623145.1 uncultured Azospirillum sp.
ATTCTCCAAACGTTGCTAAAATCGAAGTTATGCGCGTTGGTCGTGTTCGTCGTGCAAAAATGTACTTCTTGCGTGCATTACGCGGTCGTTCAGCTCGTATTGCTGATGATTTGTCTGCTCAGACAAAAGCAAAAGAAAGCAAAGAAAATTCTTCAGCTGAATAATTTTAGCACAAATAAAGTTAGAAAAAGCCTCCCGCAAACAGGGAGGTTTTTTTATTGAAAATTATGGCTTGCTTTTTTGTCTATTTTCTGATATAAATTAAGCAAACAAAAATTATTAATTTTAATATATTATTTTATGAAAAAGGACAATAATCCAGTTCAAGGAAGTCTTTTCCCAGAACTCGAGCCCCAAGAGGCTCATTCCGCCAAGCCCTCAAAGAAAAATCAAAAGATCGAGGCGCTCAAAGAAGAAAACCAGAAGTTAGAGGAGACAATCAAGGCCCAAAAGGCCGAAATTGAGGCGTTGAAAAAAGAAAAGGCCTCCCTCCAGAGTAAGGCTGAAGCGTTCGACGATTTAATGAATTCCCAAAGCCTATTTCCTATAGGTATCATCGCTAAAAATTTTGGGAAGTCTGCCATTTGGTTGAATAAGTACCTTGAAGGCAAAAAAATTCAGTTTAAAAAGCCCCAAGGGAATGGAGATGATGTATGGGTCTTGTATGCTCACTATGCATCTCGGGGATATACCCGTATTTGCTGGTATGACTACAGTGAGGATACTAAAGGACGTCCTCTCTCAAAGGCTCACACCTATTGGACACCAAAGGGTATGGCATTCATACGTGAACTTCTCCTTAAGGATGGCTTGATTAAGGATTAAAAAAATAGCGTAACATTTGTTACGCTATTTTTTTTGTGAAATCTAGAAAGCATCATTAGAAAATGGAATATCTTGCAACATTCTCTGCGGTTTATAGATATAAATATTTGTAACCGTCGGAATGTTATCCTTACGATGCGTATAACCGCGATTTTCCATACATGTTCTGTACTTTCTCGGGCTGGATCCTGAGTTATCACGTAAAGAACGAACCAGAACCGGCTGCGCACCGGGATAAGCTACATAACTTGCCCAAATACCTCTGTCTGCATGCCAGTTAGCGCGTAAATCTAACTTTGTTTCTTCTGAGAAGAACCATGTTCTGAAATCAGGAACATGGATACCTTCAGCAATACGCATACATTCGGAATGATCTCTTGAAAATTTCTCAATTCCTGTCTTAGGGCGCTCCCAATGATAAATAATTTGACCTTTAGCGGAATCTCCGTAAAACAAACTGCATCCGGTCAAGGTAAAAATCAGAAAGAATATGTAGCAAAAATTTTTCATCATCAGAAATCCAAATCAGCATAACTGCGCGCCGGAAGAATTCCTCGGATATTGTCTTTTAGAATATCCTTAAAGCTGGGACGAGATTTAATTTTAGAATACCATAACTTGGCATTGTTGTACTCATTCCACGGAATATCGCCCAAATAATCTAAAATAGAAAGATTAGCGGCAGCTGAAATATCTGCCATTGAAAAAACATCACCGGCCAAATAATTATTTTGCTCAGTCAACCAATCAATATATTCCAAATGAAAAGATAGATTATTATAACCATTTTTCAAAATTTTGGAATCAGGGGTTGCACCATAAGCAAAACGTTTATGTACTTTTTCATAAACGATATTCCGGTACACATCTCGATAAAATTTAACATCAAACCACTCTGTTAAACGTCGAACTTCAGCACGTTCTTTAGGCGTGTTTGGTAAAAGCTTATAATCATGAGATGTTTCTTCTAAAAATTCACAAATAGCATTATTGCCACACAAAATATTACCATCATAAATAAAAATAGGTAATTCTCCGGCAGGATTAAGTTTATAGCATTCTTGAGAAAGATTCCATGGCTCTTCTTCTTTCAAAACGAAGAGCATCTTCTTCTCACTCATAATAACACGGATCTTCCTTGAAATCGGTGAGACGGAATGTTGAACCAAAAGAACCATAATATACCCTGCATATTATCACTTAAATTATCATTACCATAGCAAAGACAAAAAACAAGGTCAATCAAGAGATGCAATCTGCATACAATTATTTTACATATGCCGGAGGAACAACACCTATAGCTGCCTCATCGGCTTTACGTATCTCTTCAATTAAAGCTTTTTCAACTTTTTGTTTGATGGCTGTTTTATTAACGCTTAAATAGTCGCGAATCATTTTTGCAATTTTTTTGCCTCTAGGCTTAATCGCAGAGGTTCCTACAAACAAAGGCATATCCCATAAAGAATTTTTAGACATTCTAACCATATTTCGGATGCCTAATTTAGCTTGTTCTATAGCACCATAATAGCGACTGGTTAAAATGTAATCGACATTACCGATAAATAATTGTTCATATAATTTTTCTGAAGTATCAAAAGATTCTATATTATAATTTTCAAAATCGTTCTTAACATAATCAGAAAAATGCTCTCTGCTATCTATAGCCCCTTTTAAATTTTTCAAATCTGCTTTGGTTTTAATTTGTAAACCGTTATCTGGCATAGTGACTAAAGAAACAGGATTAACAATTAGAGCTGGGAAAATAATATCGATACCATTATATCGCTCCGATTCAAAATAGGCGCCTAAAATAATATCTATTTCTCCTCTGACGGTTTTTAAAATCAAATCATCATATGTACCATAGTTATCATAGTGAGAGCGAAAATCGTAAGCCTCAGAAAAGCCATCAAAAAAAGGTTGGAAGATGGTGATGAACTCTCCGGGACGTTCGCCATTAGAACTGAATGGCGGATAATCTAGAAAAGAAGTAAATGTTACAGCAGTGTTTTTGGATAAAATCTGCCTTTCTTCAATACTCCAGGCATGAATATTGCAAAATAAAAGTAATAAAAAACTTAAACAGGCGATTCTACCAAATTTTTTCATTGTCTTCCCCCTTCTTTTGATTATAATAATAAATTAACGAAATTGTGTTAATAAATATTTTATATAAAGAAAATCTGAAAGTAAATAGATGTATCAACAAACACAAGATTATGCCGGTAATTATGCAACGGCGCAAAAAGAAGGCTTAAGTCAAAATGAGCTGGAAAGCCGAGCTTTCATTTGTACTGCATCTGCTCTGAATAAAATTAAAGAAAACTGGGAAGAAGAAAAAAAGAATCTACCGGAAGCATTAGAAAAAAACAAAATGCTATGGAGCATTATTGCCAGTGCAATGAAAGAAGATGATTGTCCGCAACCGCGAGAAATTCGTAATAATATTCTTCAGTTGGCGGCATTTGTTTTTAAAAGAACATTTGAGTTGCTGGGAGAACCCCGCCGCGAAGGTATAGATATCCTTATTAATATTAATATGAATATTGCCCGTGGTTTAAGCGGTAACGGCAGCGATTAATTTTTTTGGCACGATATTTGCATTTATAAACGAAAGTAATCCGTTAAAGGAAAGAAAATGCAAGTATCTGATTTAAATAATAATCTGCTTAAAGCAATAGCAGGGGGTAATACTCCGAAAACAGCAAATGAAAGTGATATGCAATTTGCTGAATTGCTGTCTGTTGTTGGAAAATCAGAGAATGAATTTGTAGAAGGGGCAAAAGACTCAGGTGCGGAGAATTTAGTTTCTAAGACCGAGATTCGTCCTGTTACGGTTCGTGAACAAGATATTAAAGATTCGGAACGACTATCAAAAAATGAATCCTCGAAAGATGCTGGTGTAAAAGAGGTTGAAAACGATAAGAAAATTGAGCAAAAGCAAGATAAGGGAGAGGTTCCTTCTTCTCAGGATAGTAAAGACAGTAAGGTGGAAAAAAATTCCGATAAGGTAGTCGAAAGCGTAAAAAATAATCAGGAAAGTTTCCAGGAAGAGGACGTTGTGACAGAAAATGTTACTCCTGTGGTTCCTTTTGTTATTGCTGAGAATGAAAATCAACTAAATGAGGTATCAAAACTGATGGAGGTTGTGACAGACAATCTGTCAGAAAATACTTCAGATATCCAGAATCAGGAAATTTCTGTACCGGAAATTACAAATAATGTTTTAGGCGAAGATAATATTAATACAGTAAAACAGCCAGAGGTTGAGCAGAGTGTTGCAGAAGTAAAAGTAAATCAAGTTCAGCCGGAAATGGTAGATGCAGATGTTGCTTTAGATGACGCAGTTATTGAAACTCAAGAAAGAGAAATTGAGGAATTGTTGCCGGAAGGAAAGAAAGTAGAAATTAAAGTAAATGTTTCTAAAGATACGGTTGTGGCTACGGTTGAAAAAGAAAATGGAGACTTATTTGCGGCTATTGAAGATGTCAAAGCTAATGAGGTATTAAGTGAAAAAGATATAGCTCAATCTCCGGAGTTGCTCGAAAGTAAAAATAATCAGGTTGTTTCAGAAGCTGAAATGCCACAACATTTGGAAGTTAGTTATGTAGAAGCGCAAAAGCCTATAGAGAGTGTAAAAGACGTTCCGGGAGCGACAAATACTTCTATGGAAGTTTCGTCTGTCAGCGGTGCTGTTTCGGAAATTAGAACGCCGATAGAAATTGCAGAAAAGAATACTTTGAGAAATATCGAAAATAAAGGATTAACCAGAGAAATAGCTGACCAAATTAAGGTTAATATTACGCAATCGGCAATTAAAGGCGTTGATAAAATAGAAATCCAGTTAAAGCCTGCAGATTTGGGACAAATAGAAGTTAAATTACAAATCGGTCGTGATGGTCGTTTACACGCTCATATTGTTGCTTCTAATGCTGAGACTTTAGATCTTTTGCAGAAAGATTTGAGTTCATTAAAAGAAGCTTTCAATAGTGCAGGATATCTGACTGAAGATGATAGTTTCAGTTTTGGCTATCGTGGAGAAAGACAAGATAATGAACGTCAACAATTGAGAGAATTTATAGGAGAAGTAATTACTCATGATGTTGAAGAAGAAACAGCAGCTAATGATTATATTAGTGCGGATGGTGTAAATATAAGAGTTTAAGGAGAACGGATATGACAGATATTAGTGCAATTAATGGATACGCATCAAGTACGGCAAATCCGGCAGACACAACTGCAGCTTCAAAAACATTGTCTGCAGATATGAATACATTTTTAAAATTGCTGACAACACAGTTGAAATATCAAGATCCTCTCGATCCGACGGATACTTCTGAATTTACCAGTCAGTTAGTTCAGTATTCGAATGTGGAACAAGCAATTCAAACCAATAAAAAATTGGATACATTGATTTCCTTGAATAATAATAATTTAGGAGCTCAAGCTGTATCTTATATTGGTAAAGTGGCCCAAGTATTAGGTGATGTTATGCCGTTAGAAAACGGTCAAGCCCAAGCAACATATACTTTGGATAAAGATGTTATGAGCAGTACGATTATGGTTAAAGATAGCCAGGGTAACGTTCTTTATACAGAGACAGGGAAAAATGTTGCGGGAACCCATACCTTCAAATGGGATGGTAAAGATAAAGATGGTAATCAACTTGCGGATGGTGCTTATCAAATTCAAGTCAATACAACAGGAAATGATGGCGGAACACCGGCTTCTGTTTTAACGACAATTTTAGGAAGAGTGACAGGTGTCGCTAGTGATAGTAATGGTGTTTACATCGGATTAGGCGATTCTGTAACAGCTAATTTGAATGATATTTTAACTATTCGTGATGGTGATTTCTTTAATAGAGATAAATCTTCGGAAGAAGCCGGAAATTCAAGTGCAGAAGCTCAAAAACAAGCCTCAGCATCAGGAATTGTTGAGGATGTGGTTGAGGCTATACAAGACGTAGCCGGCGCTGCGGCGTTAATGTTATAATTATAAAATTTTAGGAGAAAGACAATGAGTATTTTAGGATCAATGAGATCAGGAGTTTCAGGGCTTGCAGCGCAGTCTAACGCTTTTAGTGCAATTTCTGATAATATTTCTAACTTAAATACTGTTGGTTATAAAGGAACAAATACGGCATTTAAGACTTTGGTGACCAAACAAACCACATCAAGCGCTTATGCTTCTGGCGGTGTTCAATCTGTTTCTCGCCAGGAAGTTAGTACACAAGGTTTGTTGTCGTCGTCATCATCATCAACTGACTTAGCAATTAGCGGTGATGGTTACTTTGTTGTAAACCAAACAGCATTGCCGGGAAGTGGTGATACTTGGGCATACACACGTGCCGGTAGTTTTACTAAAGATACCAATGGTTATTTACGTAACAGCGGTGGCTTCTATGCACAAGCATGGAGCTTATTACCTTGGGATGGTTCTCCGGAAGCATCTGTTGTTAATATTCAAGGTATTAACTATATGAAAGCCTACTATGATGCAAAAGGTCAGGTTGTATATATTAACGATAATATTATCGATTCAAATAACTTAAAGCCGATTAACTTAGCAACAATCGGTGGTACAGCAACTCCGACAACACAAATTGTTATGGGGGCAAACTTACCGGCAGCTGATGATATCGGATCAACCAGAAAATTATCTGCATTGGTTTACGATAGTTTAGGTAATGCCAGCAATTTAAGTATGGAATATACAAAAGAAGGCGTAAATCACTGGGGAATGGGCGTAAGTATTCCAAGTGGTGCCGCTAATTTGACTTTAACCGACTCTCAGAATGGTAATAGTATTTATTTTGCTGCTGGACAATTAGAGTTTTCATCAATTCCGACAAATGGTTCGCAGATTAAAATTACAGATGTTGCAACCGGAAATGAATACATTTTCGAATTTGTTGATGATGTAGACGGATATACAGGCACTAACATTCCTGTTTCAAATAAAGTTTCATCAATTAATGATGCTGTTAAAAATTTAGCGGATGCATTAAAGGAAAATTTACCTTCAGGGGAAAGATTTTCAGTAAATGATAATGCTCTGAAAATTACGCAATCTGTTATGGGCGGTGCCTTAACAATCGATGCTAGTAAAGCTTTGTCTTGCGTCCAAAGTGCAACCAATCCTGACGATGCCACAGGCATTCCGACAGGTATTTTTGATATCGCAGAAATTGATGTCAATTTGAAAAATGGTGCAAGTATTACATTTGCAGAAGCTGCTGATACTGTTTATACGGGAGCTGCTGCATTTGTAATTGGTGGTAAATACTTTAAGTTTGTTACCGGTGCAGCTACAGATGGAGATGGAACAAGTGCAAGTACACCTTATATTGTTAATATTGATAGTGCTCTTGAAGGTGGAAATGTTGTTCCTGAAAAATTAGTAAATGCACTTATGAGAAGAGTTAGTGCGGTTTTACCGAATAGTGAATGCTACATTTCTAGCGGTAATACGATAGAAATCCTTCCTACGACAACCAGTACGGATATCGAATTAAAGCTAAGTTCATTAAGTAGCGTTATCAGTGGTGAAATGCGTAATGAAGGCGCTAACTGGATCGATATTACCTCAGACGGAAAATTAGTTAATACGTTTGAAGCTAACGGTTCAATGCAACGTGGCGGTCATGTTCCTGCTGTTCTGTTTAATGCAGATGGTACACCTAAATCTTTCGGTGTTGACGGATTAAATATTACATGGGCTAACGGTGCTAAAAATATGAACGTTGAAAACGGAAATTATATTAGCGTCAATATGGGTAATGTTGGTACCAGCGATGGTTTCACACAATTATCAGGTGATTTTACAACATCTTATATTAAACAAGATGGTGCTAAATTTGGTAACTATTCAGGTGTCAGCGTTGATGATAGCGGTGTTGTTACAGCTGTATTTGATAATGGTGAAATGCATCCGATAGCAATTTTGCCTTTAGCAACATTTTCAAATCCGAATGGAATGGTTGCTTTGACAGGTAATGTTTGGATGGCAAGTGATGAATCAGGACAAGCTATGTTAAAGCAAGCAGGAACAAACGGCGCCGGAGATATTACATCTTATGCGTTAGAAGATTCAACAGTCGATTTGGCAAATGAACTTTCTAATATGGTTGTTGTTCAAAGAGCATACTCTGCATCAACCAAAATTATTACAACAGCAGATGAAATGCTTGATGAAGTAACCCGAATGGTCTAACTTCAAGTAATTCATTGTTTTTCTCACATCTTTATGGCTCCAGTCGAAAGGTTGGGGTCATAAGGTCGTGATAAATTGTGAATATTTTAAATATAGAGTTCCATAAAGATAAAAAGTGAGCTAATCATAAACTAAGCCGATTTAAAAGTAATCGGAAATTGTCTGTGCGATAAATAAAAGATAGGACTGATTGTGAACAATTTTATGCAAACTCTTAAAAATTTGTCTCCTGTGCGATTAATTGCATTGGCCGGTATCGCTTTATTTTTAATTAGTTTCTTTGGATACCTTTTCGCTCGTATCGGAAATAATGATTATGCCGTTTTGTATTCTAATATGGAGTTGGAAGGGGCTAAACGTATCGTTGCCGAACTGGAAACGGAAAATGTTAAATACAAACTGGCAGATAATGGAACCA
This sequence comes from uncultured Azospirillum sp., assembly GCA_946623145.1. Classification (GTDB taxonomy): domain Bacteria; phylum Pseudomonadota; class Alphaproteobacteria; order RF32; family CAG-239; genus Scatocola. The sequence continues at coordinate 8,459 of CAMOQT010000006.1, forward strand.
CTGTTTTAGTCCCGGCAGATGATGTTAATCGGTTGCGTATAAATACGGCAGAAATTGCATCTGCATCAGGAGGAACAAATATCGGATATGAAATATTTGATAATGGAGATGCCTTGGGATCTACCAGTTTTGTTCAAAATATTAATCTGATCAGAGCCTTGGAAGGTGAATTAGCAAGAACGATTCGTTCCGTAGATAATATTAAAAGCGCCCGTGTACATTTGGTTATGCCTAAAAGAGAAATGTTTTCTAGAGAAGAACAAAAGCCAAGTGCTTCGGTCGTTATAAAAACCAATGATGGTAAAAAACTTGGCTTACAAAGTATTCAGTCAATCCAAAAATTAGTATCAGCGGCTGTTCCAAAGTTAGATGTTAAAGATATTGCTATAGTTGATAGTGCTGGAAATTTGTTAACAGGCAACTATGAAAGTCCGGAGGCTATGTCTTCAGCAAATAATGAATTGTTGAGATTGGAACAAGAACGTAAAATAGCTCTGAAAGTTCAGAATTTACTTGAAAATTCATTAGGTGAAGGAAGTGTTCGAGCTCAAGTTAGCTTAGAGATGAATTTTGATCAAGTTGTAACTAATGAAGAAATTTATGATCCGGATAGCCAAGTTGTAAGATCTCAGACTTCAGTTACGGAAGAAGGTGTAAATAATTCTAGAGAAGTTCCTGTCAGCGTTTCTCAAAATATTCCTAATGCTGATGTCGTTAATAATAATGCCGGTTCATACAGTAATAATGCGAGAACTGAAGAAGTTACGAACTATGAAATATCTAAAGTTATTCGCAATAAGGTAAAAAATAATGGCGAAATTAAAAGAATGAGCGTTGCTGTTTTGGTTGATGGTATTTATGAAACGAACGAAGAGGGTAAAAAAGAATATCGTCCGCGTACAGCTGAAGAAATGGAAAAAATTGTAGCTTTAGTTAAGTCTGCATCAGGATATGATTCAGATAGAGGAGACAAGGTTGAAGTCGAAAATATGCGTTTCGTCAATATGCTTCCAGAGTACGAAGTTGAGAAGGAAATCTTAATTTTAGGATTTACCAAATCTGAAATTATGCGTTTGTCAGAGGGTCTGGGGGTTGCTATTGTTGCCATATTGGTTATTTTATTGGTCATCCGCCCATTGATTACAAATGCATTTGAATCATCATCTTCTTCTGACACTAAACTTATTGGAGAAGCAGGGCAAGATGAAAATATGTTGCTTTCAAGTTTCTTAAATGAAGATATGAATTTTGAAGATATGGTGAATGTAGATAAAATTGATGGACGATTAAAGGCCTCTTCATTAAAGAAGGTTAATGAATTTATTGACAAAAATCCAGATGCCGCTGTTAATGTTATTCGCAGTTGGTTATATCAAAATGATGCAAGCTAAGGGTTGAAATGATGAAACAAAATATAGTAGAAGATTTTAACTTACTTTCCGGCCAGCAAAAAGCGGCAATTCTGATGTTGTCTCTGGATGAAGAAAAATCATCAGCTCTTTTTTCAAAAATGGATGATGAAGAAATTAAAGAGTTATCTGTCATTATGGCTAGTCTGGGGAAGGTCAATTCAGATATAGCAGAGCAAATTTTTAATGAATTTCTGACGAAGGCCTCAAGCTCAGGAAATTTAATAGGTTCTTATGAAAGTACGGAGAGATTATTGGCAAAAACTTTAGATAAAGATAGAGTTTCTGCTATTATGGAAGAGATTAAGGGACCGGCCGGTCGTACGATGTGGGATAAATTAGGTAATGTTAATGAACACGTTTTAGCTAATTACCTGAAAAATGAATATCCGCAAACTATTGCTGTTATTTTATCAAAAATTAAAGCAGAACATGCTGCTAAAGTTATAGCATTATTGCCTGAAAACTTTGCGATGGAAATTATTATGCGCATGCTGAGAATGGATGCGGTTCAAAAAGAAGTATTGGATGAGTTGGAAAAAACTTTACGTAAGGAGTTTATGAGTAACTTGTCAAAATCTACACGTCGAGATTCTCATGAACTTATTGCGGAAATATTCAACTCATTGGATCGCAATACGGAAAGTCGCTTTATGGAAGCTTTAGAAGAGCGTAACCGCGAGTCGGCAGATCGTGTTAAATCTTTGATGTTTACATTTGAAGACTTGATGCGAATTGACGCTCAAGGCATCCAAGTCCTCTTGCGTAACGTTGATAAAGATAAGTTGGCTGTTGCATTGAAAGGTGCTTCCGAAGCCATTAAAGAGCTGTTCTTTAGTAATATGTCAACACGTGCAGGTAAGATTCTTAAAGAAGATATGGAAGCTATGGGACCTGTTAGATTACGTGAGGTTGAGGAAGCTCAGCAATATGTTGTTGGTGTCGCTAAAGATTTAGCCGCAACTAATGAGATCGTTATCAGTGAAGGTAAAGAAAGCGACGAGCTGGTATATTAATTAAGGCAGAGGAATGGCAGAGATAAAGAAATTTTTATTTGATAATTTTATCATTAACGGAGGAGATACAAAAATTCCGGAGCCTTTGCCTGAAATTGTTGAAGAAGAATCCGAAATTCCTGTTGAAGAAGAATCCGAAATTCCTGCTGAAGAAGAAATAGAAATTAAAGAGGAAGATCATGTAGAAACGGAAGAAGTTTTTAGCCGGCGAGAACTAGAAGATAAAGTAGCTGCAGCGGAACATGAAGGTTATGAAAATGGCTATAAGCAGGCTAAAGAAGAACAAGAAGAGGAGAAAAACAGATTACTGAATGATATTTCACAAAAGTTAACAGTATTGTTAGCTCAATGTGATAATATGGGGAAGCAATATGAAGATGAAGCAGCAAAAGTCTTAAAACAAGCGCTACAGACATTGGTTCCGCCTTTGTTGGAAGAAAATGCACAAATCTTAGTGAATGAGTTTCTGCAAAAGAATTTCAACAATTTTAAATATAATGAAAAATTGTCTTTCTATATTCATCCTGATATTATATCATACGTTCAGGATTGTATAGTAAAGCTGGCCAATAGTAATGATTTTGAAGGCAAAATAGCTATCCATAAGGACAGTAGTTTGGATAAAAGCTCATGCCGAGTCGAATGGGATAACGGCGGTGTAGAATATACTCCCGGTGAGCAGTTGTCTCAAGTTGAAGAAATGTTGGAAAAGCAATAAATATCGGAGAATGCAATGAGTGAAGATTTGAATTTGGAAGAAATGAATGAAAATGTAAGTGGCGATGAAGAGCCTATTCTTAAAAGAGAAAGTAATTTAGACGACTTTGATATTCCAAGTTCGGCAAGTGATTTGGAAGCTGTTTATGATATTCCGGTAAAAGTTTCTGCAATCTTAGGAAAAAGCAAGATTAAAGTAAGCCAGCTTCTGAAAATTAATAAAGGGACGATTATCGAATTGGATAAGAAAGTCGGAGAAGCCATAGATATTTACGTTAATAACAATTTGGTAGCTCGTGGAGAAGTCGTTGTTGTGGACGATAAGTTAGGTATCACAATGACAGAGATTGTTAAAGCTCCGGCAAAATAAGAGGGTTGAAAAGAGAAAAAAATGGAACTGCTGATTGTCGGAACATTAGAAGGGCAGATTGGCGCTGCAAGTAAAATTGCCGTTCAGCAGGGCGGACAAGTTACTCTTGCAGATACTATTGAACATGGTTTAGATGTTTTACGTTCTGGAAAATCTATCGAACTTGTTATGATAGATGTTAAGTTAGACGTATATAAATTTATTTCTTCCTTAGAACAAGAGCGAATTAATGTTTTGGTTGTTGCTTGCGGTGTAGCAAACGATCCATCTTTAGCTGTCAAAGCAATCAAAGCCGGTGCTAAAGAATATATTCCGTTGCCTCCTGATGCCGAATTAATCGGAGCTGTTTTAGCCGCAGCAACAAGAGAAAGCCATGCCTTAATTTATGGTGATAAAAAAACAGAATCTATTTTAAAAATGGCTAAACAAATAGCCCCTTCTGAAGCAAATATTTTACTGACAGGAGAGTCTGGAACCGGTAAGGAAATTTTTTCAAGATTCGTTCATGATAATTCTAAGCGTACTAATAAAAAGTTTGTAGCCGTTAACTGCGCCGCAATACCTGAGACACTTTTAGAATCAGAATTATTTGGTTACGAAAAAGGTGCTTTTACAGGAGCAGTTGCCAGACGTATCGGAAAATTTGAAGAAGCTTCCGATGGAACATTATTACTAGATGAAATATCTGAAATGGATATTAAAATTCAGGCAAAATTATTACGCGCCATACAAGAAAAAGAGATAGATCGTATTGGCGGTAAAAGCCCGATAAAAGTGAATACACGTATTATTGCAACATCAAACCGTAATTTAGATGAGGCCGTTAAAAATGGTACTTTCCGACAAGATTTATACTATCGTCTGAATGTCGTAAATATTAACATTCCGCCACTTCGTGAAAGAATGGATGATGTAATGGTTTTGGCAAAACATTTTGCAAAGAAATATTCTGAGCTAAATGATATTCCACTGAAACCGATTAGCAAAGAGGCTGAGCAAAAGTTGCTTAATTACCGTTGGCCTGGAAATGTTCGCGAATTAGAAAACACAATACATCGTGCTGTTTTACTTAGTACAGGTGAAGAGATAGATGAAAATGCCATTATTTTGGATGATTTAAGTGCAGTTATCTCTCAACAGGCTGAGGAAACACAAAATTTCTCAGGAAATACCTTAGCAAATATGGAACGTAATTTAATTATAGATACATTGAAACATACAATGGGAAACAGAACAATTGCGGCAAATATTTTGGGTATTTCAATTCGTACACTCAGAAATAAACTTAAACAATATCAGGATGAAGGTCTGGATATTTAATAACAATGGCGGATAAAAACGACATAGCCCCGACAGGGAAATCTTTTAAGGAGGTTTTGATTAACGCGGCAAAGCGCGGTGATTTGTTGTTTGCCGTTGGTATAATTTTAATTTTAGTTATTTTAATTATGCCTATGCCAGCATGGCTTCTTGATGTTTCTTTAGCTTTATCTATAACGATGGCGTGTCTGATTTTAATGACGGCAATTTTTATAGAAAAACCTATTGAATTTAGTGCTTTTCCATTAGTTCTGTTATTAGCAACATTATATCGCTTATCCTTAAACTTAGCGTCAACACGATTAATATTGGCGAGAGGGTATTTAGGTCCTAATGCAGCCGGTGAAGTTATTGCAGCCTTTGGTGGCTTTATTATGGGAAATAGCTTCATTATCGGTGTTATTGTATTTGCAATTCTTGTTATTGTTAACTTTGTTGTCATTACCAAAGGTTCTGGTCGTATTGCTGAAGTTGCAGCTCGTTTTGCGTTGGATGCTATGCCCGGAAAACAAATGGCTATTGATGCGGATTTATCATCTGGTTTAATTAATGAAGATCAAGCACGTGCTCGTCGTGAAGAGTTAGCAAAAGAAAGTTCTTTTTACGGAGCTATGGATGGTGCCTCAAAATTTGTAAGAGGAGATGCTATCGCCGGCTTAATTATTACCTTTATCAATATTATTGCCGGTATTATTATTGGTATGGTTCAAAATCATATGAGTTTTTCTGCAGCCGGAGAAACCTATACCAGGTTAACTGTTGGTGATGGTTTAGTCTCCCAAATTCCGGCATTAATTATTTCTGTTGCAGCCGGTATTTTGGTTTCTAAAGCAGGTATGACCGCGTCGGCAGATAAAGTTTTATTTACGCAAATTGGTAATTATCCGAAAGCGTTAGGTATGAGCTCAGCCATGGCTGCCGCATTAGGTGTATTACCGGGAACGCCGGCATTACCGTTTTTCTTATTATCAGCATTAACAGCAGCAACGGCATATTATTTAAACAAACAACATAAAATAGCTCAACAAAAAGCACAGGAAAAAATAGAACAAGAGCAAAAGAGTAGTGGTTTAGTTAAAGAGGAAGAACCTATCTCAAGCGTCTTGCATATAGATTTAATTCGTCTGGAAATAGGGTATGGCTTATTGCCGATGATTAATGAAGAAAGTAACAAAAAACTGACTGATCAAATTAAAGCATTACGTCGTGCCTTAGCTGCAGAGTTAGGGTTTGTTATGCCTTCAATTCGTATTCAAGATAATATGCAGCTGGAGGCTAACGAATATAATATTTATATTAAAGAGGTACGCGCCGGAAAAGGAGAAATTCGTCCGTCACAGTTGTTGGTAATGGATCCAAGAGGAGAACAAATTACACTTCCGGGAGAAAGTACGATTGAACCGACTTTTGGTTTGAAGGCAATGTGGGTTGATCAGTCATACCGAGAAGAAGCAATGTTCAGAGGGTACACAGTTGTAGATCCGGCAACAGTTATTACAACCCATATTACAGAGTTAGTAAAAGATAATATGCCTGAATTACTGTCTTATGCCGAGACGCAGAAATTACTCGATGAAATGGATAAAGAACATCAGAAACTTGTTAAAGAGCTTATTCCAAATAAGATTAGTTTGGGTGCTGTTCAACGTATTCTGCAAAATTTATTGCAGGAAAGAGTTTCAATTCGTGATTTGCCGACAATACTTGAAGGTATTTCAGAGGCTATATCTTCTACAAGAAGTTTGATGCTGATTACGGAACATGTTCGAGCCAGATTAGCGAGACAGTTATCAAATGCTAACGCTAATGAGTTAGGAATTATCCAGTTAATAACACTGTCGCCGGAATGGGAACATGCTTTTGCGGAAGCTATCGTCGGAGAAGGTGATGATCGACAATTGGCGATGGCACCAACAGCATTGCAAACATTTATCGGCAAGGTTAAAACCGTTATGGATGACTTAGCGATGAAAGGACAAAGCGGTATTTTATTGACAAGCCCGAACGTTCGTCCTTTTGTTCGGTCAATTATAGAGAGATTTCGTCCTTTGACTGTTGTTATGTCACAAAATGAAATCCATCCGAAGGCTAAAATTAAAACCATTGCACAAATTTAGGAGAAGTAAATGAAAATAAAACAATTTACAGCTCCGAATATGTCTCAAGCTATCACTCAAATTCGCTCAGAATTAGGAGAAGATGCAATTATTGTGGCAACGGAAGAAAATGGAACCGAAGTAACGGTAACGGCTGCCTTAGAAAGTTTTCAAGAACTTGATTTTGATAAAAATGACCAATTGGAAGTTTCACCAAGCTTACAAGTTTACGACGATACAAAAATAAGAGAAAGTTTAGAATATCACGATGTTCTTCCCGATATTGCCGGACAACTTTTAGCGATAGCTCGTCAACAGTATTTACAAAAAAATAAAGGGGATAATCAAGAGTTATTGGCTTTTGCTTTAGAAAAAATATATAAGTTTGCTTCATTATGGGATAAAAAACAAAAAAACAAAATTTTCTTGGGAATTCCCGGATGTGGCAAGTCAACCGTTATTGCCAAAATAGCAACGAAAGCCAAAATAAAAAAATTAAATCCGGTCATTATTAGTGCCGATTATGTTCGAGCAGGAGCCAACGGGCAGTTACAGACATTTGCTAAAATATTACAAACGGATTATTATTTTTGTAAAAACGCGAAAGAACTATTTAATTGTGTTCAACAAGGGCAGACAAAATATGATATGCTCTTAATTGATACACCGGGAATTAATCCTTATGAAAATGCTCAAATGACCATGGTCGATGAATTAATTGACAGTTTAAAAGCAGATAAAATTTTAGTTCAAGATGCCGGACGTAATACATTAGAAGCTACGGAAACAGCTGAAATTTTCGGGCAAATTGGTGCAAATATGTTGCTACCGACACATCTGGATATGACTCGTCGTATCGGAAGTGTGATATCAAGTGCTTATTGTAATCGTTTAAGTTTTTGTGCAGGAAGTGTAAGTTCTGATATTGCCAAAGGATTCGCCGATGTAACATCTTCAGCATTGGCAAAATTGCTTTTGACAGAATAAAAGAGAGGAAAAGCCATGAGTGAAACATCAGAAGAATTAAAAATTGTTCCCAGAGGAAAAAATGTCAAAGGACCTCGTAAAGGGCAAAATATGATAGCTGTTGCTTCAGGAAAAGGCGGCGTCGGAAAAACGTGGTTTTCGATTACATTGGCGCACGCTCTGAGCGGATTTAAACAAAAAACGCTTTTGTTTGATGGTGATTTAGGGTTAGCAAATATTGATATTCAATTAGGGCTCATGGTGCAAGATGATTTAGGAAGTGTTATTGCTGAAACTAAAACACTTAATCAAATTGTGACACATAGTGATAAAACGCATTGTGATATTATTGCCGGACGATCAGGCTCTGCCGGATTAGCCTCAATGCCGATAGGTCGTTTGCAAATTTTGGGAGAAGATTTGTCGTTATTGGCGCATAATTATCATAAAGTTATCTTGGATATGGGAGCTGGTGTTGAAAAATCGGTAAGAATTTTATCGAGCCTGGCTGAAAAAATAATTGTTGTTTGTACAGATGAACCGACTTCTTTAACGGATGCTTATGCTTTTATAAAAATTATGTCAATGCAATATCCTAAGTGTAATTTGAATATTGTCGTTAATCAGGCAAATTCGGTAAGAGAAGGTGAACGAACCTATGAAACGTTACTTAAAGCTTGTCGTAATTTCCTAAAGATTTCACCACCTTTGTTAGGAGTTATCAGACGCGATACCAGAGTAAGAGATTCCATTCGCAGTCAAATGCCGTTACTGAGCAGATACCCTGTTTCGGAAGCCGCTGAAGATGTTATCGCAATCGCTCGAAAACTAATTACGGAATAAAAAATGAACATTGATAATCTGTTATCTGTTGTCAGCCAATTAAATACGGGGAAAACTGCAGAGCCTGAACTTTCAGGTAAATTACAGTTGGCAGATTTTATCACACAAAATTTAAAGTTAGATACCGGGCAAAAATTAGTACTGGAAATAAATGGAACAACATTGAATTTAACGGATGTTACGGGAAAGACACTACAAGTGCCGACAACATCATTACTCTTAGATAAAATTCAATTTAATGAGCCGGTACAAATAGAGGCTAAAATTACATCTCAACAAGGACAGAATTTAGCCCTAGATATTAAAGCAATCAATGGTAAATCGATTAGCACATATTTGTGTCAGGAAGGAAAAATATCAACAATAACAGAACAATCAGCTGTGATTGTTAAAGATTTGACAGGTACTAAAAATATTCCGTTGCAAAATATAAAATTAAAAGATATCGCCAAACCATTTTTAAATGAATTTTCCCTAACATCAGAACAGCAAAGTGAATTGCAGAAAGCTTTACAACAAATAGAAGTTAAAGTCCAAATTAAAAATGTATCGCAAGAAGCAACAAAAAATATACAAACAGAAATTCTACCGATTCAGCAAAAAATAAAAGAGAGCTTGGGGGAGCTATCTATCAAATTATCTGATGCGCCGCGAACTCAAATTGAAAATATTATTCAAAATACTGTGGCAGATTTGAGCAGGGAATTACAGCAAGTGAGAGGACAACTTGTTCCGGCAACGGTGACGGAAGATGGATTTTCTTCTCCGTTAGGAATAATTCATCCCGAAATACCAATCTCTCTGCCCGAAGAAACTTTTGTGGAACTAGAAATAACGGATATTATGAACACAGGTTTCTCAAAACAAGCTTTGCCGACTTCTTCGGTAGATAATATTTTAAAAAGTATAAAAAAGTTAGAAATTGATAATCCTCAGCTTTATGAAAAAATAACGGCTAAACTTCCGGCAGACAATGAAAATATGCTTCAAAATATGGTAGCATTTACCAAAGCCGCAGTAAAAAATGATATACGGCACTGGTTAGGAAACGATATTGTGACAGAACTTGAAAATAAAGGTGATGCCGGAAAAGCTGTCTTAACGGAATTGCAAAATACATTACAAGGAAATAATCGTCAATCTCCTCTCTGGCGCGTTATCGAAATTCCTTATTATGTTGAAAATCATATGGAACAAATCAGATTAGCTATTAAACAATATCCGGACGAAGAAGATAATGATAATACGCCGAAAGAAAAATTCGGGACAAGATTTATTGTCGATACGAATTTTACGCAATTAGGGGCTTTCCAATTTGATGGTTTTTCATTTGCCAAAGATCGCCGCTTTGATTTAATCATTCGTACCGCTCGTTATATTGAAGATGATTTATATACAAATATTATGAGAATATTTAAACAAACGCTCAATGACGTACAGTATGTTGGGAATATAAAAATTAATCTTAAGGAAAATTTTATAAAAATCAGTGAAAATAATACTGATGACAATGTATTAGCACGAGGACTGTTCATATGATGCAAGGTGATTCTTTAGGATATTATGAAGCATTGGAAATCCCAACGGATGCCGGTGCGGAAACAATTAAACAACAATATCACCTGCTTGCAAAGAGGTGGCATCCGGATCGAAATACAGACGAGAGTGCACCGGAAAGATTTCAAAAAATTTCAGTTGCTTATAATATTTTAAAGGAGCCGGAAAGCCGATTAAAATATGATTTGCTTTCCTATGCGTATGATGCAGCGCATTTTCCGGATATGAATAATTTAAAGATTTATACATCTCGTATCGGAAATGAAGAAATTGATTTGCGACATATAAAATTATATAAGGAAACAGGCAAAATTTTGACACATTCGGAAGAAGAAGTTCAGGAAATTTGCAATTATAAAGAAGCCAAACAATTAACTTTAAAAACATCTGTCCATAATTGGTTGTTAGGTTGGTGGAGTTTGAGCGGTATAGCAAAAAATCTCAAAGCCTTAATGATTAATTATGAAAAAGTTTTATCAGATTACAGCGGAAATTTCACGTTATTGACACATAATATGTTAGCTTATGCTCAAGAGCAAAGATATGATGAGGCTCATGCTTGCGGGCGTTTAGCCTTGCGTTATGCCGTTCCTAAGGCGAAGTTTTTAGTTGAAGAGTTTATGAAAAGTCTTCCCTATCAAAGAGATTATATCTATCCGCAGTGGAGTAAAAACAGTTTTAGAGCAGTGCAATCCATTATTCCCATCTGTTTATTGATTGCAGGATGCATCGTCGGAAGTACAAGGGTTATGTCTATTGAAGAATTTAATAAACTTTGGCATTCAAGCGATAAAATTAATTATTTTCAGGAAGTTCGGTTTAATGGTGGCGGAAGCACCGTTGATGATTTAGTGGTTTCAAAAGTTGTTTCAATCCCTGTTAATACGGAAGATTTATCAAATCTGTATCATTTAACCAAAGATTGCCGAGTTATGTACGGACCGGATGATAATTTTGATGTCTTAAAAGAACTTCCGGCACGAACAACCGTCCGTTTAACAGGATTTACTCCGGATGAAAAGTGGGCTCGCGTTATGATTGACAACGGAGAAATGGGCTTCGTCAAATACGAGGATATTAAGAGAGGAATTGGTAAAGATATCCCTGAAGACAGTCAAATTTATACTGATTCTAGCCTTTAATCGCTTTAAGTATTTGTTCCAAATCGTTTTGAAAATTGACATCTATCAATTCATCATCGGAACCGTCAATTAAAGTCGTATAATCGGAATGCTCTAAAAAGATCGGGCGCATATCAGCGTTTTCTGCAACCAAATCAGCTGAAGCATAAAGCGATTTACTCCATAAAATCGGATTTGTTTTAACTTTATGTTTAGCCGCCATAATAACCTGCTTCTCTTCTTTCTTTTTAAACTTAGAAATCATTTTATTTAAAAATTCAGGGGTCAAGTGCGGCATATCTGCCGGAATCAGTAAAGCCCCGTCACAAAAATCAGGAACAGATTTTAAGCCGAGGCTGATAGAAGTTTTAATCCCGGTATAGTAATTAGGATTGCGCACAATATTGATATCAAAATTCTCTAGTTCAGCTTCCAAATCATCAGCTTGATAACCGGTAACAACAAAAACGGGAGATGCTTCAGATTCTATTGCGGCTCTGACAGCCTTAACAACCAAAGGCTCGCCATCTAAATCTGCCAACAGTTTGTTTTTCCCTAAACGTTTGCTTTGACCAGCCGCTAAAACAACAGCCGCAATATTTGCTTTGTTTTTAGAAGTGGTTGCATTGCTCCGAATAAGAGAAGATAAATCTTTAATATGGTCATGATTTTCAATCAGAGCATTTTCCGTCAGGTTAAAATCGTAAGCAAAGATTTTTGGCTTAATAAGAGCAAGTTTTATAAAGTTTTCCAGAATAGGTGAATCAATAAAATTATAAGTTGAGGGGAGGGCTATAATTTTCTTATTTTTATAGGTTGCAATAATTAAATCGGATCCCCCTAAAAGAGGAATTTGTTGACACAAAATATCATCAGTAATTTGTTTGATTGCAGAGATAACAATATCATTTTCAGTATAATTACGTAGAGCAGGAACAATAAAAAAGATATCAGAAGCTCCATGGATAAGATTATCCAAAGCAGATGATAGATCCTCGATGGTGTGAGGGCAAGTATGTTCTGAAACGAAATTGATGTTTAAGGGATGATAATTGGTTGTCAATTTTTCAAGTATTTCACTAAAACGGTCGGTTTCTTCCTCATTATTGTAAAAACGAGTATAAAGAACGGCAGCATTAAGAGCCTTAAAATCTTGAACACGCAATAAACTGTCATTGCCGGATAAGGCAAAAACAATTTCATCAACAACAGATTGCGGGATAATAGGCGTTAAAATTTCAAGTCTGGCCAGAACATCCCCGCTCTTAACAACCTGAAAAGGGGAAATGGTATTAAGAATAAAATAAGGTGATAAACGATTAAATTTTTTAAGTCTTTCCGCATAAACATTAAAAAGACCTTTAGCGGTAGCGGCAATTTCACAAAAACCGCGATCATCGATTCGAAAGCCGAGATTTTGCCCTGAAATTTTAGCGGCAACAATACCGAGAGCCGTATCAAAATCGATATCTCCGGTTTCAGCGAAAGCTGCAAAAATTTTTTGATAGTCGAAACCTTTCAAAAACCGAATATCATCAAGCGTTAAAATATGATTCTTAGCTAAAAAGGTTGAGCCTAAAGACAGTTCTTCGCATAACCGCCAACCTTGAGCCTTATTAATATCAATTTCCTGCAGCTTCATGTTTTGCCTCACTAAAAATAATTACTATTAATGTAGCAAAAAATAAAAAAAAAGAAAGTCCGTTTCCGAACTTTCTCTTTTTTTGTGGTATAAACCTTATTTTTTGGGATAAAAAGGTCTATTTGCAAAGCGAGGATACTTTGGCTGAGGTTGGGGTGCCCATTTATTCATTATGACGGTGTCGCCAATAATGAATGAGAACATCGTATTGCTGGCATCGTTCTCGATGTACAATACAATATTCTTTTTCACTGCGGTCGTAAGACCAGTCGCAACCTTCCATCTCCCGTATTCTCTTCTGTTCATTGAGGTTATGTAGGTACCACTATCAGCTCTAAAAAACTCAATAGTGAAGTTGTTGACTTCGATAATGAGTTCTTTTGTTTCCAAGTAATAGACGTTGCCGCCTTTTTCCTTGAATTTTAGACCTGTATGGTAATCATATTTCGGGGCACGACGAGCTTCTCTGCGAGAAGTATTTGCCGAAATTCCCTCAATATTCCTTTGTAACCTGGAGATTTCCTCCATAGTTCTATTAATATCTTGCAAAGATCTTTGAACAGAACTCTGGGCATTCAATGTTGTACAAGCTCCTAGAGCGAGGACAACAAGTAATAATAATTTTTTCATATAGCGTTAATTTATAATAATACATTTTACCATTTTATTTTAGCATATTTTTTCCGTATTGTCTAATAGAAAAGCCCTCTGCTTGAGAGGGCTTTTGTTTCCTAGACTTCTAAGGTCAATTGACCGTTAGCTAAGGTTGCTGTTCCACCGATTGGAATTGTTAAAAGCGGCGTCGTATGCCCAAAATCAACATTTGCCAGAATAGGCAAGCCAACCAATTCTTTCTTATTATTCAAAATAAATTCCAATTGTTCACGTGTGACTTTTGAGCCTTTTTGAAAGCGTCCGATAACCAAGCCTTTAACATTACCAAAGTCCGGTTGATACAAAAGAGCTTGCATATTGCGTTCAAACGTTAAAATATCTGTTCCTTCTGTATCTTCGATAAATAAGATGGTATCTTTTTCAAAAGCCGGACGATATTTTGTCCCGAGAAGCAAATTAAAGGTGCAAAGATTGCTACCGATAATCGTTCCGCGCGCCTGACCTGTATGAATATTCCAATACCCTTCATTTGGAATAAAAGTGCGATTTTCCTGATCTAAAAACCACAAATCATCACTCCATTCTTTTGAAGGAACAACTTGATTTTTACGCGTTCCGAATAACATTGTTTTCAAGTTATCTAATGTATAATCTATTCCTTTGAGCATGCCGATAGAGCTGTAATGCGGACCTGAAAAAGTCACTAAACCGGTCTGCGCATAAATGCCGTCTAATAGGGCGGTAATATCAGAAAATCCGCAGAAAATTTTAGGATTATTCTTGATCAGATTATAATCTAAATAAGGTAAAAGCTGGTTAGAGTTAAAGCCACCGATAATTGTAAAAATAGCTTTGACATTTTTGTCAGCAAAGGCTTCATGAATATCAGCAACTCTTTTTTCAATAGAAGCAGAGCCCATCATATCCCAATTTTCATCAGTTGTATTTGTGGCAAAACTAACCTTTAAGCCCATAGCTTCAAAACGCTCTTTTGCCGTTTTTCGTGTATCTTGTCCGATAATTTTTAAACCGCGAGACGGCGCGATAACCCGAATTTCATCACCGGCACGCAACCGTTCAGGAATAATCTTCTGCATATTCAATCTCCCAAAATTATTTTTTAGCTAATTTTTTATTAGATGATTTAGACTCTGCAAACAATTTTTTATGAGTTGCCTGTAAGTTAGCAACTTGACGTTTAAAGTTTTGTAAGTTCTTACCGCTTAAATCAGAACCGGCAGCAGCCTTTGCCGTCAACGGATTGATTCTTTTACCGTTTTGGATGATTTCATAGTGCAAATGTGGCCCGGTTGAACGTCCTGTGCTACCAACATAAGCTATAACTTGGCCTTGTTTAACCCGTACTCCGGCATGAATACCTCTGGCAAAAGAACTGATATGCCCATAAGCTGTAGAATATTCTGAGTTATGACGGATTTTAATATAATTACCATAACCACCACTATATTTAGCAGATTCAACGATACCTTCGCCGGCAGCGTAAATTGGTGTTCCTTTAGGAGCGGCATAATCCACCCCCCAGTGAACACGATATCCGCCTAAAATCGGATGACGTCTCTTTCCGAAAGGCGATGAAATTCTCGCAGATTGCAACGCTAAAGGTTTACGATGCAATGTCCTTTGCATAGCCAAACCTTTGGCATTATAATAATCAACATGACCGCTGCTGTCTTTGAAACGATAGAGTTCAACTTTATTTTTACGCATTTGTAAAGAAGCGTACAAAATATTTCCGGTACGAACGACTTCTCCCTTAGGATTGATTTGTTGTTCGTAAATAATTTTGAAAACGTCGCCTTTTTGAATATCTTTGCGGAAATTAACCGAACGACTGAAGATATTACTGAAATTAGCGATGATTTTTCCCGAAACGCCGGCCTGTCTCATAGAAATAGACAAAGCACCATTAATAACACCGGAAACACTATTGATTTCATCAATCAATTCATCTTTCTCTTTATGAGCGACATATTCACCTTGTTCATTCTTTTCAATCACCAAGCGGGATGTACTGGTCTCAGGCAAAATAAAAGATTCCATAGAAATAAAATGGG
Organism: uncultured Azospirillum sp.; assembly: GCA_946623145.1. Lineage (GTDB taxonomy): Bacteria > Pseudomonadota > Alphaproteobacteria > RF32 > CAG-239 > Scatocola. The sequence goes on from CAMOQT010000006.1 coordinate 24,206, forward strand.
AATCTTCAGAATCAATCAACATAGAAACGGTTGCTTTTTGTCCGGCTTTTAAAGAGGAATTATTATAGTGGGGTTTAACTTTAGCCATTAAATCTTTAGCGGATTCATTATCTAGACCTATACGCGTAAAGAGAGTAACCAAAGAATCTCCCCGTTGAACAATGAAATCTTTTTCAACAGCTTTGCTAAATTTCTTATTAACCATATCAACAAGGGATTTAACATTTTCAAGAGAATCTTGAGGATAAACAATGTTATAATGTTCATCATTAAGAGCTGCTTCCAACATCATATAGTGAAGGGTATCTGACTTGGTAATAGAGGCATTAACATCACTATTATTAATCAAAGAAATAACAAAAGCAGCAAAAACAGCTATAATATAGCTGGCTGCCATAATTTTATGCTTTTTGCGGAATAAAACTTTAAAACGAGACAATCGCATCTGACTAATATAAGATTTAATCAAACGACAATATTTCCTTATCTGCGCTTTACTGTCACAAACCATTTATTACTCAATATCAATAAATTAATGAAAAACACAAATCTAAAAAAGACTATAGCTCAAACTTCTTCAAATACCAAGCATTTTCTATCGATTCATGTGTATAAATACTATATACACAAAAATTAAAAAAAGATAAAAAAGTACTTGCATTTATAATATTTGTTGGTTATAAAAAAGGACGAACCGCAATGGGGGTGTAGCTCAGTTGGTTAGAGCGCCTGCCTGTCACGCAGGAGGTCGCGGGTCCGAGCCCCGTCACTCCCGCCATTAAAACAAAAAATGCGCCTGTAAGGCGCTTTTTTTTTATAAATATTTTCCGCATCTTCTTGTTTTTTTTATAATTATATGATTATATGAAAAAAAGGGGGACAAAATGAATCAATATTCTAAGCAATTTGATGTCGTCAGAAAAATTAAAGCGATCGTCCGCTTAACGGGAAGAGCTATCCGTGCCAGAAACAGAAAAAATGAAATAACGGAAGAGATTGCACGGAAAATTCAAAAATCGGCCTATGATATTAGTCAGCACCCCAAGACAGAAGATTATACACCTCCTTATAAACAAATAGCTAAGCAGTTACAGGTAAGAGATGCTTATATTTATATGGCTGCCGTTTATAATTTAGTGGAGATTGCTCTCCAACAAGCTCAATATCGAGATGATATTATCAAGATTTTAAATCAACAACTTAAAGACGATGCAATACCTGAAGATTTAAAAGAATATATTGAAAATAAAATGCATAAATTCTAAAAAATAAGGCTTCTGTTAAGAAGCCTTATTTTCTTAATGATGTTGTTGGATTTGTTCCTGATGTCCTTTTTTCCAACTTCCCGTTTTTTCGGTTAATGTTTGGAAAAGAATGTATAAGAGCGGAATAACAAGCAAACCGCCTGCTGTACCAATTAACATTCCGTAAAAAACAGGAACACCGATAGCAACACGGCTTGAAGCACCGGCACCTGTTGCGATAATCATCGGGAAAACACCTAAAATAAAAGTAAAAGCCGTCATCAAAACAGCACGGAAACGTTCGTGAGTTCCGGTCATCGCTGCTTCAACAATAGTTGCACCATTCTCTCTTTCTTCCTTAGAAAATTCAACAACCAGAATAGCATTTTTAGCAGCTAAACCGACTAATAAAATCAAGCCTAATTGAGCATAAATGCTTAACGGTAAAGCAGTAATAAACAAACCGCCCAATGCTCCCAACATAGCCACCGTGACAGAGGTTAAAACAGGTAAAGGTGTTGACCAACTTTCATACTGAGCAACTAAGAATAAATAAGCAAATGTAAAAGCGAGCATAATTAAATATCCGATTTGCCCTTGGTTGCCTTTTTCTTGATAACTCATGCTGGACCACTCATAACTAAAACCTTGCGGCAGTTTTTGTGAAAGTTTTTCCAATGCATTCATAGCTTGACCGGTACTGACAGCCGGACTTTGAACAGCCGTAATGGATGCACTCGGATACTGGTTATAACGAGTCACAACACGTGGAGATAAAACTTTTCTCATTTTAATCATAGAGCCTAAAGGAACCATTTCGCCCAAAGCATTTTGAACATATAATTTATCAATGCTGTTTAAATCTTTACGATAGGGCCAATCAGCCTGAATCATAACTTTATTAACCTGAGTACCGAAGTTGACATCATTAATATAGCTGGAACCGAGATAATTCTGTAAAACGGAAAAAATATTTCCAACAGGAACTTTCATTGATTCAGCTTTGGCACGATCAATATCAATGTAGATATTTGGCGTAGATGCTGTATAGGTAGAGTATGCGTATGCTGTCTCCGGAGCTTGATTAATCATCATTAAAGCTTGTTGTAACGCTGCTTCAATTTTTTGAGGATTATCAGTATCTAAGGATTGTAAACGATAGTCCATACCACCACTCATACCTAATCCCATAATTGCCGGCGGTTCAAACATTTGAATATCAGCTTCAGGTAAAGCTTGAACTTTGGCTCTCAGCCGATTCATAATGTTTGTTGAATATAAGTTAGCATCTTTACGTTTATCCCAAGTATCCAAGGTAATAATTGACATACCGACATTTTCACCTGAGCCACCGATCATTGAAGCTCCATATACGGCTAACACATCTTTAATGCCTTTTTCTGACTTGGCAATATCATAGATTTTATCCAAAACTTTTTGTGTACGCTCCCGAGATGCACCTTCAGGAAGTTGAACATTAGCAAAAATAACACCTTGGTCTTCACTCGGAATAAAAGAAGTTTGGCTGATTTTTAAGAAAGCGATATTTCCTAAAATCAATAATCCTAAAATTAATGCGATAACACTAATTTTACGTCCGATAATTGCCACAATATAAACATAACTGTTACGATACTTGTTCAAAAGAGTATTAAACCAATACAACGGACCAGAGGTAACAGGTTTTAACGGTCGGAGGATCGTTGCACACAATGCCGGAGACAAAGTCAAAGCATTTACAGAGGAGAAAAAGACGGCTGTTGAAATGGCAATGGCAAATTGTTGGTAAATTTTACCGGTAATACCGCCGATAAATCCAATCGGCACGAAAATAGCTAATAATACCAAAGTCGTTGCAATAATAGCGCTTGAAACCTGTTCCATGGCTTTAATCGTCGCATGTTTTGGATCCAAATTTTCTTTTTCCATTAAGAATAAAACACGTTCGACAACCACTATGGCATCATCAACAACCAAACCGATAGCTAACACTAAACCGAATAATGTTAACATATTCAGCGAATAACCTAAAGCTAACATCACGGCAAAAGTTGCTAATAAAGAAACAGGAATGGTTAAAGATGGAATCAAGGTAGAGCGCCAATCTTGTAAAAAGACATAACAGACTAAAATAACCAAAGCTAAGGTTAAGAACAGCGTAAAAACGACTTCTTCAATAGAAGCTTCGATATATTCTGTTGAGTCATAACCGATTGTATAGGCAATCCCTTTAGGGAACTTTTCAGCCAAACGATTCATTTCAGCTTTAACACGTTCCATCGTGTCTAACGCATTAGCACCGGATAACAAATTAATAGCAATAGCCACATTTGTTTGGGCATTAAAGGTTGCGTCGGTTTGGTAACTTTCTTGACCGACTTCAACACGTGCAACATCTTTTAAACGAACCAAACCACCTTGTTCGGCTGTGCGAACAATAATATTTTCAAAATCTTCTTTGTTATTCAGACGTCCTTGCGTTTGAAGAGTGTAAACGAGTTGTTGCGTTCCATCTCCCGGCATGGCACCGACTTTTCCTAAAGAAGGTTGATAATTCTGGCTTTGAATAGCTGCGGATATAGTGCTGACAGGAATATTAAGAGCCGTAATTTTATCGGCATCAAGCCAAACACGCATAGATAATTTAGGAGAGTAAATATTAACCTCACCGACACCTTTGACACGGCTAATCGGATTCTTAATGTTATTTTGAACGTAATTACTAAGTTGCTGACCGTTATAGCTACCATCCGGCGAGTTAATTGTGACAAAACCTAAAATGTTTGAAGAACGTGTTTTAACCGTTAAACCTTGTCTGGTAACATCAGTCGGCAATTTTGATTGGGCTTGTTGAATACGGTTTTGTACTTTAACCTGAGCCATATCAGGATCAATACCGACTTCAAAAGTAACAGTTAAAGAATAACGAGAGTCTTCGGATGAAGAACTCATATAAAGCATATTTTCAATACCGTTAATTTCTTCTTCCAACGGAATACCGACGGTTTTTGCAATAACTTCGGCACTGGCTCCCGGATAAGTTGCAGAAACGACAACTTCCGGCGGTGTGATTTCCGGATATAAAGCAATAGGAAGTGAAAAAACAGCAATAAGACCGGCAAGGGACAATACTAATGAGATGACCATTGCAAAACGCGGACGCTCAATAAAAATTCTTGAAAACATTAATTATTTCCTTCTGCTAAAACAGCCGTAGCTTTAACTTTTTGACCGGATTGAACTTTTGTAATACCTTGAACAATAACATTTTCACCAGCTTTTAATCCTTGTTTGACAATTTGTTTATCACCAGCCAAGTCGCCCAAAACAATGCGACGTTGTTCGGCAATATCATCATCGCCGACAACCATAACATAAACACCTTGCGCATCCTGAGCAATAGCCGCTTGCGGAATAACAACGGCATCAAGCGGTGCGCTGGTACTGAGAAGAACCTGAACATAGTTACCCGGTGTCAAAAGTCTTTGAGAATTATTATATTCATCATAGACCGCAACAGTTGCCGTATCTGTGTTTACCTCATTATCAGTAAAGCGACTTTGTGGTTTAAGAGAAAGCTTTTGTCCGTTTGGCAAAACAATCTCGCTGTCTCTTAAATCAGATGTTTGACCGTCACCTGCATTTTGTCGTACATCAACAAAGTCTTTGTCATTAACTGAATAAACGATGCGAATAGGATTTGTCTGAACGATTCTGGCTAAAGTTTGAGAAGAGGATGTAACAAAATTCCCTTCTGTAACAAGGGCTTTACCGATATAGCCGCTGATTGGTGCTTTAATTGTGGTGTATCCGACATTAATTTTAGCCAAATCTAAATTAGCTTTAGCCTGCTTAACGGCAGCCTGAGCTGCTGCTAAATTATTACGAGCTGTATCAACAGCAGATTCTGAGGCATATTTTTGTTTATTCAAAGAAATTTGTCTTTTATAGTCTTTTTCAACTTTAATTAAATTAGCATTTGCTTTGGCTAAGTCAGCTTCGGCTAATTTAAGATTCGCCATATAACGTTGTTGCTCAATAACAAATAAAATGTCGCCTTCTTGAACAAAACTCCCCTCTTTAAAAAGGACTTTTTCGACATAACCGGTAATTTGAGGACGCAAATCAACACTTTTAATAGCTTCAACATGGCCGATAAAATCTTTACGTGGAGCAACATTTTC
>CAMOQT010000007.1 GCA_946623145.1 uncultured Azospirillum sp.
ATAATGCGAAAAAAATAACTATTTGTTTTGTCTTTATCCATAATTTTTGCATTTTGCATATTCTTTATTAAGTATACATTATTTTCTTTTAATATACTGCCTAGCTTTATTTTGTAAAGTATAATTGTATTTAAAAGATGGAGACGATAGAGCTTTATTTAGATCACTATCTGTCCATTTTGATACATCTTTGTGCATAGGAGAATTTTTGTTACTCATCTCCTTAACAACTAAGTCTTCATGTTCGTTTAAAGTTTTAGGAAAGACCGTTTGTTTTAAGAGTTGAGTTCCTACTTTTCTTGCTACAGGCCATAAAAGCGGATTTGGCATATTTTCCCTCCTTTTGTTAAGTTAATATTAGATTTTAACTTTAGTGTTTCAGAGAATATCTTGTCTATGCCCTATAGCTTGCTAAAATTTAACTTTTGCCCATCAAAAGTCATATAACAATTAGGATCGTTAGATGTTGGCTGCGGCTGACTTGTAGTCTGCATATTCTCAATATTGTTTTCAATATTAGATGTTCCAAAGCCATAATTATTATCTGCAGAACTTCCCCAGAAGTTTGTTCCGTATTGCGGATAAGCGATAACATAACAGTTCTTATTTTTCGATGATGATTATTGCTTTTTTGCAAAAATATGCTATATTATATGTACCTTAAGGTATTTCTTACCGACAGGAATGAAACGGAAATCGCCTGTTGTGTATCTCTCTCTCGCGAGGAAGCAGAGAGTAGGATTAAGAAAGGAAAAGCCCTCTTGCGAGGGCTTTTTTTACTTGCTTTTTATGTACATTGAAGAAATAGTTCTGTAACTATCTTGTGGTGTTGTGACTATCCTTGTTTCTCCATTAGGACCTTTAATAGCATAAACATGCTGATTTCTTGAAGTTACTTCTATAGGTTCATTATTTTTAATATACTTAGGAATTTGAGTGACTTCATTTCTTGGCATATTATGTTTATAAATTATTTTATCTAATCCGTAATTACGAGAAGTTCCGGTTATATGCTGTAAAGGTCTTCCGCTAGTTATAACATTTCCATGTTCCCCCAATATGGCTTCACCACGTTGTAAAACAACAGGCTCTCCGGTGTGATTCTTCATTGTTGCAATAATATCTGTTCCATTTCCTTGAAGTGGGTCATCCAATAATTTATTATATTTACTACCAATTTTATAACTATTATACGCCATTTGAGCCGGCTCATAAGCGGCTTTACCAATAGCTCCGGTACTTAGCCCGCCACTACCATACTCAACTATTTGTCCAGTTGTCCTGGCAATATCTCCTTGACCTTGGGCATCTTTAAGTTTCAGATACTCATTCATCTGTGTATCAATTCCTAATTTATTGCCCAACCAATCAAGTCCACCGAAAGTTGCTCCATTGATAGCTCTATTTACGCCATAAAGAGTATCTAATCCACTCATTAACAAGTTGTTTTCTGCATTTCGTTTATTTTGGTCAGCCCACATATCCGGTTGTTGTTGAATCTGAAGGGTGCTCGGTTGTGGTGTCATCTGCGGGACAGATGTCATGGTTTGTTGTCTATTTTCAATATTGTTTTCAATATTAGACGTTCCAAAGCCGTAGTTATTATCCGCATTTGTTCCCCAGAAGTTGGTTGTGTATTGCGGATAGTTGGTTATGTCCTGATTGTTCATTTGGGTCATCAGGTCATTTTCTCGGTTAATTCGTGCCGTTTGATACTGTAATTCATCTCGTGTTGTAAATTCCGAGTGGTCAACACCATAGGTATCTATGCCACCCGTTCCTGTTTGATACCCAAACGGTGAGGTATATTTCGGATACATATCCATTTCTTTTCTCCTTATTAAAGTTAACGCAAAATTTTGCATTTTTACTTTAACGAAGAGTAAAACCCCTGTCTATCCGGCGCAGAATGCAAGAATCCCCTTTTGCATTCTATGGGTGATTTTTCTTTAACTCACGATTATTTTCTTCGGCTAATTTTATTAATTTATTGTATTGATTGCTTGGCTTGTATGGAATTGTTACTTCATCTGGTATATTTTCTAAAAACCACCCGACAAAACCATTGGCAGTCATTTTCTTTCCCGATTTTTGATATTCTATGAACTTTTGTTCTTGTAAATTCCTGAAATATTCTCTAAACGGAGCATATTTGTTATCTCGCGCTTTTCCCCTTTTGTGGGCTTCTTTTCTGTGGTCGCAGGTTATTATTGAATCTAAAATACTGGCTCGCATATCACTCCAATCAGCACGGGCTTCTTCCAGCATATCTAAGCCCCAAGCGATGATTTTTTCTTGCAAGCTTTTATCTTTTGCCAAAGCCTCATTATGCAAAATCAGCATATTTAATTTACGCGCGGCTTTTAAGGGGAGGGTTCCTTTATCGGTCATGGTTCTTTCCTAATCTAAAGTTTATATTCTTTAGTTAAGTAACAAAACCTCAGAATGCAAGCCTATGTGAAACAAAAAAATGGGTTGGAAAAATTTCCAACCCATTGAAATAAAACGATTTTCTTTTCGTAAAGATTAACGTTTTGAGAATTGGTAAGAGCGTCTTGCTTTTGCTTTACCGAATTTCTTACGTTCAACAACACGATCATCACGCGTTAAGAAACCAGCCTTTTTCAAGACAGCTCTTAATTCAGGTTCGTATTCATTCAAAGCCTTTGAAATACCATGTTTGATAGCGCCAGCTTGACCAGATAATCCACCACCTTTAACAGTGCAGATAACATCAAATTCATTAACGCGATTGGTAATTTCAAACGGTTGATTGATGATCATTTTCAAAACAGGACGAGCAAAGTATTGATCAATTGATTTTTCATTGATTGTGATATTACCTTTACCCGGCTTAATCCATACGCGAGCAACAGCGTCTTTTCTTTTACCAGTTGCATAAGAACGACCTTGTTTGTCGCGGTTTGGTTTGCGAGCAGCTGTTTCTGAAGTGCTAGCAGCTTTAGAAGCTTTTGCAGCGCTCTTAATATCTTTTAAAGATTCAATTTTTTCAGCCATTATAACTCGCTCCTTTTATTCTTTTCATTTTTAGCGGCAATGTCGAAAACTTCAGGATTTTGTGCTGTATGAGGATGTTCAGAACCAGCATATACCTTTAATTTTGTCATTTGTTGACGACCCAGAGGATTACGTGTAATCATGCGTTCAACAGCTTTGATGATAACTCTTTCAGGAAAACGACTGCTCAAAATTTTTCCAGCAGTTGTTTCTTTAATACCGCCAATCCAGCCGGTATGTTTGTAATATTTTTTATCGGTTAATTTTTTACCGGTTAATTTAACTTTATCAGCATTGATAACGATAACATAGTCGCCGCAGTCTAAGTTTGGGCTGTAGCTTGGTTTGTGCTTACCGCGCAAAAGTTTAGAAACTTCAGCGGCTAAACGACCAAGAACAACGCCTTCAGCGTCAAGAACGTACCATTTTCTTTCAATGTCTGATGCTTTTGTTGCATAAGTTTCGTTCATATTATCTCTCTTATATAAAGATGGTTGTTTTTATTCGTCTGTGAATATACTTGAATTTTTTTTAATGTCAACAAGAAAAAAACAATATTTTTCAATAAATTGTATAATGGTATTATAATACCATTTACTATCGTATTGATTTATAATAAAAATGATTGATTCTTGCAAGATTATCTTTTGCATTCAGCAAAAATGTCAAGTTCCCGTTGGTAATATGAGCTTTTTATATTTCCTAATCCCAGCAGGCTATGGAATATATTGTCATGTGAATATTTGTTTTTTGAAGCTTTGTTTTTTAAGCACTGCTTATTGAGGTGATAAAGATTATTTTGCGGCAACCATATCAATAAAGGAACTTCAGTTTGATATTTAGGAGCTGTTTCCATAGGGGCAGAGTGCAAGAACAAGCCATCTTCTTTTAATGATTCTCCGTGGTCAGAGGTATAGATTAAAGAAGTATTATATTCTTTTTCCAAACTTTTTAGAATATCAATAGTTTTGGCTATAAATCTGGAAACATAATGAACCGTATTATCATAAACATTGACCAGTTCTTCCGGCGTGCAATTCCATATATCATCTATTGTGCAGATCGGAGCGTATAAATCATCTTCTTTTTCATATCGTAAATGATAAGAAGGACCATGACTGCCACGAGTATGTAAAATTATTAATTGATTCTTTTTGCTTTTTTGAATTGTATTTTTTAGATTATTCAGCAAGATGTTATCTGAACAAGTTTTATTTTTACAAGGCTCTTCATAAAGGACACGATTACAAACATTTTTGCAGCCTCCGTCATTATCAAACCAACGGACTTTATAACCGGCTTTTTTGAAAATATCTAAAACATTTTCAGTATATTGTTCGCTCCCGCTTTGGAATTGTTTTTGATTATATACGGAAAAAATACAGGGAACGGAAATTGCCGTTGATGTCCCGCAGGCACCTGTGTCAGGATAATAAATAATGTCTTTTAAATAAGGTGTCAGCGCTTTGTTTGTTGGGCGATGGTAACCATTGAGCGAAAAATTAGCTGCACGAGTTGTTTCACCTACGATAAAAACAATCAAATTGGGTTTACCTGATATTGTTGTTTTTTTTATGTCATCAGTCAAACGCTGTAATGGTGGTTGCGGTGTTAATTTTTCAATTATAATCTGTCCTCCACTAAGCAAATAATTTATCGGAGGAAGATAGATTTGAAGATATTTGAAATGGTGCATTAATTTACTTGTTTGAGAAGGTGCCAGAATACAACAAGTCAAGATAATCGATAAGCTGAGAATAATGCTTTTAAATGTTCTTTGGAAAGAACAGGGATGTATGGCAGTCTTTAAACCAATCCAGATTACAGGTAGTATTCCCAATAGTATAATTGTCGCTATTAAATTTATGTTTATTATTTCAGAAGCTTCAGCTTGGTCTGTTTGAAGAGCATTCATAATCATAATTTTATCGACAGGAATATGATAAGCATACATGAAATAAAGGGCAATTGCGTTTCCTATTAACAGGAACATACATAATGTTTTAATTATGTTACGAGGAAACAGCGAAAATAAAATAAATAAAGCCTGCCAAACAATGATAAAACAAAGCGGCAAATAAAAAGGACTAAGATTTCTGTTTAGATAATGTATAAAAAAGAAGCACCCATATATGGCCGTTGTTAAAAAGCTATATATTTGTAAAAAAGTGATGGAATTTAAATATTGTTTTTTTATCATGAAAATAATTCACCTTGTGCTGTGCTATTTAAATTATTAATTGCTTCTTTAACAATGTTCAATGAAACGGCTCTTTTTCTGATAAGAGATATATTATCTATTTCAGCAACGAGCTTATTACAATAAGTAAAAGAACGTTGCATGTTTTTTATCATATACATAATAATTTCCGGAGCAACTAATAATTGTCTGTCATTAAATAATTTTAAAATTAAAGCTGATAACATTTCATCGTCAGGCTCGCCAATTTCTATAGAAGGCATAATATTCAGTCTGGATTTTAAATCCGGCAAGGTTAAGGGGAGACGAGCAGGTGCTTGTCTAGCCGTAAATAAAATAAATCCGCCTTCATTACGGTATAAATTATATAAATGGAAAACAGCTTCCTGATTTATATGTTCATCTAAATTTTCAACGATTAGACAAGAGTTCTGAGTAAATAACTCATGAGGTGAGTCAAGAGTTATATTTTTGGCTTGAATAGCAGGTATTTTGTAAGGGTAATGTTTTACGACAGAAACTTTGTCTGAAAAAATACGAGCTAAATGTGTTTTTCCACAACCACTTGGGCCATATAAACAAACAGCGAAAAAAGGCCAATTCGGCCAGTTATCTATCATTTGAACAGCTTCATAATTACAGTCAGAAACCATAAAATCTTCTCGTCCCAAGTAGGGATGTGAAGAAAATTTAAAAGCTATTTGTTGTGTTTCGGACATTTATGACTCTATTTTTTATTCAGGACATTAAACACTTTCTGGGTCAGATCTCCAAGACTGAAAGGTTTTGCCATAAATTCAAAGTCTTGAGAAGCGGCCAACTCTCTGCGGGCGATTTCTTCAGAGTAACCTGAAGCCAATATAATTTTAATGTCAGGAATTTTTTGATGAACGATTTCTGCTAATTCGGCACCACTCATTCCCGGCATAACCATATCTGTGACCAACAGATTGAAGTTTGTGTCAGTTTCTAATCGTTCTAGTGCATTTTCTGCAGAATTGCAACTAATAACGTCATATCCTTTTTTCTTAAGAGCTCTGACAGCGAAGGTACGAACAGAATCTTCGTCTTCTACAAATAAAATTCTAACATCAGGATTGTCTGTTTGTGTGATATTATTTGCACGATCTAAAGCTGAAACATTCAAACCAAAAATGAGTTTTTGATTTAAGTTCACCGGTGCAGAAGTTTTTTCTTGGACAGTCAGAATTGGGGTACCATCACGATCGGTAATAACTTCTTTAGTTTGAATATCACTATCTTTTTCTTCATCGCTGTTTTCAAATCTCGGGAGATGTACAGAGAAGGTTGTTCCTTTGCCGACAATGCTTTCAACTTTGATAAATCCTTCTGTTTGTCGGACAATACCATAGACCATAGCTAATCCTAATCCGGTTCCTGAACCGACAATATTCTGTTTGGTTGAGAAGAAAGGTTCAAAGATGCGGTTTAGGTTTTCAATAGGGATGCCGCAACCGGTATCTTTAACATCAATAACGACAAATTCTCCCGGCTTAATGGTATCGGCGCCAAATTGATATGGTTGTGTGAGATTTTCAACATGTGTGGAGATAGTTAATGTGCCGCTTCCATTCATGGCATCTTTGGCATTAACGGCCAAATTTAAGAAAACTTGTGAGAATTGAACCGGGTCAACACGAATATAACCTAAATCATTACTATGATTGAATTTTAAAGTTATTTGTTCGCCTAAAACACGTTTGAGTAATTGAGATAATTCAACAAAATTCTCTGTAACATCAATTAATTTTGGTTTTAACGGTTGTTTGCGGGAAAATGCCAATAATTGACGGACTAAAGCTGCAGCACGATTTGCATTTTGTTTGATTTGCATTAAATCTGAGAATGATGGATCGCCTATTCCGTGACGTTGGAGTAGTAAATCGCAAAATCCGATCATTGCCGTCAATAAGTTGTTAAAGTCATGAGCAACGCCTCCGGCCAGTTGTCCCATAGCTTGCATTTTTTGGGCTTGCGCATATTGTAATTCCAACTGTTTATGCTTTGTTGTATCAATGAGATAGAAAACGAAACCTTCTAATTGCGGACGGTCAGAGTGTAAACGTTGCATCGGTTGGAGATATAATGTTGCTATTTTATCTCCGGTTGAATTTTTAAAGTGGAGCTCTATATTTGTGTTTTGTTTGGTTTCGTTATATGTTTTGATTGTATTTAACAATAAAGACTGATCATCATTTGTGATAAAATCAAGAAGGCTATGATTTATAATGTCTTCTTTTGTCATTGCAAAATAGGACATAATATTTGTATTACAATCGAGAATTATTGTCTGTGGCGTTATAAAACCAATTCCGACAGGTGCATTATTAAATAACCAGTTGATTTCATCAAGGGATTTATTGAGATGTTGTTTTAAATCTTTGTCATTAGGAATATTATTGAGAGCAACGCAATGAAACTTTATATCTTTATCATCGCGAAAACTTTCCTGTGTAACAAAAAATTCGTTGTTTTGTTGATCTGTGTTCTTAAAGTATAAATTACCACACCAATGTGATTGTTGCGGTGGCAGAGTTGTTTGCGGTGTTAGTATTTCTCGCAGATTATGACTAATCAATTCTTCTCGGGTATAACCCAACATATTAGCAAAGGTATGATTGCAATATTCAATATAATAATCATTTCGACAGGTATATAAACCGACAGGTAAGTAATCCAGAAAATCATGCAAAGATTTGCGTTCGTCTTGAAAAATTTGTTCCATATTATGGCGAGCGGAAATATCTTTTAGTCTCCATAAAATATAACAAGATTTTTTAATGGCTTTTATTGAAAATCTTCCGGTAAAAATATCTGTCTTTTTTAAATAAATAGGTCTGATACTGACTTCAAAATAACTTTCCGGAGTAAATACGGTATTGTCATCATGATGAATATTTAAATTTAAGGTAACTGTGTCGCTACTTAAGTTCAGAAGAGCTGTTTTTAAACGAGCAAAAGCACTATGATTAGTCGGTGTATTGGTAAGGTGCTTTTCTAAAAAGCTAACAATTTGAGTGTCTTTGAAAAAATCTTGAGCTAAATCATTTTGAATAACAGGTTCGAGTTTAGCGTTATCAATACGTAGAATCTCAAAATCATTTCTCATCAATTCATTGGCAAAACCGCCGTAACTTATGGCTTCTTCGGCGGCTGTCACGGTTTTAAAAGTCATTGTCAGACAGAAAACGGTTATTAGAATAAAGCTAAAGACTAACAGTAGTCTGTATTCCTGATATAACAAAAACAGTACCAAGGCTATCGTTAATGCTAATAACGAGTAGACTAAAGTGATAAGTCTTCTGTGGAGTAACTTATCAGGTCTGTGGATTTTTGAGTTGCATAACATATCCAATTACCTCGGCTACGGCTTTAAAGTGTTCGGTTGGAATCGGTTCGTCAATATCTACGCTAGCATATAATGCTCTTGCGAGAGGCGGATTTTCAACAATCGGAATGTCGTCTTGTGTTGCGATTTCTTTAATTTTAAGGGCAATATGATCAACACCTTTAGCAACAACAACCGGAACATCCATTGTTTCCATTTTATATTCTAAGGCGACAGCAAAGTGCGTCGGGTTAACAATAACCACATCTGCCTTATGAACATTATCCATCATACGTCTGCGAGCGCGTTCTGTGCGAATCTGGCGTATTTTAGATTTGACGAGCGGGTCTCCTTCCATTTGTTTGTATTCATCTTTAACTTCCTGTTTTGTCATTCTCAATTTTTTTAGGTGAGTATACTTCTGATATGCAAAATCGGCAAGAGCAATAATCAAAGTCGCACAAGCAACTGTGAATATTAATAGGACAACAATTTTATGAATTATCTTTAAAATGCCAATGATTGACATATCCGGTAAGAGATCAGCCTCTTTAAGGTAAGGTTTTAAAACCAGAATTCCGATAAAACCGATAACGGTTATTTTAATGATTCCTTTTAAGCTGTCGACAACCTTTTGCATGGTTATAAATTTGCTTAATTGGCTGAAAACGTTTAATCTGTCCCAATTCGGCTCCAATCGTTTAGGTGCAAAGATAAAACCGGTTTGACCGATGCTGGCAAAAATACCGAGGACCATTAAAATTAGGAAAGGAAAGGCCATGATTTTGAAGAATGAGACAATTGTTTTCGTTAAAACTAATTGGAGATGATAGTCATCGGTTGGAATGTTATTGGGGTCACTTATAAATACGGAAAAGTCTTGTATATACCATCGTCCGAGAATTGGAAATAAGAGCCAAACAACGACGAGCATACCAAGTAACATGATAAAGCTTTTGGCATCTTGGGATAAAGCAACATTACCTTCTTCTTTTGCTTTTTGCTTTTTATGTTCGGTGGCTTCTTCGGTTTTCGAGGCTTCGTCTTCTTCTTCAGGGGTTACCATCTCTGATCTCCTCTAATGAATAAAACGCATTAAGCCATCTTCGTAATGACGGCAGAACCACATGATCATCACCGGACAAGTAATGAGTAATAATCCTAATCCCAAATAGATTTGTAATGGCAAGGATAGAAAGAAAATATTCAATTGTGGCATAAGACGAGATAATAATCCCATACTGGTATAGAAAATAACCATAAAAGCAACAAATGGGGCCCCGATTTTGAAACCTAAAATAAAAGCGTTATTCATAGTTGAAGTTAAATATTCGGTCATATCTTCAATAGGGAAGGGTTGTCCCGCCGGCCATATATTATAACTGTCTATAACGGCACTTAACATAAGGTGATGTAAATCCAGTATAAAAATGACCGTGATAGCAATTAAACTCAGAAAAGTTTCTGTGACGATGGATTGGTTGAGAGAGGTCGGATCAAACATTTGAGCACTGGCAAAACCAGAGGCTTGACCAACGAAATTGCCGCACATGTTTATGGCATAATACATAAACTGCATAATAACGCCTAAGAAAATACCATAACAAAGTTCAATAAAGAAAAGTTGAAAATTTTCGGTTATAGTTTCAGCCGGTGCTGGGATAAGATCATTTAAGAACGGAACCAATATAATAGATACCATGACAGCAATAGATAATCTTAATCTCGTATTGATGTATGCGCTGCTATACCCAGGCATAAGCATTAGTGCAGCACCAATTCTCAAAAATATAAATAAAAAGCGATATGTTTCGGAAAAAAGGAATTCCTGCATTGCTAGCCGCCGTTTATGATTTTATCAAGCAAAGTTGTACTAAGGTTGCGCATTTGATTTAACATAAAAGGGAAAAGTAAAATTAATGCAATAAATACACCGAGAATTTTTGGAACAAACGCTAAAGTCATTTCTTGGATTTGTGTTAAAGCTTGAAAGATACCGATAAACAAACCGATAAACAGAGCAACCAACAAGACAGGCGTTACAACTTTTAATAAAGTAAATATCGCTTCTCTTGTGATATCTAAGATTTCAACTTCGTTCATTTTTTTCTCCTACTCTAACGGTTTGTTGTGTTCAAAATACTCATGATTTTCCAAACCAGTCAGAAAAACACCGTCATATCCACTATCAACAATGCTTTTGAAGTAGTGACTTACAATTTTTTTCCATTCCGGACGCCAATACTGTGCAATATAAGAATTTTCAGATACTAAAGATTTTGCAATGAGCCAATTAGGTAATGTTTGTGACCATTTTTTCTGCCAAAGATAATTTTTTTCTGATAATTCACTTACATTATAAAGGGCAAAAATTAATCTGCGTGCACCATTTTTTTTGAATTTCATCGCATGGACATCTTCTTTACTGAAGGGAATTGTATTATGAAATACGGGATGAATAACTACGATGTCATAGTTGGATTGCCTTATTTCATCAAGCATTTGGTAGGGGTTTGAAAATTTTTCGTCATCTATCAAAAAACTGATGTTTTTAGCTTGTTTTGTTGTTAAAATACCATCAGCAGTCTCATTAATAATAAGTTGATGATAAATATGGCGAAAAGCATATTGAGGATCTATAAACGGGTAAATTAACCTCTTTTCTAAGAAAGATGAAGTTATTGCATCATCAATGCTTTTTTCATCCGGACAATGTTCTATAGAAACAATAGGGAGATTCGATTTATCTAGCAATTCATGAGATCTTTTTTGACAATATAAGCTATTAACAACTATACCATCTATGATATCCGTATAAGTGAGAGACAGATGCTTTTGTTCTTCAAGTTCAGAGACATCTTTTTTTAGGAAAGAAATATCCTGAACATTTTTTTGAGTTCTTCTGATTTTATTATAAGCATCAAGGTGATATTCCCAAAGACTTTTATCTAATAAGTATTGTCCTTCATGCACTAAAACTTGAAAATTCGGATTGCGACTTTTTCCGTACTGAGCCAAAGCAACAATGAGATCTCGCATTTCTTTTCTATAGTTTGAAATGTGACGAGGCGGAACAGATAAATGTTCTGCAGAGAATTGTTCACCTGTTTCTGAAAAACCATATAACCCAGCATTAGCATTTGTCGAAATAACAAATGCTAGCCCGAAAATCAGACAACTGATGTAAGGTTTAAGTGATAACATCTGCGTGTTGTTTTCCTGTACGAGTTTGGACCTCAGCAATGTTTAGAGCAATTTCTAAAATATTCTCTAACATTTTTAAGGGGTCTCCATTTAAGTTTTTCGTGTCATATTTTTCAAGATATACACGTAAGGTAGCGCCACTTGATCCTGTTCCTGATAAACGGTAAACAATACGTGAGCCATCTGCAAATTTAATGATTAAACCGTTTTTAGTGCTGGAATGATCTACCGGATCATTGTATATAAATGGTGCTGCATTAGAAATATGATAATTTTCGAAACTTTTACCATTTAGGCTGGGTAATTTTGCTTCTAAATCAGCCATTAATTTATCGGCAACGTCTGTTGAAATACCTTCAAAATCAAAACGCATATAATAACTACGTCCATATTTTTGCCAATGTTCACGTGTAATTTGTTCAACAGATTTACCTGTAGCGGCAATAATATTGAGCCAGAAAAGAACAGCCCAAATTCCATCTTTTTCCCTGATATGAGAAGATCCTGTACCGAAACTTTCTTCTCCGCAGAAGGTAATTCTGTTGGAGTCCATTAGATTGACAAAGTATTTCCAACCGGTCGGAACCTCGTAGTATCCGATATTATGGGCTTTGGCAACACGCCCGACGGCAGTTGATGTTGCGGCTGATTTTGCAACGCCGAAAATCCCATTTTTGTATGCGGGAATGAGTTTATAATTATCCGTTAAAATAGCTAAACTATCACTCGGTGTTACAAAAAAGTTATGTCCGAGAATCATATTACGGTCACCATCACCGTCATTAGCAGCGCCAAAATCAGGAGATTGATCTGAAAACATCAAATTAATTAATTCTTTGGCGTATAATAAGTTCGGATCAGGGTGTAAACCTCCAAAATCTGGAAGAGGTATAGCATTAACAACAGAGCCTTTGTTAGCGCCGAGGATATCTTCAAATATGCGTTGAGCATAAGGTCCAGTTACAGCATTCATTGCATCAAAACGCATTGTGAAACCTTTTGCAAATAATTGCTTAATTGCATTGAAATCGAAGATATCTTCCATCATTTTTACATAATCAATGACAGGATCAATAATTTCGATTTCCATACCGCATAGTTCCTGATGTCCTAATTTTGATAAATCAATATCGGGAGCATCGCAAATTTTGAATTCCTTGATGTTTAAGGTATGTTTATAAATTTCTTCACTCGTTGAGCTGGGACATTGGCCACCGCTTTGATTCGCATATTTTATTCCAAAATCTCCATTTTCTCCGCCCGGATTATGGGAAGCAGAAAGAACAAAACCGCCATCTAATTTGTTTTTTAAGATAATATTTGATGAGGCCGGTGTGGAAAGAAAACCATTTTGTCCGATAACGAGTTTAGAGACACCGTTAGCAGCGGCCATTTTGATGATTTTTTGAATAGCTATATCATTATAAAAACGGCCGTCACCACCTAAAACATAGGTTTTCCCTTTTAAATTTCCGATAACATCAAAGATAGATTGCACAAAATTTTCAATATAATATTTCTGCATAACAACTTTTGATTTTTTTCTTAAGCCGGCAGTTCCCATTTTTTGATCTGCATAGGGTGTCGTTTGAATCGTTTGTATCATTGTCAATCCTTCAAATATTGCACCATTTAATACCGGTCAGTTTAACACCAGTACTTATAAAGACAATCATATTTAATGCTTTTGTGGAAAATTTAAATGTATGATTTATTCGGGACAGATAAACTCTGCTAAGCGCTTTATTTCTTGTTTTGCGGCAATATGAGAAAGTGTCATATGACGCTTTAAAAGATCGTTCTGCATGTCTAAAACAGTTAATCCTTCTAAGAATAATTCTTTATAGATAACGCGATCTTTGAAACCTTCGCAAACACGGAAGCCGTAAAGCTTTGCCAGTTGTTGCAAATAGTCAAAAACAATTAATTTATTGTTTGAGCGGGTGTTGCTGATTTTATTGCCGACAACAATCCAGTTGAGGTAGTTTTTCCCTTGAGCTGCAAGGTATTTTTTGACTTCCCATATATAATTAGCGTAACATCCCGGTTTTCCGGCTTTTCCTGTCGTAAAATCTATTTCAGAGATTGAATTTAAGTCGATCAAGCTATCGCCTATTGGGGTAATTAGTGTGTCAGCAAATTTGTGCCCCAGTTCAAATAGATAATTTTTGTTTCCCGGAGTGTCAATAATAATGGCGTCATATAAAGGTTGTAAGGATTTTATTTGCATTTCGACGCAAGCTGCGTGCTCTGCGATATGATTGTAATCTTCCGTCGGAGCAATCTTAAAATGCTGAGGGGAGGGGAGTTTAATTCCGTTTTTGAAACAAAACAGCTCTCGGTTAGCGAGATATTGAGATAAAGTTCCTTGTCTGCCATCTAAGTCAATGGTAGCAACTTTAAATCCTTCTTGTAATAATTTTACTGCCAAATGCAGGGAAATTGTTGATTTTCCGGTTCCGCCTTTTTCGTTACTGACGACGATGGTATGCGCAACTTTGTTATCCATTCTTAATACCTATTAGCAGAAGCGTAGTAAGCTGTTGGGTTTGAAGCGACAACAATGCATGATTGGTTTTTGCTCTTAAGTTTACGGCATGCTGTGTCGGCATCATTTTTAGCAAAACCGACAATTTTTGAACGATAAACAACGGCTGCGCCAGTTGTTACAGGCTCAACACTGATATTTTTGCCTTTAAAGAATTGTTGAGTATTTCTTTTGACTTTCAAAGCGTAATTGCGTGCTTTGGCGTAGTTAGAGAAAGCACCAATCTGGATTCCCCAAACTTTCTCTGAAGTTTCGTTAGAAGCAACTTCGATTTCCTCAACGACAGGTTGGGCAACTGGTTTCTTATCCGATAAGTTTGCATACATGAGAGCAGTACTGTCTTTTTCGTTTTGAACTAATTTTGTTAATCCGCGATTCATCATGCTCATTACTTTTTGATCGCGTTCTTTGTATGTTTTGTGTCCCATAGTAACAGCAATGACACGGCTTCCTTGACGTTGTGCTGATGTGACAATGTTAAATCCGGCGGCTCGGGTATAACCTGTTTTCATGCCGTCAGCACCTTTGAATTGTTGTAAAACGTGGTTGTGTGTATATAATGTGCGACCTTTATATTTATAGGTTTTTTGAGAAAATAAAGAGTAATAATGAGGAAAATCGCGATACATGGCGTTTCCTAAAGTAGCCATATCCCGAGCTGTTGTTTTTTGGTTGGGATTTGGTAATCCTGAAGCATTTTTGAAAATAGTATTTTTCATTCCTAATTTTTTAGCTTTAGCAGTCATTTTTTGAGCAAATTGAGATTCTGTTTTACCTAAAGCTTCAGCCAGAACAACAGCACAGTCATTAGCTGATTTAACAATCAGAGCATTGACAGCTTCTTTAACTTGGATTGTTTGTCCTGCTTTTAACCCTAATTTTGAAGGCTCCATATTAGCAGCATGACGAGAAACGCTCAGTTTGTCAGACATTTTTAAATGTCCTTTATCCAGGGCTTCAAATGTCAAATAAAGGGTCATTAATTTAGTAAGAGATGCCGGATAACGGCGTTCATCAGCATTATATTGAGAAAGAATTTTACCTGTTTCGGCATCAATCATAATGGATGATGTTGATGCATAACAAAACTTTCCTAAAAGCATACTGCTTAGAAAAGCTACTACTAAAAAACTAAACTTATATTTATTCGTTTTCTTGAAAAAATACTGCATTTCTCTACTTTCTTATAACATGTTATTTATATTATTGTAGATTCAAAATGTAAATGAAAGATTAATTTTATGCAGATATTTTCAAGCAATTTGGGCTGATGTAGAGAGAATAAAAAAACTCCCCGAAGGGAGTTAGAAATGGGGCGGACGATCGGGCTCGAACCGACGACAACCGGTACCACAAACCGGGGCTCTACCAACTGAGCTACGTCCGCCAACAAGAAAAGGTTTTATAGATAATCAGAATAAAAGTCAAGTGAAAAAATATTCTTTAATCAAACAAATCTTTTTTATGTTTTTTATCTTCTATGGCGTCTTCTATACGCTTTCTTGATAAATCAACATATTCCGGATTAAGGTCAATTCCGACAAATTGGCGATTTAATTTTATGGCGGCAACGCCGGTGGTTCCGCTGCCCATAAATGGATCAAGAATCATGTCCTCTTCCTTTGTAGAGGCAGTGATAATACGTTCCAACAAAGCCATCGGCTTTTGAGTGGGGTGTTTACCAAAAGTTTTTTCTGCCGGTGGTGTGGTGAAAATAGACCAAACCGTACGCATTTGCAGTCCCGGTTTTTTAATCATATCTTTTGAAAAATCACCATTTTTCATCGCATCATAATTAAAATAATGCTTGGCTTTTTTTGATTTGCGCGCCCACAACAAATTTTCGTGGCTGGCGGTAAAATATTTGCATGACAGGTTAGGGCTGGCATTTGGCTTAAACCATGCGATGTCATTCAAAATATGATAATCCAGTAAAAGCATGGCATAACCGCAGGATAAAATGCTGTGATAAGTGCCTGAAACCCAAATGGTTCCATTTGGTTTTAAAAGTCTTTTGCATAAGGTTAGCCATTGTTTGTGAAACTCAAAATCACGTTCAATACCATTAGATTTATCCCATTTTCCTTTATTTATTTTGATGAGTTTACCATTAAAACAACTGGTTCCGGTTGATAACATATACGGCGGATCGGCAAAAATCATATCAAACGACTCTTCGGGTAAGTCGGAGAGAACTTTGAAACAATCATCATTATATAAAGTATAAGGTTTGGGCATTACTTTTCTTCTAAAAAATGGAAGATCCCTTGACGATTGCTTTGCAATCGAGGGATGACATTTATGATAAGTTGCTTTGTGTTGATATGCAAGGATGGAATGAAGTTATTCAGGCAAAAAGTTAGGTGTTGCCGTAGGCAACTCGTTTTGTGGATACCGGATATGTCACAGCCGGTAGGGTGTGACTTCCGGTATGACTAAGACCGCATAAAAAAACCGCTCACCGAAGTGAGCGGGGTTAATTAGTTAGATACTAGACGGATTGGCTATGCGATCAGGTATCAATAATCCATTGTGGATTAAGACCGGTGCGGTGCCATGTTTTCCGTCGATTGTTGATGCGCCGATGTCCAAGGTCGAACGGACGGGGCGCGGTTAGAGTTAGTAATTAAGTTTTGGTTTATCTAACTCTGAGTCTGGTCTCTTATTCTCATAAACTTACGTTTTTTTGACAGCCCCTGCTTGTTCTTTCAGCACCCGTCGATGGGTTGCGATACAGGGGCGCCAGGCGGCGCGGGATCTAATTTTTATTCGATGTCGATTTAGCAGTCACGAGAATAGGATGACCTTTGTTTTTTGCTCTCATACCTTAGTGAGTTTAAATGGTTTAACATTAATTTTTTTTGCTTCCGCTTTCCTGGTCTGTAGGATGTCTGTGCGGGAGTTTTTTTTGCCTTTTTTTACTTCTAAAGAAGGAGAGGCGGAGGTTTGTTTTTATTCATAATTTATTCATAATTTGTTTGTAGGGATATATATACTCTATTTTAAGTATGTCGTCAAGACAAAAAATGCAATATTTTGACAAAATATTGCATTTTTTTCTAATTTTAAAGAATTATACGATAATTTAGGCTTGAGTTCCACCGTCATCTTCGTATTCATCATCCGACTCGTCGAAATCCTCATCTTCAAATTCGTCTTCATTCGGATCATATTCAATGCCCAATTTAGATAATATATCCTCATTGACATCTTCGCGCTGAGCCACAATCCAGTCAGGAATAAACGGAGATGGCGGAATTTTTGATTTAGCGTTCATCTCTTTATCCAAATAATAACGAGGAGCGTCAGCCATAATCGGTCTGTCGATGAAACCTTGCATTAAAACGACTTGTTTTAACATCGGTAAACTCAATAATTGAGTTGTACTGATAACGGAAGTTCCTTGTAATTGGTAACTAACGTTCTTAGCAAATGGGTTCTGACCTTTAGAAAGGGTGAAACCTTCACTCTTAGAATAAGATGTGGTTTGAACGGTCTTATTACCAATCATTTTTGAGAAACGTTGAGCCGTTTGTTCGTTGTTTTGTGATAAAATAACTTTGCAAGCCGTTGTAGAAATAACTGTTTCCAAGTCATCCTTACCATATTTACCGGAAATTTGTCCTAAGTCTTGTCCGATTAATAAATAAGACACTTTCTGTCCACGTCCGACGGCCGGTCCTTCAATAACGGCGCGAAGTTTCGGCATAGTCGGGAACTCGTCGAGCACAAACAGAGCAGGGAACGGACCCATTTTTCCGTCTGATTTACTTTGGAAGTTTGGCGGATTGGTAATCAGGTATGATGACATTAAGTCAATAAATGTTGCACTAATAATATTTAAGGCTTTAGCATCAACTTGGTTAACTGACAGATAAACGGCAATCGGTTTCCATTGACCTGTAATCGGGTCTTTCATACCGCGCAAATCTTTAAAGTGTAAGTCTGAGAAACTTGTACGAGCGACAACGGCGGAGTTTTTGAAAATACCGATACCACCTAAACCGGTTGATAACACAGAACCGCGCTCTTTATCCGGCATTGCACTTAATTGGCTCAATTCAGTAATACAACGTTGAGAATAACCATATTGACGAGCTTCTTCAATTGCCGCATCCAGCAAATCACGCATCGGATCAGCCATTGCAGCCATTTGGTCGCCTTCTTCTAAACGTCGTTTAATATCTTCAGCTTGTTTGATTTGGGATTCAACCATCCATTCCAAAATCATAGCTAAACAAGATTCGTGACCAATCCATTTGTCCGGCAGCAGATTCCATGTTCCGATAGGGACGTAATTGTCGATTGTTAAACTGTTTGTTCTTAAGTTTTGAATTGCTTTAGCTGCACGCGGATCGTGCATTTTAATATAATAACTCTCCAAAACCTTTTTATCTTCCTCGTCAATTTTGCCTTCATAAACACGACCGATAAAATAATCATTGGCACGAGCATTTTCACACTTAAATACGATAAAGTGAATCAAGCCGTTTAAGGCACCACGACCAGCTTTTGACCAGTGAGGATCCGCACCGCCTTTAGGATCTTCTACGAGGGTATTACACATTGAATCAATGTACATGTCTCGGTCCGGACCCGGCTCAGGCAAAGCATTAGGAGATAACGGATTCCAACTCGGGTAATAAATACCTTCTTTAGGATTGTCTTCTGCACCCCAGTTGATAACGAATACCGGTCCATCTTTAGCTCGAGCACCAGTTGTCGTGAAACATAGTTCAGGCTTCGGGTCGTTTACAATGAGGCTCATTCCTTGAGAATTGAAAATTGTCGGAATAACGATTCCGGCAGTTTTACCAGTTCCCGGAGGTGCGCAACACAGAGTTGATAAGGTTTCTTTCATTTTTAACATTCTGCCGCGATAACGTCCGACAACCATGCAGAAACCATCAAAAAGTCCCATTCTTTTAATGTCTTTATAATCGGCTAAACGAGCAGAACCGTGAATGTTGGATTGAAAGTGATAAGGATTAGATACGATTCCGATGATAATGCCTAAAGGTGCAGATATAATCGGTAAAATAGGAATCCATAAACTTAAAGAAAATTCGCCATGATAAGAGTTGATTTGTCTTAGCCAATTCCAATAACGAGAAACCAGATAGCCCGGATTATCCATGACTATTTGCATAAATTTAGCGACATCATTTAAGGTGTCTTTAGAAATACCGCTTCCCAATAAATATCCTAAAGGAATTGCAATAAAACCCAAAATAACGGTTAGAATTAACGAAATGACAATTGACATTAACAGCCAACTGCTTGCTTTGTTATATTCTTCCCATTCAGCACCTGTTTTGTCGATCATTTTTACTAATATCCTAAGTTAAATTACGGACAAGTTTCTTAATCTTTTCAAATTGTTCAATATTTATACTGTTTTCAGCATCATCCAATGTCTTGGCAAATAATTTTAATTCTCTTGGCATTCCTCTGTCAATACGAGTAACGTTGATGTGCATATTATTCCAAGTTTCAAACATATCTTCGGCATTGATAATGTTGCCATATTGAATGATAACATAGGTGCTTATTTTATAATTAATTCCGCTTTCTTGCAGTTTGTCCGTTAAATAATTTCTAACAATATCGGCACAGCGCACAGGGGATACTCTGTGACTGTTTTCTGAGAACCATAAGGGTTCTTCATCATTAAATCTTTCTTCATCAGCCAGCCAATCTCCGGATTCTTTATCAACCAAGCAGATACAAATCTGTCCATCAGCAACGCCAATAAAGTCAACAAAGTTATTTTTAATTGTGGCACTATTAATGATTTGATAGCCTTTTTGTTTCAGCACTTCCATACTTGAATTTCCGCTGTTTTTGGGAGCAGGGCTTTGACCAGACATCGGAATAGGCTTATTTTGTTGGCGATTAGATTCTTTATTATCTTTATTATTATCTTTTGAGCGATTGTTTTTGTCGTTATTGTTTTTTTCTGGTTTTGGCTTAGGCTTATTTTCGGGTTGCGGTGTTTCTTTAGGTTTATTTTGAATTTTATCCAAATCATCAAAGTTTAATTCAAAGTCACTATCACTATCATCAAATTTAAATAGAGAATGGTCTAAAATACTTGTTGTTGCCGTAGGTGCAGGAGCAGCACTCGGTATCGTGATAGGTTTAACATTAGGTAACGTTCTGTTAGCGGCAATCGGTGAAGGTGTCGGCGTATTTTCTGATTGAGATGAAATCATAGAACTTAAATTACGAGGTCTGATTTCTTTATATGATTTTTTACGCTTAATCATCGGACGAGGTGCCAGAGCGGTTTGTTTTTTGCTTGTGTTATTTTCGTTAAGAATTTTGGTTTTATAAAAAGTTACAAATTTTTTCCAGTATTTATTAATCCAGTATTCCCACTTAATCAGGCTTAATGCGGCCCAACCCGTAAGCCATAATGGAATAAAACTTAAAATAATCAGAATAAATGCCCATTCTTTTTTATCGTCAATCATCCAGCCTGACATCCATAAATCCCATAAATACCGCCAGTGTCTGGAATCAATTAAATCAAAATGCCAGTTGGTTAAGAGAATAACACGGATTCCTTCGAGGAAAAAAATGCTCCAACAAAGTCCTACAATAGCTGTTCTTATAAGCGTATTAAGCGGTTTCAATAGTGTTATCTCCTAAAATTCTATTTTGCATCATAACAGAAAGTAGTTAATGGTTGGTTTATGATTGTTTTTTTAGTCTATTTTTTACTCCGGAGCGTATTGCTTGGGATGCCTTGGGGCTTTTTTCTATTTCTGTTTGTTGTCTTTTTAGTTTGTCTTCAAAATCCTGTTTAACGTCATCACCGATTGATATACCAATATTGTGTATCTTTATACGAGACATTGATTTCATATATTTTTTTGCTGAACGGTTTTGATACCATAATACAGGAATTAAAAGAAGAGCAACATAATTTGTTTTATATAGTTTTTTCCAGCCCCATATCCAAAGCGGAATAAGTAGCAATAAACAAATAACAAAAAGATAATCGTTACCGCTTTTTATGCGACCGCCTTGTTCCCAGAATGTTGAAATAACATTCCAACTGCGACGTGACATATAATTAAATCCCCATACGGATTTAAATAATATTATGGTCATGAGCAAGTAGAAATAACTCCAGATAACCCCAACAATCGCCCATTTCAAAAAAGCTAAAAGTTTTTTGAAAAACTTCATGATCTTTCGCCTCTACTGATTTGTGGCATCTGTTGTTGATTGTCATTAGCTTGATGTTGTTGAACAGCTTGTTTGATATGTTCTGGAGCATTGTGCATACTAGCTGCCCTTTGATAAAGGTTTGCCCGACTTTGTATATAATTATTCATATCGGCTTGGTTTGCTATTGCACGGTTATTAAGTTCTTGAAGGTTTTGACGTCGTTCTAAATCTATTGTATTGTTGCGAATAGCCCATTCAACAAGACTTTCTTCAGAATGATCTTCAATCTGGACATTCGGTTGTAAGTTTCCTTCTTTATCCAGACCCAACATATCGTTGACTCGTGATAAAGCCTTATTTTTCTTTGGACTATTGTTTTTATTGGATTTATACTTACCGTCAGTCATGGATTCGTTGACGGTTTTACGAGCTTTTTCTATATTTTTGAATAGTTTATTCCACGTACGCTTACTCGGATTATTTTCTATTAGTTGAGTAATTAAAATAGCATTACGTTTCATTTGTGATTCAAATAATGCTTGGTTAGGTGCGTCATGAACATCGCCGTTTGCCATTTGATTTTGGATAAGTTGTGTCCGCGTTAAAGTGGCAGCCATATATTGTATTGTTTTAATATTGCTAGCGAAAGCTTTAGTGCTTTTTTGCATCGCATCAGTGAACTCTTTTTTTCTAGAGGGTTCCATTTGACTTACTATACGATAGAGTAAGCTGTTTTTCTCATCATCTTTTGGGGTGCCATTGACAAAACGGTTGATTTGTTCCATACGTGCTTGAGCATCTCTATCTATTTGAGTGATCTGATCGCCACTGGCTTTAACATAACGTCTATCAACATCTGTTGCAAAACGGCTCATGGCATCGTCACGACCGTTCGGATTGTTTTGAACTATAGCTTTTCCGTCTTTATAACCTGCAATGAATGTTTTTCCTGCGTTCCAAGTTTTTGTCGCTAGCCAATCTGTTCCGTATTCAACACCAGAATATGTTTTTTTGAAAAGCCAGTTCATACCATCTAACAGCCAATGTTGATACATATAGCTTAAGATGTCTTCTTCTTTGAAGATATCATTTATTTCTTCGCCTTCCTTAGGGCGTGTTTTCTTTAGATCTCGATTGGGATTAACCTCAATCTCATTATTTTGTAATTTATTAAGTTCATTTGTTTCATCAAAAGTTAAGTGATGGTATTTTTGTTTAACACGTAAATAATGTAATTTTTCATCAGGACTCATTTGAGAAACCTTGAGATTCTCTTTTTTATGATTGGCTGTAATATAAGCCTGTTCTTGTCCTGTATTTGTATTTTGTTCAGCCATGGTTTTAATCCCGTTTAATCAACTTATTTAAATTTTAATACAAAAAAAATATTTTGTCCAGTTTTTTTGTTAAACTCTTAACTTTTTTAAGAAGTGTCCTATTTTTTGGTTGATTCTAATACCGTCTTGTGGTTTGACTTTAATCATTCCGAAAAAGCGGTCGCGTATTTTTGAAAAATCAATTGGCGCAAATGTTGCTGGGTTGGTTGTAAGTGCTTTGAATGCTCCCTCCGGATCTTTGTTGGATAGACGAAAATAATTGTTAACCAATCTTTCGGCGTCAATCGGAAAATTCTTTTCTTTAATTGCATTAATGTATTTTTTTGTACGTTCTACGCGTTGCTGATGCTCTTCGTAAATCTGTTTTTCTAATTTCTTACGTTCGTATTTAATTTTTCTGGCTTCGTAATCAATTTCACAGCCTTCCAATTCTATAATTGTTTCCACATAAGAAATCATTGCTAATTGCATATTTTCGTTAGTGCATTGTTCCGCAACGTCCAGAAGAGCATCATCAGAACTGTTTGGTTGAACTTCTTTCATTTCTTCAGGGAATAGTTCTAAGAGGATATCCCATCCTTTTAATATATCACGACTAACGGCTGATCCCGCTCTTTTCTTAAAATGGGGGTAGAGTTTTTCTTCCGTTAGGTGCATTGTCATTTGAGGGATATTATTTTCTTCACTTAATACATTAACAGCGTACATAAAGTTCCGATAAGCACGGAAGAGTGAAAATTCGTGTTCTCCAAGAGGAAGACTGTCTTCACCTGCAGAATCTGTGAAAGTTGTATCTTTGGTATCTTCAGTTTGTTGAGCATCAAAATTTTCTTGAAGTTCTTCTAATTCTTGTTGGGCCTCTTGAAGATTATCATCAAATTCTTTGGAAATGAAATCGCTCAACATTTTTTCAAAGTCATCAGCATCACTTTCTGTTTGAGTGAATATATCTTCATCACTTGTTTTAATATCGGCCATTTTTTCAATCGATTTATTCATTATTGACCTCCTGAAGATGAAGGGTTGAAATTGTTTGCATAGTTTGTGGCGTATAAAGGATAATTCGATCTGCAAGACCACCGCCTTTTACTAAAATTGCCAAGTTTTCATCAACTTCAGTTACTGACACAATAGAACTTCCATTGGGTTGTTGAAGAGAATATTCTGTTTGATTTTTTACCGATACCTGAGTCTTTTTGTATATTAGTGTCAGTAAAAGAATGCTCCCGAAAACAAGCATCGAGGTTATAATGACAACAATACTTTTGATTAATTTTAGCTTATCCATCTAAATTATCCTTGTTTTTTATTTTGTTTCTTCTATTGTGAGATTATTATAAATAACTTTATTTTTAGTAAAAAAATGGATGATTTTGATGAAATTATACTTCCGGTGGTTCAAACAGCATATAACGGCTGGCGTTTAGATAAGTTTTTGGCTCGAGAAGCAACAGATATTTCGCGAGCACGTTTGCAGAAACTTATTGAAGATGGGTATGTTTTTAAGGATGAAGAAACCGTTACGGATTGTTCTTTGAAAATTCATGCCGGAGAAAATTATCGTATTGTTTTGCCTCCGCCTGAAGATGCTAATCCTGAGCCGGAAAATATTCCGCTTAATATTGTTTATGAAGATGATGATTTGATTGTGGTTAATAAGCCGGCGGGGATGACTGTTCATCCTGCTCCTGGGGCATATCATGGAACATTGGTTAATGCATTGCTTTATCATTGTCAGGGGAATTTATCAGGAATAGGCGGGGTGAAACGTCCGGGAATTGTTCATCGAATTGATAAGGATACCAGCGGTTTATTGGTTGTTGCTAAAAATGATATAACCCATCGGGGTCTAACGGAACAATTTACGGTACATTCTATTGAAAGAACTTATTTAGCGTTTGTTTACGGCGTCCCTAATCCTCTTAACGGTGTTGTTAATGCGGCTATCGGTCGCAGTCCGTATGATCGTAAAAAAATGGCTATTGTTCAACGGGGCGGAAAATCTGCCGTTACGCATTATCAAACATTAAAAGTTTGTGGACACACCGCTTCTTTAATCAAATGTAATTTAGAAACCGGACGTACCCACCAAATCCGTGTTCATTTATCCAGTTTGGGGTGTCATCTCATCGGAGATCAAGTGTATGTCAAGAGCAAAAAAACAGCTCTTACAGGTATATCTGCAGAAGTTAAGGATTTTATAAATATGTTTCCGCGGCAGGCATTGCATGCGCAAACCCTTGGTTTTATTCATCCTAAAACGAAAGAATTTATGCAATTTTCTTCGGAATTACCTGATGATTTGCAAAAATTGGCAAATGTTTTAAATCTAAATTAAAACTAATTGTTAGGTTGTGTTTGTGGATAAGTGAAGTATTTTAGCTTCCGTCAATAATATTGAGGGAGGCTGAAATGCAACAAGACTTCACTCTAAATGGCTTTGACTTTTCTCCGGAAATTAATATGGCACGTTATTTACAGCGTATTCGTAAATTTCCGATTTTAACATCTGATCAGGAATATAGTTTAGCTGTTCAATATCGTCAAACTCGTGATGAAAAAATTGCTAAACAGTTGATCAATTCTCATTTGCGGTTAGTGGTTAAAGTAGTTTCTAAGTATCGCGGTTATGGTTTACCGATTAATGAAATGATTGCCGAAGGAAATATCGGATTATTGTATGCGGTTAATAAATTTGAGCCGGATAAGGGTTTTCGCTTTTCGACGTATGCCTTATGGTGGATTAAAGCATCTGTTCAAAAATATATCTTAAATTCTTGGTCTCTCGTGAAAATAGGGACAACGGCAGCTCAAAAAAAACTCTTTTTTAATCTTCGAAAAATTAAAAATAAATTGAATTTAACAGATGATAGGGAACTTTCTCATTCTGTCTTAAAGGATATTGCTCACAGTCTTGATGTTTCGGTACAAGATGTGACAGACATGAATATGCGCTTAAAATCTCATGACGGATCTCTTAATATAACTATAGATTCATCTTCGGATAATGGTTCGGAATGGATGGATTTTATTTCAGACGGTCGCCCTAATCAGGAGGAATCCTATGCTTATTCTGAAACGATGATATATCGACGGCGTTTATTTCGTGAAGCGCTTGTTTGTCTTAATAATCGGGAGAAAGATATTTTGTTTAAGCGCAGAATGTCAGATAAAGCTGTTACTTTGGACGATTTGAGTAAATTTTATTCCATATCTAAAGAGCGTGTTCGGCAAATAGAGTTAAATAGTATACGCAAACTTCGCAAAGCCATCTTGTAAAAATGCGCTCTTTGTGTTTCTAGGGTAGATTTTTCGCAAATTGCTAAGTCACGTAGGTCTGACTACGCTCCTGTCGCAATTTGTTCTAAATCTTACTATAAACAGCAAATATCGCATTTTTAGGAAAATCTATATTCTCCGCGCTCTTTGTGTTTCTAATTTGTCGTTTTTTCAATGAGTTGGATTTCGCAATTATAATATTTCAAAATTTTATGATAATGTTTCCAAGTGACATTCATTCCCATTTCTATTTGATCGAGAACGTAAGGTCTGATATTGTTTGCGGCAGCGACTTGATGTAAAGTTTGGTGCTTTTGAATACGCCATAAGCCGAGTTGGTAGCCTAATTCTCGTCTCAGAAGATTTTTATGATCTTTTGTTGCCATTTTCTGAACTCCTTTTAATAAAAAACTCGCCTTCAATAAAGGCGAGGGAGTTAGAAACTGTTCAGTCAACAGCACGACGTATTCAATATATT
>CAMOQT010000008.1 GCA_946623145.1 uncultured Azospirillum sp.
TAATTATGCAAAAATAAATAATTTCTATATTGTCATGGTTTTTAAAATTATTATTCTGACATAGGAAACTTTTAATTCCATCTGGATACTTCGACTTGATTAATTCGTATTCCGATTTCACAATAGAGAGAATAAAATTATCAAGTTGAGCAAGATGTTCATAGCAATATTTTTCACAATCTTTCCCAGAATCAACTTTTATAGTTCTCAAGAAATTCATGTAATATTCTTTTATTACACCAATGCTTACCTCTGCTATATATTGTCCACCATACATCTTGTCCAAATCTGGCATTATGAAAAATTAAACCGGCAATAATTTTACCGGTTTTCATCACTCCAAAAGTTTTATAATCTCTTAACCAATTTGTATCTGTTTGTAAATTTTTACAGACCCAATCGGTAATTATGTTTTTATAGTCAGGGACAATTTTACAATAATCCGCTTCCGTTTTCATAACGAACTCCCGTATCAAACCATTCAATTAAATTTCCTCGCGTTTTAGTTTTGAAAACAATACTTGCTTTAAATCCTGTTGCAGAATTAGCAATCCATTGACTTCTAATACTTCCTTTTAATGTTGCCCATCGAGTACCTATCGGATCACTTAAACTACTCCAAGGAGCTTCATTCCACTTAGTCAAACCGCTATAACCAATATTTTCAGCATACGATTTATCCGTTGTTTCAAAATCCATATTTGTATATATAACTAAAGCATATTTAGTTGAAGATTTTGTTCTGGGATTTAAAAGTTGAATTCTTTTTAAATGCGTACTACCTAAATTATTATATGCTTGTTCCACATGTCCATAAATATGCAATTTATCATCCGAGTATCCTTCATCAAAAAGGTAAACACCTTTTCTGCTACCGAAAAAAATTCTGTTTTCAAATTCTTCCCAACATAATGCAGGAATATTTGTAAACCGACACCACGCTCCGGTATTTGTATTTATAACATGTTGCTCAAATGTTTGGTCAGACGGAACATTAAAAATAGCATAACCGCCACGTCCATATATAATTCCTTGCCATCCAAATTTATTTTTATTATTTTTTGTTTTTTCAAGAACAAGTCCTCTTATTTTATCACTGAATGAAATCAATGCGCTATTAGCTTGTTCAAGAGGCAAAGCTTTAGAAAGCGGAATATATCCATCCTCGGAAATAATAACATTATCTCCCTGATATGGAACAATACATCGATATCCCAAAGGACGGCTCATCCGATATACCCCTTTTAATGTCCAATCTGTTGCATTATTAGGATTACTTCCGGAATAAACAGCAACTTCTCCCTCTGATGATAAAATAACAGTCAAGTCATCTATTCCTTGTCCACCATCTTGTGTCCATGAAGCAACCGCAACAATCTCTCCACCATCACGAAAAATTGTTGACATATCAAACTTATTAAGTGTTCCTTGCACCTCTCCAACACCTGATGTATACCAGATATTCAGACTTCCTCTTTCAACAAAAAACAAACGTTGTTTAGACACACAAACATTTACTAATTTTTGTAAAATTAATCCTTCGCCACTAAATTGAATTGGTTCGAAACGGACTTCAGATTCTTCAACATAATAAGTTTGAGGTGAATCATAACCATTAACCATAATTAATCGATTTTTAAATTGGCAATATTGCCATTGGCTATTGAGGAAATTTTTTTCATATTTAATAACCTGTTGCTTAGAGGTAATATCATAAACATCTCCGCCGCAAAAAGCTAAAAAATGATTATTATTTGGTAATTTATAAGCCATCAAACTTTTGACATCGCTATCTGTTGCGACATATTTTTGATATCCTTTGCGTAAAATAACTTTATTATCTAACGGAATATAGTTATCCATAATAAAAGCATCTGTTTCCGACATATTATCCATATTATCTCTGACATTCAGTCCCCCTGTTGGGGCTGGAATACTATAGTTATGAGAAACTACTCCGCGACTAACATTTTTTTGCTGCATTGATTATTACTCCTGAGGGAAATTTATCTTCAGAATAATTTAGATGAATATCTTGTGTTGCCAATCCTTCTCCAAATTTGGTTTTTAATGCTCTTTGATATTCATTATATTCTTCTTCATAAGGCATTCCATTACGACGATACCAACGCCAAATAATTCCTTTTTTTACCAGAAATTCATCGAATATCGGAATATCGGTATTCTTTTCCAACATTGTTTTTTCTTCATATCCGCGAGTTGCATCATAAACAATATTTGCAGAGCGATATTGAAAAACAATATTCACATTACACGGAGGTGGCGTTAAAAATTTAAACATGCCGTTTTGAATTTTAAATTTCAGACCGACCGAAGCTAAATGAAAATATTTTTCTTTCATCCATTCTTCAGGCGTAATCGCTCCAATTACTTTTTCTGAAGAATCTTTGATATAAACCGTATTATTCAATAGACTATAAAAATCCGGACAGAAATCACTGATTAAATAATTACTCTGATGACAAGTCGTACACAATTTTCCTTCTTTTGTTAATTCTTGCCAATCACCATAACGAAGCAAACTATCTAATGTATCTTTTGCAACACTCAAAAAAATAGCTTCTTGTTGTGATGATCCAGAAAACAAATCTGTTGGTTTTTGAGTTGCTGTTAAATCTGCTGCTTCTTGGCAAATTTTCAAAATATTTTTCATTATTTTCTCCTTGTCCGTTGAGTTTTGGGAATCGAATTCTTCTTTATTTCTGCAAGTTCATCTTTTAAGGCTTTGATTTCTGCTAAATAATTTTCTTCTTTTTTTTGCCAAAGGAGAATTTCTTTATTATTGTGAGCTGTTTTTATAAACTTGCATGCTAATTGCCTTTCGTTTTCCAATTCCAGTTGAATAGCTTTTTCTTTATCCAATTGTGCTAGCGCCTCAACCGTAAAAATGCCACGAACTTTTAAACTCTCAATTTCGGCTGCCGTTAAAAATGCAAATTGCTCTAACGGCGTCCCATTTTCTACTTGTTTTTTTCCGAGTTGATAACGTGCATATTCTATAGGAAATCTCTTGATTTTTTCAGCTGTTGCCGGTTGATCGAAAATTTCACAATTGTTATCCTTAATCCTGATTTCAACAAAACAACGATTTATAAAAATAGGCAAACCATCATCATTGACATCTCCGGTCTTAACTGCCTTATCATAAAAACGTGCTGAAATACTTTCTTGCTGATTATTATTTTGAATAATGTTTTGAAAGGTCATAAAATCCATATCTTTTCCCCTTGTACAATATCGGAGAGATTTCCCTTAAAAGGTTTAATCTCTCCGATGTTTTATTATTAGTCGGCTTCTTATTCAGTACCTTGCTGTTCTGTTTCTGCCGGATTAATTAAGACACCTTGCATACTTGCATTGGACATTGTCATATTACCTGCCCAACCGATAATCTTATACATAGCATCTTGGTTAACAGAAACACGTTCTCCTCCGATAACTTGCATATTTCTTTCTTTATGCGGGCGCAAATAAATATAATTTGTATTCAAGAAATACATTTTATTATCCGCACAATGTCCGCCCTGTCCGCCATCAAATATAACGTCTACATTTTTATATTTTAAATTAACGAAACCGGCATCTGCCATCTTACCATCACTAAAACGCTGTAATGGAGTTAAGGCCTCTTCAAATGTCGTGTATATATCGTTTCCGGCAACGATCAAATCCGGACGTTCATGACCTCTACATAATTGCATGAATAATTTATCCATATTCTTCAAAATAGTAGAAGATGTCATTGTGGCTGAAGGAGTTAATGATTTGTTACGCCAAAATTCGTTTCCGGCTGTGGCTCTGTTGATGCCACCAACAGTTCCTGTTTCCGGAGCATCGGCAACTAATAAAGCTAAACCACCAATTTCCTTACCATTTGATCCTGTACCATCTGAATAAATTGCTGCAGACATTTTATTGCACATAGTCTTGCAAGCATTTTCAATACGTTTTTCGAGCAAATTCATAATTTGTTCATGACCGGCATTTTTCAACATATCCTCACCAGATACAGCGACAGGAACGGCACATAATTTTAGTGAATACTCAGCAGCAGTAAACAACTGTTTTGGTGTATAAGTGATTGATTCATATCCTGAGTACCATGTTAAATCACCTTCTCCATATTCTAATTCTTCTAAAATTTTAGAACCGCCGCTGATTGTACGGATATTTCCTTTTTCTTGAAGACATTTCAATAAAGCATTACTTTTAGAAACGTTATCCGCTAAAGTTCCGGTACGGCTTTCCAGTGAAAGTGTAAACACATCATTGTAATTCATATTTTTTTATCCTCATAAAAAAATAACCGACAATTTTGTCGGCTATTTGTTAATACTAAATTTAATTAACCCTCGAGTTCCTTATACGTATGCTCGAGAATTTCACGAGTGGTCATTTGGGAATAATCTTCCTTTTCTAAACCACCCTGTGGTGAAAATCCGGCAGATTTGGCTTTTTCTGCCTCATCTGCCAGTGCTTGCAGATCTTCAGCTTTCTGTTTTTCAAGCAGTTCTGCTCTAGTCTGCGGATTAATCCATAAAGCTTTCTCGTAAGCACTTTCAAAATCAAATGCAACACCACTATTGAGTAATGCAAACATTTCTTTTTCAACAATCGGAAAATACGGATGGCGTAATTTTCCCTCATCATCTTTAGCACTTGCAAAATTGCTTATGGTTAATTGTCTGGTTTCATAATGTTGGGCATCGAGTGCCTGCCATAAATTTTTTTGATTTTGTTCTAAGTTCTTCAAACATTGGAAAATTTCTTTTGAGATACTGTTTTCTGCTGTTTTTGTATCAACAGACAGAGAAATCCCATAAACTTGCGCCAAGTATTGCAATGTTTCTTTTGGATGTAAATTTAGAGCTCTGTCTATAACTGCCATGGCTTTTACCCATTGTTCAGCACTAAAAATACCCTGTTTTCCTAAACGTTCTTGTTCTTGAATAAAAATATCATCAATCCAATGGCGGATAGCTTCTACTTTATCGCTATTTTCCACCTCAATTTTAACTTCTGTTTCTTCATTTTTTGGCTCTGATGTTTCTGACACCTGAGTTTCGAGCTTATCCTCTAGAGATTCATCGTTCATTCCAAATACTCCTTTTGTAATAATGAATTAAATCAGCAAAAATTGATGCTCGTTCTTCTTTTTGCTGACGCTGTTTGACTTTGGCCATATACTCCGGAGAATAATCTGATGCCAAAGCTGCTTGATTTACCCTGATATAACGATCAATATCCGCGGCACAAGCGGCAACACTTCCATCAGGTAAAACAACTTCTTCTGTCCAACGACGACTGATATTACTCATCTTTTTGTTGCTCTTTTTTTAATTCCAACTCTTCACGATTAATTTTTGCTTTTTCGGTTTCTGAAAAAGCTTTAATATCCAATTCTCGTCGTTTGAGATCATTTTTTTCTTTTTGAGCTTGAGCTAAACTATTTTGAATAACAGGTTCAGGTTTTCCGTCTGTTTTTTGTAAATCTTTACTGATATTATTGAAAGTTTGCTCTAACACATTTTCAAATTGTCTGGCTTTTGGCATTGATGAAATGACAGCTTCAACCATACTTCGATATAATGGCAAAAGCAGCGGCTGTGTTGAAACTAATGCGAATGCTTCTTTTATCATCGTATTAATTGTTGTTATGCCATCGATCGTTTTTTTATGCTCAATTTCTTGATTAAAAACAGCATCACTTTCGACGCGTAAAATCATCCCTCGCAATTTCTCTGTTTTTAACAAAACAATTGCCTGAGCTACCAAAAGTGAATCTTTTCTTTCTTCTTCGCTCAAAAATCCAGCCAATGTTTTTTCTGAAAACTGTTCGCAAATAATTTCAGCTTTAATTCGATATAAATCAGCAATAAATCGCTGCATATCATTTTGCCTATCTTGATTGCGCAAGGTTCCAAAATTTGTTTTTTGTTTGACAGCCGTAGCAGTTTCAATAGCATTGGAATTGCCGCGCATAATATCTGAAACGCCTGTTACATCAAATATTCGTTTGATAATATCTTCACGACGAAGAGATAACTGTTCCAGAGCTTGAATATATTGTTCAATCGGAGCAAAATCGATAATTCCTCTGATCCCCCCACAATCTTTTAATTTTTGAAAATCACTAACGGCAACCAATGTCACATCTTTATTCAAAATATTATACAATTCCGGAAATGATTTATCATACGCACCACTGACTTTCAGTGCCTGCATAACTAGTTTCATGCGTTGTGTAATTCCGTTCAGCTCATTCAGCATTTCCTTGATTAATGAAAAATCCGGCGTTGGAATAATACTGTCATTTGTCTGAGTAGCAAAAATGGGTTTCGGACAAGGAAAAAATCCGCTTAAATGAAGTGGATCATCAACTTCCTTTAAAAATGCATGTTGATATTCACGACTAACCCAATATACTTTTTTCAACGGTTTATACCATACTTCATAAACACAAATAATTTCATCCGGTTTATGCAGATCATCAAATTCTGAGCCAAAATTCAGCACAACATCATTTCTACTCATATAAATTTTGCGAGCAATCCATTTAACATCTTCCCAAATTCCAACTCTTTCGCAATCCGCAATAAAATATTCAGGATTAACATAATCTGAAACAACCTTCTCGCCGATTTTGACAGCAAAATTTTTGTTTTCAGTATCTTGACTTAGTAATTCTTTAAATTCAGGAAGATATCTTTCCCAGACAATTCCACATCCTGAAATTAAAAAATCATTTCTGGCATATTTAATAATACTATCTAAATCAAACTGTGATAAATCCCATTGCAGAGCTTTTTCTAAAATTTTGCAGGCCATATTCTCTGCCGGATTTGCGATTTTATTAATACGCTCTATGTATGGTTGTGGTTGCTTGAAATATAAGAATGGTTTTAATGTTTCTATTGATGACCAAAAAATATTATATCTACCGTTTTGATATTCGGAATGACGGCTATCTTTATAATATGCTCTAGTTTCTTTAACTAACTCATGATAACGCGCATATTCTTTTTCCGCATTACTAAGTTTTTCTAAAAGCGTATATGGTGTTAAATATTGAGCTGCTTCACTCATTGTGCTCTTACTCCTCAATTTGACGTTAATAAAAAAAACCGTCCTCAAAATTGGACGGTTATTGTTGATGCATAAATATGTATGCTATTTTTTATTCAATGACTTTTCCAAGTAAGCTGCGTTCTCGTACAACAACAACTCCTTCTTCAAGTGCAGGAAGTTCATCAAACACGTGAAAAAAAACCTTATCCCCAACACTAACGCTGCCTACATCCTCACCGATACTTTGTATAATGCCTATCGTTTTAGGCTTTTTTCCCTCATCGGTCAGCAGCACCCCTCCCTCTGTTTTTTTCGCTGTATCTTCCAAACGAATAATCACTCTATCCATAATTGCCGATAATTTATTTACCATGAATTGTTTCCTCTGTTTTGTTGTATGTTAAAAATCTCCTCTACGGTGATTTGTCCTTTACGGTATATTTGAGGTTCTCTCATATCGTATATTGGTTCAGCAAAGGTCAAAGCCAGGGCATCAGCTTTATCTGGTGAACGGCCCAATCTTTTTTTAACCTCATCTTTTTCTTCCAATTGCAAACGTCCCCGACGATCATACCTTTTATTGATTCCGGTCAACTCATCAAATAATCTCTCGTCTTGCGGAAGTTGAACTTGTGGAGATGATGACAGCCAAAACTGCACATTATCCCACATTTCCGCTCTACGATTAAAATATCGATTTTCATTAATTGCTTTCTCTCCAAAATAAACTCCGCGAATTATTTCATTAAAACCACGATCTTTCAGAATATCGTAAACACCGGCACCTTGTCCGCCGATATCCATAAACAAACGATGCGGTTGATTGTCTTGAATATAATTTGTTGCTATATTTGCAACTTCAACATTGTCTAATTTGTTATAAACTTCAAACTTAGAACACCAACGACCACGACGAAAACAGAATACCGTACTATCATCTCCAAATCTGGCCACATCCAATCCGATAACAAGTGGCGAATGACTTGATAGTATCGTATTGGCAAATGCTTTGCGAACTAATTCCGAAGAGATTAATTTTGTATTTCCTTGTCGTATCGGTTCTCCCAGCCAAATATGTTCATAATCATCCGGTGAAATCTTTCGACATTTCTCTGCCTGAATTTTTATTTCCTCAGGGCAAAACGGATTGTTATTATAATTTACTTTTCTTATAAGTGTTCGTTCATCAGGATGTGCTGCTACCGCTATCCAAATCGGATCATTCTCTTGTTCTCGATTCATTGAAATCCAAATTTCAGATCCATCTTTACGAATAGTTGGTTCCAAAATCTCCCAAGATTTTTTGGAAATTGTTTGAGCTTCTTCAATCCAAGCAATATCGACACCTTCTAATGATTTGATATGTTGAACATCTTGATCTCTAATTCCTTTGAAAATAAATTTTGTTCCGGTTATATAATTTTCAATTCGATTTTCAAAGATTTTATAATCATTTAATTCATATAAGGAAATTCTGTCACATAATAATTTATAAACTGAATCCTTTATAGATTCTTGAATTTCTCTTAAACAAGCTATTAATAATTTTTGTTGGCGTCCTTTAAGGAGTAAACTATCCGCGAAAGCGTAAGACTTTCCTCCAGCTCGGCCGCCATAGTAAAATTTTATTCTTTTTTTTTCAGTCAATAACGGTGCAAAAATATCTGCTATCCGCACAATGTGATATTCTTTTTTGTTTTTCATCTTATTTTACTCACGCAAAAACAGCCTGCTCATTTGAACAGGCTGTTTTGTTTATTCTTCAGCTTTGTCTTTAACTTCAGTTATAAATTGCACAAGAACTGGCTGAATTTTTACCTCTTCATTTTTCTCTTCTTTTTTGGTCTTTTCACTTATAAGCCCTAAAATTTTGGCTTTCCCTATAGAGGCTGATACCATAGCCGCCGAACTTTTGGTTTCCAGAGCAATCAGTCTTGCTGCTTCTAACTCTTCTACCAACTGTTGTTTAGCGGCATCAAGTTCTGAACATTTCTTCATATCAATACCTCAAACAACATTCTTTATCGCTATTGTAATTTTATTCTTATCATATTTTTTTATAAATGTCTCTAGGGGTAAAGTTCCATTTTGTTCCAAAAAGTTCCAAAAAGTTTCAAAACGTTCCAAATCGTTCCACAATAATCTCTATAATTCTTATTCAATAACGTGTTTAAGCACTTTAAACTTTTTTTCATTATCTTCACTATTAAGCGCATTTTTAATATCTTCCAAGCCTGTTCTATATTCTCTTATTAATGTACTTCTTCCTTTTTTATATCTTTCTGACATCACTTTCCAACCCATACCGCATGCTCTTAACCATACAACTCTCCTGTTTCCTGCTGTTGTAAATTTTAACCATTCTAATATTTCTTCCATGGCAGTAATCTCATGCGGTAATGGCGGAAGCCAAATGTCCTCAGCATACTCTTCTTCCTTATTTATTCTGCAAAAACTTGGCCAAGCGCAACAATATCCTTGCACTTTAATTGCCGGCAAACGACGCATTACTTCTGCAGCAAATGCGATATTTTCTTTAATTTCTTCAATCGTTATTGTCATTTTCAATTGCCTCAATAAAATTTCGATATTCTCTTTCACAACAGATACAATAATATTTTTTTAAGACTCTCCAGTATTTAACTCCTCTTAAATACTGGACAATTCTGGTGCGTAGCCATGGTTTAAAATTTAATTCATAAGCCAAATTCATAAGAGCTAATTGTTGCCAATATTGAGGATTAATATCTGCCAAATCACACCAATAACAAAAAAATTTGTATTCTTGGCTCTTTTCATTAAATAAAAAATTAAATGCCTGTCTGCACGTCCCTTTATTGTTTTGAAAACCGAACGGCATCGTTAAATCTTTT
Source organism: uncultured Azospirillum sp. (assembly GCA_946623145.1). Lineage (GTDB taxonomy): Bacteria > Pseudomonadota > Alphaproteobacteria > RF32 > CAG-239 > Scatocola. The sequence goes on from CAMOQT010000008.1 coordinate 9,963, forward strand.
ATTCCTCTGATTATAATGGCTCGTACTAAACGCTCATACCCATGAATGTCATCAACTACTTCTTCCCTGTTTTATTATTCCCTAATCTTTTCCATACCCGCAGATATTTATAACACGAGGTTATAAATATTCAATAACAAATAGTTATTTGAATCTTTAACAAGTTGTGATATAGTAGTGTTTATGATAGCTAGACGCATGAAATTAGTTGTGGAAAACTCCGGAGAAAGTCAATCTGCAGTTGCAGAAAAATTAGGAGTCAGCCAACCTCGCCTCAATCAGTATATCAATGGTAAACGTGAAGCTGATTATGCTTTTGTCGCTAAATTTTGTCGCTATTTTCATATTACACCTAATTACTTATTTGAATTTGATTCCGAAGACTTGGATGATCAAGCTTTAGATTGCTTTGTTAATATTATCGAAAAGATAGAGACTTGGGCTCTAAGTCATAAGGTATTTTATGATCCGGCAGATAAAGCTGAATTAATCCGCCTTATCTTTAAAAAAGTATATGCACTTCCGGAAAAACAACGCAATGCGAAAATTATCGATTTTATGGAAGTCTATGAAACTCTTAAAAAGGCAAACTGATGATATTGGATGAAAAAATTGAGGAGATTTTAGCTCGCGCAAAGAATATTGATGACGTGAATAATTCTTCAAGCACATCACCAATTAATAATACTAATAATCTGAATGTTAATATTCAAACTACAGGAAACCCTCTTTTGTACTGTTGCGCCTTTATTTGTTTTGCTGTTATGATTCTCGCTTTCGTTTTTTTTTAGAAACAAAAACTCTTTAGTTGATGAGTTTAATATAATAAACGCAAAAGATGTACAAATTATTCAAGATAAAGTTACTTCTTTAGCGAAATGTACACATACTAAAACAAATACCATCCACCTTACACTCAAGAAAAAATTTAATTATTACTCTTATCATTTCATTAACAATCACACTTATAAAGAGGTTATCCTTTATTTGGATGATGAAATTAACAACTCTTGTTCTTCTTCTCAAAATTAGCATATTATATTAAAAGTTGCATATTTATATTTTTATAACTTGCTGTTGATAACAATAAGATATTATTGACACCCTTTATTTAATAACTATATGTTATATATAGAGGTGTTCATAATGTATACAAACCATTCCTTAAAATTAAAAGCTAATCATTTGTTTTGGATATTTGAATCTTATTATTTTCAAAATATCGGAAATTATCCACGTAAAACCAATTTGGTTCTTGAATTTTCAGATTTTATTCAAAATGCAACACAACGAGATTTAGAGAAGTTTATTTCTCTCTCTTCTGAAGATGAATATTTAAAATTAAAAGAAATGATCAATACGGGCATAGATATTTGGCTGGATGCCGGTGAAATTAAGACCTTATTCATCTCTTAATTTTTCCAAAAACTCCGCGTAAAGATAACTAACACCGTCAACACATCTAATCTTCCGATTAACATTGCTCCCCCACACACAATCTTTGCTAACGGCGGTAAAAACGCATAATTTGCAGTCGGTCCGTTAATTGCAATTGCACCGGGGCCTGTATTGGTAATACAGGCAAGGATAGAACTAAATGCAGTACTAAAATCTAACCCCATCAATGCCAATATTAACGTCAAACATCCGGTACAGACAAAATATGCACTCAAGAAAATAAATACAGATGAAACGACATGATTTTCGACATTATAACTGCCAATTTTAATCGGAATGATACGATTAGGCTCCGTAGCACCAATTAATGACCTTTTTAAAAAAGCTACAAATATTTGCCAACGAAAAATTTTAATAGATCCTGTTGTTGATCCGGTGCATCCTCCAGTTAATGAGAAAATAATAAAAAATGTTCCGCTCCAAGCACCCCAAGCTAAATAATCTGTTGATGAAAAACCGCTACTTGTCACAAGCGACACAACATTAAAAATGGCATATCGTAAAGAACTTAGAATATCCATATTTTTTGTAAAAACTAAACACAAGCAGACCGCTGTTATATATATTATCAAAATTTTAAAAAAGGCTAAAACTTGTATATTCCTTGAGCTATGCAACTTTTTACTTTGCCATAACGCAATATAAAATGTCATAGGCAAAGATCCAAGTATCATAAAGACAACAGCAACCATTTCTATTTTGACACTATCAAAATATGCAAATGAATTATTTTTAGTTGAAAAACCACCAGTAGAAGTTGTCGTCAACCCATGGTTAATCGCATCAAACCAATTCATTCCGGCCCAATAAAAACAACAAATACAAGCTATTAATAAAAACAAATAAACAGCAATAATTCTTTTAGCAATATAACTGAATTTAGGCATAAATTTATCATCGGAATCTGAATTTTCTCGTTGGAAAATTTGCATTCCTCCAATTCCTAAATACGGCAAAAGCGCTACAGCAAAAATGACTATACCAATACCACCTAACCCGTTGAGCATTGAGCGCCACAACAAAACCGGAGGAGAAACAGATTCTATATTTTTGAGAATAGTTCCACCTGTCGAGGTTAAACCGGACATTGCCTCAAAAAAAGCATCAGAAAAACCTGTTACTGTTTTGGTCAGCATAAATGGAATTGCAGCCAACAATACCATACATAACCAACTCACAACCGTTATCAAATATCCTTGCTTAATACTGATCTTTTTAATTGCGGTTCTATTGGCTAAAAACAGCATTATTCCTAAAAATAAACTTATAATTGCCGATGTTACAAATGGCGACCATTGCACTTTATGAAGATACATATCATATTCTGCAGGAATCAGCATCGATAAGCCTAAAATGCTCATCAGATAGCCGTCTATCATCAGAATTGGCTGCCACATTTTATTCCCTCGTTTTATAATTATAAGGCGACGTTTTTAGTATATCCTTTTAAGACTAAAGAACGGTTGATATTTTCTCCACCAAAATAACAAATACCTGTTGCTATATTTTGATCTGTATAGGCGACGATACCACATTTAACATCTTTACCGTCAATCAAACTCTTTAAATATTCAGTTGCTGATGTTCCTTTAGCTGTATAAGGGTGGACATAAATACCATACAGCATAATAAATTCACCATTGATTTCTATTTCATTACAATTGTGAACTTTGGCTTTTCCGAATACTTCATTAGGAATATCTAAATATTTCAAAGCATAGACTTTTTTATCTTGCGGGTAAGAATACAAACTTGCATCTTCGGGTAGACGAATAGCATTTTTATTTGCAGATTCTTCTTTTATTTCCGGTTTTACATCTTTGATTTTTGGCTCAAACTTTACCTCAGCTGGTTTTTCAGTTTTTGTTTCTTCAGTCTGAGATGGCTTGTCCCCACGTAAAACTTCTAATATATTCGGAGCATTAGCATCTACCGGTTCCGGAATTGTAAATTCAGAAGGTGTTACCGGTGCGGGAGCTGCCTCTTCCGGATGAAATTTAAATTCACCAGGTGTTACCTCTGGTTCTCTGCTTCCCCACCAAACCAGGACTTTATTACACATATTAGAAAATTGGCTAGCATACCATTTATGGACATTAACAGGTTTTACCCCACGAAAAGTCGGTGCTAAAAACAAAATTAAAAGAATCAATAAAGTTATAATTGGACGACGTAGAGGAAATAAAAAGAATCTTCCTGTATAGTACAGAACTCTCTTCCATCCTTTTAACGGGCCAATTCTTTCTTCACGCATTTTTTTCTTTAACAACATTATTTTCCACTTCCATATCTAACTTTTAATTCATCAATTTTTTCAGGAGCAACACGTTCAAACAATGCATCTCCCACCTCAAATTTTTGCCCTGCTGGCACAGCTTCTATTTCTTTAGCAATATTAAAGTCGCTTAATGTCACTTCTTTTATGCTATAACCTAATTTAGAAAGCATTTTTTCTGCAGTTTCCGGCATAATCGGTGCACTTAATATCGCAAAAATACGAATTAAATTTATACAAACGCGTAAAATCGTTGCCGCACGTTCCGGATTTTCTTTAATAACAGTCCATGGTTCAGTTGATGAGATATAATTATTACCATCGACCCAAATTGCGCGAAGCTCGTTCAAAGCTTTACGAAATTCCATATCCTTCATATATTTCAAATAATTATTTGTTTTTTCCTGCAATTGAAGTATCAATTCTTTTTCTTCCGTCTGGAATTCTCCCCCTGCAGGAACTTCTGATCCGATTTTTGAAGCAGTCATCTTCAAAACGCGGGAAACGAAATTTCCTAAAACACCATTCAAATCCTTATTAACGACACCGGCAAAACCATCAAAGCTGAAGGACGAATCGGAAGCTTCCGGTGCATTTGACATGAGCCAATAACGCCAATAATCTGCAGGAAACTCTTCAATAGCATCTTCTGCAAAAATACCACGATGTTCGGACTTAGAAAATTTTCCGCCTTCAAAGGTCAGGTAGCTCATTCCTTTAAGATAATCAACTTTGGTCCAATTTTCACGCGTTCCCAACAAGGTTGCCGGAAAAGAAATTGAGTGGAATGGAACATTATCTTTACCCATGAATTGAACATAATAAACATCTTTAGCGTCGAGCCACCAAGATTTCCAATCTCTCTCATTCGGTTTTTCATCAGACCACTGCTTGCTGATGCCAATATACCCAATCGGCGCATCAAACCAAACATAAAATACTTTATCTTCAAATCCGGCTCTCGGAACGGCAAAACCCCATTTCAGGTCACGAGTGATACAACGCTCCTGTAATCCTTCTTTCAACCATTTTTGCGCAATAGAATAAGCAACATCCGGCCAATACGGCTCTTTGGTTTTAACCCATTCAGCCAGCTCAGATTCCAACAACGGAAGTTTTAAGAATAAATGTTTGGTTTCTCTGACTTCCAGATTAGTTGAGCCTGAAATGGTTGAACGAGGATTTATCAATTCCGTCGGCTCCAAAACTTTTGTACAATTTTCACATTGGTCACCACGGGCTTTATCATAACCGCAATGCGGACATGTTCCGGTAATATACCGATCCGGTAAAAAGCGATCATCATCTATTGAAAAGACTTGTTTAATATTCTTTTCTTCGATAAAACCGTTTTTCTCCAATTGTGCAAAAATATGATTGACCATTTCCTCATTTTGAGGCGTGCTGGTTCTACCGAAATAATCAAAGGATAAATTAAATTTTTGATAAACTTCTTTATGGCGATTGTGATATTTCGTGCAATATTCCTCAACCGGCATATTTTCTTTAGCGGCACCAACTTCTGACGGTGTTCCATGCTCATCCGTACCGCAAATATAGAGAACTTCATTGCCTAGCATTCGTTGATAACGAGCATACACATCTGATGGCAAAAGACATCCGACCATGTGTCCCAAATGAGGGATTCCATTTACATACGGTAATGCTGACGTTATCAATATTCTGGACATATTCTTTGATTCTCCATTTCAATAAATTTATTCCGTTCTGATTTTACACAATTAAGTTTATATCTCAAGCGTTTTTACGGTTATAAACAACGAAAAACCCCTGAAATGACTCATACGTTCATTCAGGGGTTTTGAAATAGTTTTACTTCCGTGCATATCGAGCATAGAGCTCGTTCATGTCTGCGGGAAGCCCGTCTTCAGCGGCAAGACGATTCCATTTGGCCTGTGTATCCGGATCATTCGACCATTCGGTGAAGATATCTTTCAGGAGTACACTTCCAATCGGAGCCAGAGTCTTGACATGTTTGCGAAGAAGCGCCCACCCATAACGTGAGACGTATCTACGGCTTAACATACCTAAAATCCAGCCGAAATCGACTTTACCTTCAGCAATCCATTGGTCTGCCGTGTCATAAGCAAGGCACTTAATCTCACGATCTTGTACCTTAAGACATTCGGTAACCAACGACCAAAGCACATCTCGGTAAGTGCCGTGGTCCAATCTTGTGAAAGCGATGGATATCATTCGCTTCCACTCATCAGGGAGATTTACTTTGGTTACTCCCTTTTCAACTGCATTTTTACGGAAATTACGCACATTGTTGCGCAAATCCCATAGTAAATCAGTTGTTTTTTGATGAGTGGGGAAAAGCGTTTTGACTACATTTTCCTTCGCCTCACGTGCTTTTTTCTCGGCGCGTGCTGCTCTCTTGGCAGCAATTTCGGCCTCGGAAGCGATGTTTACTCCGGAAGCTCTTAACGCGCTCAATTCTTCTAGCGTTTTAGTCATGACTATACAGAGAGGGTTTTCATTTTGGGATACTTTGTTTTGTAGTCCTCGTAGAACTTGATGGAAGCACCATCAAGACTAAGGACAACCAGAACGCGATTACCATCCTCATTTACACCCCATCTGGTGTATCGGTGCACTTGTTCTGTTTTGACCCTAGCGTCAGGACGCAAATCTTTCAAGACGGCATTTTTGTCCGTCAAGGTGATGTTTGCATCCAGAGCAAGCAAAGCTATTGCTGCCGTTGCGGCGATTGCTGCTGCGCTGATGTTTTTACCCTTGTTCCCACTCTCTTGCTTACTTGATTTTTTTCCCATTGTTTAAATTTTTTTTTGGGATTAGACTTATGCTTCACGTATGTGTTATGACTACTGTCATACGATCGGCGAAATTTATCTCAATAGTAGTCATAATAATTTTTTTGTATTGTTAAATATAGCTTAAAACACTCTTCCTTGCAAGTATTTTTTTTGTAAAAAATTATTTTTTTTGATGAATAATTGGTAATAAAGTGAAAAAAAATGATTTTTTTTATAAAAAAGACTATATCATTGATACGAATATTTTTATTGTTTTGAAGGGTTCCTCAATGAAATTATTAGGTAAACTTATCCTTGTCATTATCGTTGTTATCGGCATTTTCTTTTTCTTTAAGGGGAAGAGTAAATCAGCGGCTTCTTATATAACTCAAGCCGCTCAATTATCAGATATTACAGAAAAAATTACGGCAACAGGACAGATTAATCCGATTTCTACCGTTAATATAGGCTCTCAGGTTTCAGGAACTATCTCTGAAATTTATGTTGATTACAACTCGGAGGTAAAAAAAGATCAACTTTTGGCACAAATTGATCCTGCGCTTTTTCAGGCTACCGTTGATAAATGCCGCGCCAATCTGGAAGTTGCTAAAGCACAAGTTAAGGTCAGTGAAAACAATGTCGTTTATTATAAAAAAGAACTTGATCGCAAGAAAAAACTTAATGCTTCGCAATATACTTCCGTTAAAGACTTAGATGCTGCGGAGCGCGATTATAATAACGCTGTTGCGGAATTAGCTTTGCAGAAAGCCGGTGTTCAACAAGCTGAAGCTCAACTTGAATCGGCTGAAACAGAGTTGCGTTATACGCGTATTATTTCTCCAATCGATGGTATCGTCGTTTCTAAAGAAGTTGAGGTTGGCCAGACTGTTGCCGCTAGTTTCCAAACGCCAACATTATTCTATGTGGCTGAAGACTTAGCTAAAATGCAAATCGAAGCCTCAGTTGTTGAAGCCGATATTGCGAAAGTTGCAGTCGGACAGAAAGTTGAATTCAGCGTTGATAGTTTCCCTGATGAAACCTTTTACGGACGCGTCATACAAGTACGCAATCAGGCTATTACCACATCTAATGTTGTGACTTATGAAGTTATCATTGAAGTTGACAACCAAGATTTGAAGCTTAGACCGGGTATGACGGCTAATGTTGAAATCATTACGGCTGATAAAAAAGGTATTCTGACTGTTCCTAACAAAGCTTTACGCTTTTATGTAACGGACGAAGACGGTAAAACTCAACGTTATAAAGATAAAGGCGTATGGGTTATGAAAAACGGCAAACCAGAGCGTATGACCGTCACAATCGGTATTTCTGATGATGAAAACACAGAAATTAAGTCAGGAAGTCTTAAAGCCGGAGATAATGTTATTATTGACCAAACCACCAATGAAGAAAAAATTAAAGCTATGAGAATGAGGATGCCTCGCTAATGCCTCTTATTCAACTTAAAAACATTTGCAAAAGTTACCCGCTTGGAGATAGTGAACTTCCTATCCTCAAAAACGTTACTTTGCAAATTGACAATGGGGAATTTGTTGCAATTATGGGGCCTTCCGGTTCCGGAAAATCAACACTTATGAATATTTTAGGTTGTCTCGATAAACCAAGTTCAGGAGAATATATCCTCAAAGGACAGAATGTAGAAAACCTTTCTTCTGATGAATTAGCTGATATTCGTAACCAAACAATCGGTTTTGTTTTTCAAGGGTTTAATTTACTTTCTCGCACTTCTGCTCTTGAAAATGTTGAATTACCTATGGTTTATGGGGGGATTAGCAAAGAAGAACGTCGGCTTAAAGCAGAAAAAGCCCTAACCGACGTCGGATTAAAAGAAAGAATGTATCATCAACCCAATCAGCTTTCCGGAGGACAACAACAACGTGTCGCCATTGCAAGAGCTATTGTCAATAAAGCTCCGATTATTTTTGCCGATGAGCCGACAGGAAACTTAGATACGAAAATGAGCATAGAAATTATGCACCTTTTCCAGCAGCTCAATCGCGACTTAAAACGCACAATTATCCTTGTGACCCATGAAGAAGATATTGCCCGTTTTGCCGATCGCATTATTCATATTGTTGATGGTGAAATCAGTATAGATGAGAAAGTAATACATTAAGATGATGAAACATTCTATTGATATTTCTGTTATTTTTAGTATTGCTCTACGTGCTATCAGGGCAAATAAAATGCGCTCTATTCTGACAAGTTTAGGTATCATAATCGGTGTTGCTGCAGTTATTGTTATGCTTGCAATCGGTAACGGTGCCCAAAAATCTATCCAGAATGAAATGAAATCTATGGGCGCTAATATTATGATGGTTCGTTCCGGCGTTGCTACTTCCGGTGGCGTCCGTGGCGGATTTGGTTCTCAGCCGACAATGAAGCTCGGAGACGGAGACACAATTCAAGAAAAAATAAGCAAAATCAAACTATCAGCTCCAGTTCTTAATGAAACAAATCAAATTATTTACAGCAACACTAACTGGTCCACCAATATTACCGGTACTGATAATCGTTATTTTGAAATTAAAGAATGGAACTTGGACTACGGACGTTTATTTGTTGATACTGATGTTAAAAATGCTTCTAAAGTTGCTATTCTCGGTCAGACAGTCGTTAATGAATTATTTGGCGATGTTGATCCCTTAAATAAAACAATTCGTATTAAAGGGGTACCGTTTGTTGTTGTCGGCGTATTGGAAAAACGCGGTGAAAACGGTATGGGGCAAGACCAAGATGATGCTGTTTTTATCCCGATTTCTACCGCTCAGAAAAAATTGATGGGTGTTTCTTTCCCTGATCAGGTACAAATGGTGATGTTACAGGCGATTGATTCGCAAAGCACTTACACCTCTCAAGATGAAATCAGAGCCCTGCTCCGCCAACGACACAATCTTGGCGCTAACAAAGATGATGACTTTATCATTATGAATCTGACCCAGATGATGGAAATGATGGAAAGTTCTACAAAAATTATGACTGTTCTTTTAGGTTCTATTGCCTCAATTTCGCTTTTGGTCGGCGGTATCGGTATTATGAATATTATGCTGGTTTCTGTGACCGAGCGAACAAGAGAAATCGGTATTCGTATGGCCATTGGGGCGCGCTCTTGGGATATTCGGTTACAGTTTTTAATGGAGTCTTTAGTTCTATCCTTTATCGGTGGCTTAATTGGCGTGATTATCGGAATCGGCGGCTCATTTTTAGTCTCCTTAAGCGGTCTTATGACAGCCGAATTATCACTGTTTTACATTATCCTACCGTTTTCTTTTTCCGGCTTGGTCGGATTGTTCTTTGGCTATTTTCCGGCTTATAAAGCCTCGCTCTTAAATCCGATTAATGCTTTGAGATATGAATAAAAAAAATCCCTCGCAACACATCGTTGCGGGGGATTTTTTGATTACTTTTTCTTTCCTTTTATCTGCAATATGCCCCATATAACAGCTAAGGTGGCAAATATCAGTAAAAACCAACTTTGTCCCGTTGCCGCAGAGCTATCAAAATTCAAACAGATAACAACAATACCAATCATCCATACAAAAGCTGCCAATACTGTTAGTATTGATTTATTATGGTACTGCCGACGCAATTCTGCTTTTTGAAGCAACTTTTGCTTATCTTCTGCCGTTGTATCGGGTTGGAAGATTTCCGGATGCTTTTTGCCAAATTGCCAAATTCGGTATATAAACCACAACATCACCAGAATAATAAAAGTAGTCCACCCTGTTATGTAAGATAATACATCTTTGAACAATACTTCTTCCATAGTTTTTGAGATACTAAGTTCAACTTTGTTTTATTTTCGGCATTTACCATAGAAGCGTCCCATATAGCGGAGTTTTGCCGGAACATTACCTCCGTGATAGTCTCCTGTGTTATCAAAGCCAATTATCCAGCCACAACCACGCATATAGTCGCTATCTGCAAGATAAGCCCCGTCTAATATAGGTTTATTCAATGCTTTCAAATAGATATTCAGTTGATCAACCACTTTAGAGACACGTTCACAACAGAAATGTTCATCAAGAAGTCGACTTTCATCAACATCTTTATCCGTATGTTTCTTGTCTTCAACCTCATCAAGTTCCAGATACTCGGGCTCGTTTTTGAATGGGAAAATTCCAATCGGTTTGCCCAAATTTCTTTGAGAAAATGGGAGGCGAACTCTTTTCCCCTCGACTTCACACAGCACATCAAAATCATCTCTCAATTCGGATTCACTGAGATGTTTTTTATGAAATGCTTTGAGCTCTGCCTTAAGCTTCTGTATATCCTGAGGTAGCTTTTCAACCAATACGGCACAGACAAAACTGTCACAATCTGCCAGAGATTTTTTCCCCGTTTCAAAATTCAGACAATAATTCATCACTTTGTCAGCATTTTCATCACCGGATGTATAAAGATATTTCCATTTTCTTAAAAGAGGTTCACCGCACTCATAAAGATTTTGATTAATCTCTTTGAACTTGGCGTAGATTTTCTCAATTTCGTCTTCGTTTGGAAATCTTCCTTCATACTGCTTAGCCATTTCGCGAATATCATCTGGAAAATTTGATGTAAACAAAATGCTTCGCAATAAAATCAAATCCTCTGTCACTTTTATTCCGCGGACATCATCAAAAGGCTTGCCTCGTTCTTTACGTGGTCTGAACGGAATTTCTTGTTCCTTTCTCAGATAAGGAGACCAGTAACGGATTGTGTGAGCTTTTTGTTCTACGGGCTTATCATAATAGACATACGGTAGTTTATCTGCCGGTTCAGGAACTGGATCCGGAGCTACATCATCATTGAGTGGAACACAAAACGGACCTTGCGGCTTTTCTTTACCTTTTGTGGACTCAGATTTAAAAACAGACCATATCATTGAAAGATACGTCTTACATAAAGCAATAAACTTTTCCATACACAATAATGTTTAGATTGTTAATAATTTGAGTTTTATAATTATAAGCTTTGTACAGCATACCTTAAATAAAAAACATTTCCGAGTCAAACAAAAAAAATCCCTCGCACATATCGTTGCGGGGGATTAAAATTTACTGATTTTTGAGATTTTCTCTTTCGGCATATCCTCGAGCCAATTCGTATGTCTGCTTAACATCCTGAAAGCGAGAATCATTATTCAAAATTTTTTCAACATTTGGTGATAGCTTGTAGCGCTGTCCATAATTAAATGGTAGATTACAGAAATTTCTTATCCATACACCCCAATCAGTTTTATATACGCTAACTATCAATCTTTGAAATTTTTCATCTTGTTCAGGCGAAATATTCAATTCCTGAATATTCTTCCAAAATGTATCCTCCAAATGTCCATAATGATTGATATAAGCCAAGCAGTTACCATCATGCATCAGTTCTCGTGTCATTGTTTTGAACCAGACGTCCATTTCATCAGCAATACGTATCCTAGGATCGTAGAGATTGACCTTTTTCAGCTTTGATAAAAGGCCGTTGTAATGGGTTGAAAACTCATCATAGTAATACTCTTTGAGCATTTCATCTTCTGCTCTTGGAGAAGTTGCTGATTTTTTAATTTCTCGTGGAATTTTTGAGCAATCATGTCGTGCAAACCAAATACCACCAAGAATAAATGGAAGAAAGCAGCAAATAACGATTAATAAATAATAATGTTCCATACGCATATATGTTTTAAATAATAATATTATGATAAAATTATAGTTTTTATGAAAGTCATAACTAAATAAAAAAAACAAAAAAGTCAAGAATTCTATAAGAAACCAATAAAAAAATCCCTCGCAGCCTGTTAGAGCGGCGGGGGAGTTTTAATCATTTCGGCAAGAGTTGATTTTTTCCTTTTACCCAATCTATAATCCACGCAACTAAAATGATGAGAGCGACAATGACCTTTGAAATTGCCCACACGGAAACTGTTGAAAAAATAGCTCCCGCAAGAATCCATCCAAAAGTTTGAGGCAGTCGCTCACCATTCCACGAGACCACAAAAGAACCCAGTAATGCCGTACACCATGCCAACACCCACACAAAACGAACAAAACTCTGCTGATCTTTGTCATTATGATAGGTCAAACGCGTTACCCAAAACCGGTGTGGGGGGCCGGCAAACCAACTGGGAAAAAACACTGTCAAAAACAACACACATGACAGTGCCATGAACAGGATGCCTAAAAAATCGACACTTGTTATGTTACTCATAAGTAATAATTACTCGTGCCTTTTCACGAGGATTTTAATAATTAAACATTGTAATTTGATTTACACTGTTTTTTTAAATAAATTTTATCAAGAATACAAGGATATTTTATTCTTAACAGGAATGTCTTTTGTTATTCATACAGTCGGAAGGAAAGCTTATTTCTCGTTCAACAAGACTTTCAATACCTCATCGACATGACCGGCGACCTTTACCTTACGCCACTCTTTGGTAACCTTGCCCTGCTCATTCAAAATAAACGTTGAGCGTTCAATGCCCATATATTTGCGCCCGTACATGGATTTTTCTTTCCAGACATCATATTTTACTGCTAATTCGTGATTTGGATCAGATACCAACATAAAATTCAAATTTTGTTTTTGTTGGAACTTTTGATGACTGACAATACTATCCGGACTAACGCCGGTAACATCAGCATATGGCAACAAACGATTGATGTTATCTCTGAAATCACAAGCTTCTTTTGTGCAGCCGGAAGTATTGTCTTTAGGATAAAAATATAAAACGGTTTTCTTACCTTTTAAGTCTTTTTCGTTGAAACTAAATTCTTTTCCATCTTTATCGATTGCTTGTAAAATCATCATCTTCTCCTCATTTTATTATATAATCGGAAACTTACGACACAATGCAATGACTTCGTTTTTGACTTTTTCAATAACTGCTTCCTGTTGTGGGGTATTAATCGCATCCAATACTTCGGCAATCCATTCTCCGATTTGCTTAAATTCGGCATCCTTGAAACCACGAGTTGTTCCTGCCGGAGATCCGAGACGAATACCTGAAGTTACTTTTGGTGGTTGAGGATCATAAGGAATAGCATTTTTATTACATGTCATATGCGCTTTTTCGAGCATTGTTGCAACGACATCTCCAGTTAAATTCTTCGGACGAAGATCGACTAAAATTAAATGCGTATCCGTTCCATCCGTTACCAAATTCAATCCTTTAGATACAAGAGTTTCACCTAAAACTTTAGCATTTCGTTTTACCTGACGAGCATATTCTTTAAATTGTGGTGTTAAATCTTCAGCAAAGCAAACTGCTTTAGCGGCAATCACATGCATCAATGGTCCACCCTGTGTGCCTGGGAAAATTGCCGAGTTAATCTTTTTGGCAATCTCGGCATTATTGGTTAAAATCATCCCTCCTCGCGGACCGCGCAAAGTCTTGTGTGTCGTTGTCGTTACAACATCTGCATACTCTAAAGGATTTGGATGTTCTCCTGCAGCAACAAGACCGGCAAAGTGTGCCATATCCACCATCAGATAAGCCCCTACTTCATCAGCAATTTTGCGGAAACGGGCAAAGTCAATCACTCTCGGATAGGCTGATCCGCCGGCAATAATCAATTTCGGTTTATTTTCGCGAGCTAATTGTTCTACTTGATCATAATCAATTAAACCGGTATCTTTGCAAACACCATATTGAACTGATGTCAGCCATTTTCCGGAAATAGAAACTTTTGAACCATGGGTTAAATGGCCGCCGGCATCCAGGGACATCCCCATAATACAATCACAAGGTTGCAATAAAGCCACATAGACTGCTGTATTTGCCTGACTGCCGGAGTGTGGTTGTACATTAACATATTGAGCATTAAATAATTTTTTAGCGCGTTCTATCGCTAAATTCTCGACCACATCAACATATTCGCACCCATGATAATAACGATGTGCCGGATAACCTTCCGCATATTTATTCGTTAGGATTGAGCCTTGCGCTTCTAATACGGCACGAGAAACAATATTTTCAGAAGCAATTAATTCTATTTGTTCTTGCTGGCGTTTAGCTTCTTGGCGAATAGCTGTAAAAATTTCATTATCTTCAACTTGTAATTCTTGCGTAAAATCCATTATATGCTCCTTTATTTATCCAGCTTTTGTATACGACGGAGATGTCTGTCTCCTAAAAAATCTGTCTTTAAGAAAATATCCATCCGACGGAAAACATCTTCTTTTTTCATTGTGCGCCCACCGAAAACAGCAATATTCGCATCATTATGTTCTCTTGCCAAACGAGCCACATCGTCATCATAGAGCACAGCGGCACGAATACCTTTATGACGATTGGCTGCAATTGATATTCCTATTCCCGTTCCGCAAACAAGAATCCCTTTTTCAACTTCTTTATTCAGAATCGCTTGGCACAATGTCTCGGCGATATCGGGATAGTCACAAGAATCGCTCGAATATGTTCCCATATCCTGTAATTTTATCCCTTTATTTTTATAATATTCAATTAATTCAGCCTTTAAGTCCCATCCACCGTGGTCTGACGCTATAGCTATTTGCATTCTTTTTCTCCTCAAATTACATTTATCATATTCAACAATTTGCATAAAAAAAGAGTTTTTTCATATAATTTCAAAAAAAGTGAATAAATCTAAAAAAAAATGTTGACGTGAATAAAAAAGTTTGTATATATAGTCTCTGTTAAGTGAATGAGGATCGCTATAAGGTTTGACCGATGGCCGGTTGGCAGAGTGGCTCATGCAGAGGACTGCAAATCCTTGTACAT
>CAMOQT010000009.1 GCA_946623145.1 uncultured Azospirillum sp.
GTGCTAACGGCGGTTTGTTCGGCGGTAGCGAATGTGAATCTAAATTAGCTCGTGACTTTATGGCTAATGCTGAAGACAAAATCTACTTCGCTTTTGATAGTTCTGCTATCACAGATAATTCAGCTGAAATCTTGGATACTCAAGTTAAATGGTTGAAGAAACATAGCAAAGTTAATGTAATTGTTCAAGGCTATTGCGATGAACGCGGTACCAGAGAATACAACTTGGCTTTAGGTGCACGTCGTGCAAATGCCGCTAAACAATACTTAGTATCTCAAGGTATTGCTGCAGACAGAATTTCTACCATTTCTTATGGTAAAGAAAGACCAGCTGTTTTAGGTAACAACGAAGCAGCTTGGGCTCAAAACCGTCGTGCAGTTACAGTTGTTAAAGCTGGTAACTAATCTTAATAGGTTGAGTTAATAAAAAAGAGCGTCCTGGAATATACAGGCGCTCTTTTTTTACGTGGTTATTGTGTGTTTTCATCTTGAGATTATGTTTTATTCGTATTATCTTATAGAAAAAATGAAATACTTGAAATTAAGGATTTGAAAATTATGAAAAATATTAAAGGTATCGTATTGGTTTTATTTCTTTGCGGTTGGAGTTTTTCCGCTTATTCTCAAAGTGTTGCATCTTTACAGAAAGATATTGAATCATTACGAGAAGATGTTTTGTCTTTGCAACGTCAAAGCTATCGTGATAATGCAGAGAATCCGCAAAAGTCTTCAGATGTGCAAGTTCGTTTGGGGCAATTAGAGGAGCAAATGAGATCCTTAAACGGTAAAGTTGAGGAATTAGAATATAAGATTAAGACTTTTGATGATAAAGTTGCAATGATTAATAAAGATATAGATACGCGTTTTAATCTGTTAGAAGGTAAGTCTGTTGCTAGCGGACCTTCCGGTTTAAGTGAAACACCGAAATTTAGTGCTCCTAAAGCAGATGGCGCTCCTAAGTCTGTAACAGGAGATGAAGTTAAAGGAACTTCTTTAGAACCGATTGGAAGTAAAGAAGTTGCTGAGGTTTATCAGAATGGTTTAAATGCTTTGAAAGCTAATGACTATAAAACTTCAGAGGAGAATTTCTCTAAAATTCTTAACCAGAATCCTAATGATAAGTTAGCAGGTAATGCTCAGTATTGGTTGGGTGAAGTTTATTATGCCCAAAAGGATTATGCTAAAGCGGCTGTTGCTTTTGCCAAAGGATATCAAAATTATAAAAATGGCGCTAAAGGTGGAGATAGTTTATTTAAATTAGGTATGTCAATGAAGTCTTTGAAGAAAAATACAGAGGCTTGTGCTGCTTTTACCAATTTGAAAACAGAATTTCCTAAAGCAAGTGCGGATCTTTTGAAAAAAGCGGCTGATGAAGCTAAAAAGCTACAATGTAAATAAAGGTATTTTGTGCTTAATTTTTTGAAAAAATATCATATTGATACGGATGTTTTAGCTGTCGGTGTTTCCGGTGGCTCTGATTCTTTGGCGCTTGTTCTATGGCTACAAGAAACATTTTCTAAAACGAACAAAAAGATTGTGGCTTTGACTGTTGATCATCAACTTCGTCCTGAATCATCCGAAGAAGCAGAGTATGTTCATCAGTTGATGAATAAATACGGAATAGAACATCATATATTGGTTTGGGATGGAGAAAAACCGCAAACAGGTATAGAAGAAGCCGCTCGAATTGCTCGCTATCGTTTATTGGCAGAATGGTGTCATCAGCATCAAATTTCTTGTTTGTGCATCGCTCATCATGCCTTAGATCAGGCTGAAACTTTTATGATTCGTTTACAGCGCGGAAGCGGTCTCAGCGGACTATGCGGAATGCAGGAAGTCAGCGAAATGTATGGTCTGAAAATTTTGCGACCATTTTTGAAAACACCTCCGGAAATTTTGAAACAGTATTTAAAACAAAAAAAGGTAGAGTGGGTAACAGATACTTCAAATGACTGTGATGATTTTTTGCGTGTTCGTGTTCGTAAATTTCTGCCGCAAATGGAGCAATCTATCGGTATTACAACACAGCGTCTTATTGATACAATGGCTGTTCTCAGACGTAGTCGTGATTATATTAATATGCAGGTAAGTCGTTTTATCAAACAACATGTTCGTTTTTGGGATGATGCCGGTATTTCGGTTTCTTTAGCGGTTTTAAATCAACAACATGAAGAAATTGTTTATCATGTTTTGGCAGAATTGATTAAACAAGTCGGACAGAGTGAGTATACGGCACGTTCTGAGGATATTAATCGTTTAGCAGCTTCGCTTTTGCAAGAAAAATTTAATGGAATTGACTACTGGACGGTTAAATTGAACGACCTGCAAGATATCAGAAAAAGTCTGAGTGTTTCAGATTTTAAAGGTGCAACATTAGGGCATTGTGAGGTGTTTTTAGCACAAGGAAAGTTATGGATTGTTCCTGAATTGAAGTTAAAAAAGCGGCTTTCTAAAAAAATATGGGAAGATTTTATAATACAAAATCCTCAATATGCTAAATTTAAATTGCCTTATAAATTGCGGGTGGCTTTGGTGAAAACTAAAATGAAGGTTGAGTTTTGACAGGAAATATCTTATATAAAAGGTAGCTATTATTAAAGAAGGGAAAATTATGAAAGCAGGTAGAAATTTTGCAATATGGCTGATTATTATCGCTGTTATGTCATTTTTAATGGGAAGTTTTAGCGATGGAGCCAGACGGGCGAGTGCGTCTAATCTCGCTTTTTCAGATTTCATGAATGAAGTTGAGGCTAAGCATGTTTCTGAAGTAACAATTGCCGGTGCAAATGTCACAGGTGAATTGACTGATGGACGGCGTTTTTACAGCTATACACCGTATGATCCGACAATGGTTGAAACTTTGCGTAAGAGCGGTGTTGTTGTTAAGGCTGAACCTGAAGATACAACGGTCAATACGTTTTGGGGAATCCTGATTTCGTGGTTTCCGATGATTTTGTTAATCGGTGTTTGGATCTATTTTATGAGACAAGCCAACTCAGGAAATAATAAAGCTATGAGTTTCGGTAAATCACGTGCTCGCCTAATCGAAAATACGAAAAAAGTTACTTTTGCTGATGTTGCGGGATGTGATGAGTCTAAGCAAGAATTGGAAGAAATCATCGATTTCTTAAAAGATCCATCGAAATTTCAACGGTTGGGTGGTCGTATTCCGCGCGGTGTTTTGATGGTTGGCCCTCCGGGAACAGGTAAAACACTTTTGGCCAAAGCCGTTGCCGGTGAAGCAAATGTTCCGTTCTTTTCAATCTCTGGTTCTGATTTTGTGGAAATGTTTGTTGGTGTCGGTGCATCTCGTGTGCGAGATATGTTCCAACAAGCCAAAAAGAATGCTCCATGTTTGTTGTTTATTGATGAAATTGATGCTGTCGGTCGTCATCGTGGTGCTGGTCTTGGTGGTGGTAATGATGAACGTGAACAAACATTAAACCAATTATTGGTCGAAATGGATGGTTTTGATGATAATCAAAATGTTATTGTTATCGCAGCGACTAACCGTCCAGATGTTTTGGATCCAGCTTTGTTGCGTCCCGGACGTTTCGATCGTCAGGTTACCGTTTCAAATCCGGACAAGAAAGGACGTGAAGAAATCCTTAAGGTTCATGTTCGTAAAGTTCCTTTGGCAAAAGATGTTAATTTATCCGTTATAGCTCGAGGAACCCCTGGTTTTTCAGGTGCAGATTTAGCAAATTTGGTTAATGAAGCAGCTTTGTTGGCTGCACGTAAAAACAAGCGCAAAGTGACATCAAAAGATTTTGATGAAGCGAAAGATAAAGTTTTGATGGGGAACGAGCGTAAGTCTATGGCTATGGATGATAAGGAAAAGGAATTAACTGCTTATCATGAGGCAGGACACGCCATTTGTTCTCTTTATACTGAAGAATCTGATCCTATTCATAAAGCCACTATTATTCCGAGAGGCAGAGCTTTAGGTATGGTTCAGCAGTTACCTGAAAAAGATCAGTATTCATATTCTAAAACTAAAATGTTATCGCGTTTGGTTATTTGTATGGGCGGGCGTGTTGCAGAAGAATTAAAATTCGGCGTGAATAAGATTACTTCAGGCGCTTCTTCAGATATTGCTGCGGCAACCAATCTGGCTCGCTCGATGGTTACAGAATGGGGAATGAGTGATAAGCTTGGTCCGGTTTTATATGCTGAAAATTCAGGAGAAGTTTTCTTAGGAAAATCTGTTACACAAAATAAAAATGTCAGCGAAGAAACTGCCCGTTTAGTTGATGCTGAAATTAAGTGTTTGGTGACAAATGCTTACGATGAAGCGAAAAAACTTTTGACAAACAAAAAGAAAGAATGGGAGACACTGGCAAAAGCTTTAATCGAGTATGAAACTTTGAGTGGTGAAGAAATCTGTGCTGTTATTGCCGGTAAGAAAATTGATAAGAGTGATGAAATGCCGGTTAGTGAAGAAAAACGTACTCAATCATCCATCCCCGAGCTGTAAAAAAACTCGTCTAATGGGCTATTAGTGCGTCATTTGCGAGATGAAAAATGCTCATGTACTTCTTTGTACACTCTGCTTTTTTCACTCTTAATTCCTACTACTAGCCTCATTATCCGAGTTTTTTGAACTTTTGTTGGTGTTTTGTCTTACTATAAACAATATCTATCTATCTATCGTGTTTTTTGGGAGAGAGATTAAAAATTGGAAACTAGTAAAATGACAACTTACTCTATACAAATGGCTGAAAGTAGTGATATCAAACCGATTGCTGAGTTGATTAGTCTTTATT
This sequence comes from uncultured Azospirillum sp., assembly GCA_946623145.1. Lineage (GTDB taxonomy): Bacteria > Pseudomonadota > Alphaproteobacteria > RF32 > CAG-239 > Scatocola. Next base: position 4,766 of record CAMOQT010000009.1, read on the forward strand.
TAGGGACAATGGATTTTATCCCGGCAGAGAAAAAAGCCTCATTTGCAGAGATTATTGCTCTTAATGAAAAATCGGTAGAAAGAATAATTGATACGATAGCAGTGGCTAAAACAGAGGATAATTGCATTATTGGGGTTGCCGGTATGGAAGCTCACAATTCTGAAGATGTTTATGGTATTGGTCTCAATTCATATCAAGAAATTGTTGGACTGGTGGTTGATGATAAATATAGAGGGAAGGGTATTGCCAAAGCATTATTGGCTCTCCTGTTACAAAAGGCAGACCAAGATGTTTTAGTTGAGGCTTGGGGAGATACTGGTCAAGATGCTAATGCTCATAAATCTTTAATAGCAAATGGTTTTGTTCGGGTAAAACGGTTGAAAGATTTTTATAAAAACAGAGGCGATTGTTTTTTGTGTGTTTATCGTGATAAATGCAATGAACAGCTATGTACTTGTGATATTTATTTGAAAAAGTTTTTAAGTTAAGTTTTTATTGACTGTAAGTCTCTGGAATGATAGTGCTTTCTTTAGAAAATCTATTATTCTTGCTAAATTTTATAAATTATGGGTCAATTTATCTTATGTATCATTTTGCTTGTCGTTATTGCTGTGCAAGCTATTATTATTAATAAGCTCAAACGAAAATATCGGCGTTTTAAAAAAGAAGTCGATATAGAACGTCGAATTAATTACAGCCATTTTGACTGAATAAAAAAAGCTCTGATTTTAAGTCAGGGCTTTTTTAATTTTCTGTGAACAAGTGTGAGACTCAATTTGCGAATCAAAAAGAGCTCCTTTATGAATTAATTATTAATAATTGGTTAAAAAATAAGGGACTCGACAAATGCTTGATGACAGCACTTTATTGACAGCCGAAACGGATGATATTGTTATTTCTGCCGGTCGTGAATTGGTGGAAAAAAATGATGCAGGTCACAAGTTTGTTTGGGGTTATTATTTTTGTATTGAGAATAATTCGGATAAGCGTATTCGGTTGCTAGGCAAAGATTGGCATATTACGGACGATAAAGGGAACAATTATTCTGATGATTCTAAAGGGTTTAAGGGAGAAATTCCTGATTTGGAACCCGGAGAATATTTTGAATTTACAAGTACTGCTCCTTTATCTTCTCCTCATGCTGTTTTTTATGGAAGTTGCAAGATTGAAGCAGATAACGATGGCGTAAAGGATATTCGTATTCCTACATTTCAAATGTCTGTTGATGAAGCTTATCCTCGTTTGATAAATTAGAGATTGAGCGATGGAGCAAAAAACATTAGAGCTTTGGAAAAAGCTATTTACATTAGGCGGAGTATATTCTGTTATTTCGTTGCTATTTGCATTTTTCTCTTCGTATGTTCTTAACGGATTGATTTTCTTTTTGTTTGTTGTTTCTGTTGTGATTTTATGTATTAGAAAAGAATTTCCGTTTTTAGAGTTAATGGATGAGCATCCGGCTTTGAAGATTTATTTGCAATGTTTAGGTGCTGCGGTTTATATAGGATTGGCTTTGTTTTGTGTTCCCTCTTTTATTGTTGGGTTTCAGTCTGCACGAGCCGCACATTTAGGAATAGAGTATGATTCTCCATGGCTGACATATTTATCATATGTTGATGTTGTTAGTTTAGCTCTGATGATTATTGCACTTATTGTTGCAGTGCATTTGGATATACGTCGTAGAAACAGCGAAAAATAAAAAAACCGGTGTTATCCGGCTTTTTTTATTTTTAATAGTTTTGAATGCTGTTATCGTTTGCAATATACATATTCAAGTATTTATGAATGTTATAGTCCATACGTTGATTGAAATCATTAAATAAGTCATAGACCATTTTGTTCCAATATTTTTCTTTATCTTCAATTGTTGTATCTGCCGGAATTGTCAATTCTCTCCAAGCTTCAACTTCTGTTCCTGCACTGGATAATTGATTGTCGTCTGTTATGCGAACAATAATATATAAGGTAGCACGATATTTAATGCGATCTTTTTCAAACAAACCATCAACCGGTTCCAGTTCTTCAGTAACGCTGGCATCTTTAATGATGACTTCTGCGTGTTTTGTTGAAGAATAATCAACTGCTTCTAAGCGATCTTGAGCCCAAATTCTTGCTGTTTTTTCAATGGAAATCGGAAATAAATGTTCAACATTCGGGCGACGAAACGAAGGTGTAAATTCAGAGACAACATCAATTTTATTGACTTTTAAATCAATTTTTCCTGAGTTGCTAAAACGAGGTTCGGCAGAAGGAGCCATTTCATCATAATTAGTTTGTGAAAAAAAGCCGCAACCGCTTAAGCCACAAACAATTAAAATACTTAAAAGTTTATAAAGTTTTGTCATTTTCGTGCCTCTGCAAAATTATCCATTTTGCCTTATCATAAAATGTATAAATTAAAATATGCTTAATTATTGAGCAATTAATTCGCCTTTGTCAAAGCTATAAGTTGTTCCACAAAAGTGGCAAGTTGCTGTTATTTTGTTGTTTTCGCACATTTCCTCAATTTCTTCCGGTTTCATTGTATGTAAGGTATTTAGCAATTTTTCTCGCTGACAGCGGCAACCAAAGTAATATTCTTTTGTTTGGTTGATTTGCAAATTATCAGCATGATACAAACGATGTAATATTTCTGATGAACTCAAATGAGCATCAAAAATTTCATTTTCTTGCAGGCTTTGCATAAAAATAACAGCTTGATTCCATGCTTCGTTTGCATCTTCCTCGTCAGTATTTTCTTTTCCTCCTACGGTTGGAACTTTTTGTAATAGCACACCGGCTGATTTCCAATGATCATTTTCATTTTCAGGAGCTTTTAAGTATAGTTGTAAATAAGTTTCAATTTGCTCTGATTGCTTAAAATAGCGCATAGCACATTCGCTCAAATCTTTTCCTTGCAGGTCAACAATGCCTTGATATAATTCTGTTTCCGGACCTTGATCAACGGTAAAAGCTAAGATTCCCTCTCCCATAAAATGCGGAGCAGGTTCAATTTCTCCAACCGTTTTACGGAGTTCTTGAGCTTTTATTATTTTGTCTTCATCATAGTTGGCACAAGCTCTGATTTTACCTTCGGAAGTAACATCGACCACAACCATCGGAACAGGGCCGTTACTTTTAGTTTGTAAGGTAAATAACCCTTGATATTTTAACGTACTGGATAATAAAGCTGCAAGCGCGGTACTTTCAGCGACGACAGCAGAAACTTGCTTGGGGTAACAATGCTTATCTAAAATTGTATTAACGACATTATCTAATCGAACCAGACGTCCTAAGAAAGCACCATTTGCTATGTGAAATGATGCACAACTATCAAAATTATCCACTTATTTAATCCTTTTTTTGCTATATTATGTTAGATATGTATTTAATCTAAAATTTAAGGATTTGCAAGTGTTAGAAGATAAGGAGAAAATTAAGAAGTCGCGGCTACCTAAAAAAATTACCCCGCAACGTCTTAAGAATATTGCCCTGTATTATCTCAAACGATTTGATTCTTCTGTCGAAAATCTACGTCAGGTTTTGCAACGAAGAGTTTATGATTATGCTTATCATAATCCTGAGTGGTCAAAGGATGAAGCCTTTAATTGGATTGAAGAAATTTTGGCAGATTTTCAACGTTATGGCTATCTTGATGATGCACGTTATGCTGAAATTAAAATTAAAAATTATGTTGATGCGGGAAAATCTGCACGTTATATTGCCGGAAAATTGAAACAAAAAGGTGTCGTCGAATCGATGGTTCAAGATTTATTGGAAGAGCAATCATATGATGCTTTTGCAACAGCCATGCATTTTGCACAAAAAAAGAAAATCGGTCCATTTCGCAATGCTGAAAATAGAGAAACTTTTAAGCAAAAAGATATGGCGGCACTTTTGCGCGCCGGTTTTGATTATGACACAGTTTTACAGGTTTTGGCTCAAGAAGAATAACCTATAAAATTTACTGGAATTTCTTTTTAAAAAATTTTAGGATGAATTCGATAAAAAGAGGAGAAATTCTATGCATATTAAGTTACCAAACAGAATGGATAATATTCTGCGTTATTTGAAGTTAAAAATCCTCCCCAAACGTTTGTTTTTTAGAACAATGTTATTAATTTTTATCCCGTTGATTGTCGTTCAGGTTGTTTCGATTGTAGCCTTTTTTGACGGGACATGGGGGAGAGTCGGATATCGTTTGGCAAATAATTTAACTTCTGATATGGCGATGGTTATGGAGATGATTGCAAAATCTCCGAATCATCTGAAAGATATTAAGCAAATTTCTAAGAAAAATTTGGATTTGGAAGTTAAAGTTTATTTGAATAAAGATAAACATAAGGCCGTTAATAACGTTATTACAAAAACGAAAAATGAAATGGTTACCGGCTTTTTGGAAAAGAATTTAAAAAAGAAATTCCCGGCTGATTTGACAAGTGTTTATTGGAATCGTGAAACTTCTATGTTGACGGTCTTTATTGATACACCGGAACGTCTCTTTAAGTTTGTTACATCTTCGAAAAATATTTTTTCTACATCAATTTTCGGATTTGTTGCTTGGATGGTTGGAACATCAGCTTTACTGTTTTTGGTGGCAGTTGCTTTCTTGCGTATTCAGGTGCGTTCAATCGCAGATTTAGCAAAAGCGGCAGAAGATTTTGGTAAAGGTATTGATGATAAAGATTTCAAGCCTTATGGTTCATCAGAAGTTCGTGCGGCGGCTTTAGCATTTATTAAAATGAAAGAGCGTATTCAGAGACAAATTTCTGAACGTACGCAAATGCTGGCAGGGGTTTCTCATGATTTACGTACGCCATTAACACGTATGAAATTGCAGGCAACGATGCTTAAAGGGCAAGATAAGGAAGATATGTTATCTGATATTTCAGAAATGGAAAAAATGTTAGAAGGATATCTTTCATTTGTTAGTGGAGAAGGTGGAGAGGCTTCTACCTTTATCGATATGAATGAATTAATTTTGAGTGTCCTTAATAAATATAGAACTAAAGATGCATTTATCCGTTATAAAACAAATGATCAGGTTAGTGCTATTCAAGGGCGTGAGCAGGCTTTAAAACGTGCGATGACGAATGTTATCTCAAATGCTTTGAAATACGGTAAAACAGTTGCTGTGGCTTTAGAGAGTAATAATCGTAAATTAGAAATTATTGTTGATGATGACGGTCCGGGAATTCCGGAAGATAAAAGAGAAGATGTCTTTAAGGCTTTTTATCGCTTAGAAGAATCTCGTAACAAGGAAACAGGGGGAACTGGTCTTGGTTTGGCTATTACCAAAGATGTTATTACGTCTCATGGTGGTAAAATAGAACTTCAAGATAGTCCTTTAGGAGGTTTGAGAGTTCTCATTTCTATTCCCTTATAGTACGCAAATTCGGAAATTTATGGCATGGCTTAAATAGAATTTGCGCCATAAAATAAAAAAAGCGATCAGATGTGATTTTCTGGTCGCTTTTTTATTAAATTGATTTTAATATATATCCAGTATAATTATGCCAGATACCATATAATATAGGATAAGCAGATGTTTGGTTTTAGAAAAAGTGTTAAAGAACGTATCGAACCTGAATTTGATAAAGAGGCTCCGGAATCTCAAGAGTCTGAAAAAAGTTTAGCTGATATTTTAGGCGCACAAGAAAACGATACCAATATTACAGCAGGTGTCGATGCTATTTTAGATGAAGAAGCGACACTAGATGACCAGCAATCTGAAATCAATCAAAATAATATTGATTTTAGCAGTTTGGAGGCGCCTGAACCAAGTAATTCCGATGATTTAACTGAAGAGTTGGTGCAGAAATTTAATGATACGGAAGACCCCTCTAATTCTGAAAATATTTCTCCTGATATGGACTGGAATACTCAAACGGAACCTGAAGCATCAAATGTTTCAGATATAGACAATATTACAGAATCCGAAAACAATAAATCGGAAGTTTCAGAAACAGAAAATTATTCTGATGAAGTTTTTTCTGAATCAACAGAAATTGAGAATGGATCAAGTGATTTTTATGATGAGGATATGGAAACTCCAAATCAAGAAGAAACAGGAGAAACAGAATCGTTATCGTCGTTTTTGCAAGATGCAAAAGAGGAAAATCATAATGATGATGTTGTTGAATCGGAAAATTTCCCAGATTTAGATGAATCTTCAGAAGATCAAAATGAGGATGTCAATTTAGATGATATTTTAGGAACAGAGACAGATTTTTCTGTTGATGATATCGAATCTAATGATGAAAATGCTCAGACTGATGAAGGACAGGTTTCTGATTTTTCTTTTGAAACACAAAATGAAAGTTCTGAAGATGTTGCAGAAGAAAAAATTAAAGGTGATTTTGAAACAGATTTTAATGAAGTAAATCCAGAGTCTGAATCAGATGAGGCTCTTTTATCTGCAAATGAGGAGCAAATCTCTGAGGATTTCAAAAATGATGAGTTATTTAATAGTGATGAAGGTAATGAAGATAACACTCTTTCATCATTTGAAAACTTGGGTGAAGGTAAACCGGAAATAACATCCGATGATTTTGAAAATGATGAATCGGTTATTTCGGATGAAAACAATGAAGATAATATCCTTTCATCATTTGAAAACTTGGGTGAAAGTGAACCGGAAGTAACGATTGGTGATTTTGGAAATGATGAATCGGTTATTTCGGATGAGGACAATACATTTTCATCATTTGATGATGTAGAATCGTTTACGGATAATGAGGAAACAGAGAATCTTTCGGAAAATGGTGGTCTAGATGAATTTTCAGAAAATTCTCCTGTGCTGCCTAAAGAAGAAGCATCGCCGTTTATGGTTTCTGAAGGAACATATGAAGCTTATGATGATACTATTTCAGAAGATAGTGTAAAGGTTGATTTAGATAATGAATTATGGACGATTACTACCCTTAGTGAGTTATGTGATAATCCTAAAGTTATAAATGATCATAGTGGTTCTGTGACTTGGGGAGGAGATAAATATCAGAGCGATCTTAAAGTTGAAATAAATAATGTTAAGGAGCTTGAAAATTGGAATGTTGTGATATTGCATAGTTTTTCTGTTCCTTTGGATGATACGGCAACAGAACTGGTTATTGATAAAGCTCCTGATGTTGTTCGTTTTGCTTCTTTGATGCACAGAGGTGAAGAAAAGTTAAAAGTATTTAATCAGAGCTCATATAAGTTTATTTCTCCTCAAGGGGAATTCTTTACCGTTCAGGGAAATGTTATTTGCGGACATATAGATAAGTCTTTCTCATTAAATATTCATGATTATGTTCGTTTTCCTGTCCAAGGAGCACTGAATCAGTATGTTAGCTTTAAGCAGCCTGCTTCAGGATTTTTATTGGGTCCTAAAGGGGTAACGGTCTTTTTTGCTACAGCCAAAGGTATAGCTTTTGTTGTTAAAGATAAACTTCCGGAAGCAGAGGTTTTTGAATATGAGCCATCTTTGAAGCAGTTTGATAGTCGTAAAAACTTTGTTTATGATGAACAATCAGGTACTGAGGAATTTATGGCCACAGGTAAGCAAACTTGTTTGATTATCAATACGGGAGCCTCCTTGTTTGGGTGGAATATACATTTTGATAATGAAATGTATTTAAGCTTGAAAGATACTTTAACTTACCAGGCAAAACAGAATAAGCTTCCGTCTCCCAATGGAGAGCTTAGTCACGAAGGTAAAGTCTTTAAGTTTTTTGGCGTTGAAAAGATTCAAGCAAGACCGAAAGTACTATATTATTCATACGGAAAAATGTAGAAACACTTTCCCTGCCTAGATAGTTTTACCCTCCGGTAAAAGGTTCTCAGATTAAATTACTTTTTAATTGGGAAAACTTGTACGTTCTCAAAGATCTCGTCGTCGTCAGCTTTCGGATCGTCAGTAATACTACTTTCCGAAAAGATTTCATACTTTGATTTTTTCTTTGATTTTTCGTGGTTTTGTAATTCCGGAGCTAACGGATAAGCATCTTTAGGTAACCGAATCAGCATATAGCCATTTCCGCCACCATAAGCAGGACCTGATAAACCAATAGAGTAATAACCACCGATAAATCCATAATCTAAATCAATATAATCAAGTGCAAATAAAGATTTTACACTACTAGAACCGATTGTTGTCATTTTGCAACTGTAACCTGAGTCTTGAATAATAACATTTGCTGCATTTTTGACATAAGCTAAACTCTTTGCTGGTGTGCACTCAGGTGTTTGTCCGTTATATGTGATGTTGTAATTAAGGAGCAGATTAATAAATTTTTTGCCTTTATTAATACTAACATCGCTTATTTTTACAGAATCAATATAAGCATATGCCGGAGTAATTCCTACGGTAACAGGCATGGAAATATATGTTTCGATACAAGAATGCGTGCTGTCATTACCTTGGCAAATTAAAGCTGTTTGGTGATTATTGTTTTGGAATAAACTGACCAAACTATTGTAAATATATTCCGCAGACATAGATAAATTAGCAGGAGCACATTGTTTAGAACGACAAACAACAATGGAATCGGGCATATGAACAGGTTCATTTGTTGCATCTCCGATAATAGGAATCCCTTTAATGATTTCCTTGGCTTGATCACTAGGATGCAGCATAACATTACATCCTGTTAAAATACCTAAAGTTGCGGATAATGCAATAATTTTACGCTTTATATTTGACACGATTTTAGCCTCTGCTATATATTAAAATCTGTCGCTATGATAAATGAAAGACGACGAAACAACAAAGTTTTTTTTTAGGTTATTCAATGAATTTTAAATTAAATGGAATCGGTACGGCCGTCGGCGTTGTTTTTTTATCAGCCATTTCTGTTATCGGGTATTGGGCTGCGGCTTCTGCTGAATATGTGAAGGTTGTTGATGGGGACAGTCTGGAAATTGGCGGTCGTCGCATTCGTTTATTAGAAATTGACGCCCCTGAGTATAAGCAATATTGTTTTGATGCTGACCGTAAAAAATATGATTGTGGTAAGGAGTCCAGGAGGTATTTGGATGATTTACTAAAAAAAAGAGCATATAATATCCAATGTAAAAAGCTGGATGAGGATAGATATGATCGGGAATTATCAGAGTGCTTTACAGAAGATATTAATGTTAATTTAGCTATGATTGAAGCCGGATGGGCCGTAACATACAGAACAAACAATCCGTTATATCTTGAAGCGGAAAAACAAGCAAAAGCCTCTAAAAAAGGGGTTTGGCAAGGTAAATTTATGCGTCCTGAGTATTATAGGCGTCTTCATAGGCGTTAATATCGCGGAAAATTGCCGCTAAGGGTGAGATTTTTGTTGACAGAGCGAAAAACTTATGTATAGTGCAAAACAACGTTTTATGTTTAAAATCTTAAAATTAGGTGAATTGAAATGTATGCAGTAATTAAATCAGGCGGAAAGCAATATAAAGTTGCGGCTGGTGATGTCGTTAAGCTTGAGAAGCTTTCTGCAGAAGAAGGTAAAGAGGTTATCTTTAACGAAGTTTTGGCTTTGGATGATACTTATGGTACTCCATTTGTTTCCGGTGCCAGCGTTAAAGGTACGGTTTTAAAACAAGCTCGTGATGCTAAGATCATTGTCTTTAAGAAGAAAAGAAGACAAAATTATCGTCGTAAGAATGGTCACAGACAAAGTATCACTTTGGTTAAAATTACCGAAGTTTGCGGTAAGTAGTTTTTGTAGGGAGAGTATATTATGGCACATAAGAAGTCAGGCGGTAGCTCCAACAACGGACGTGATTCTATCGGACGTCGTTTAGGTTTGAAAAAGAGCGGCGGTCAAGCTGTTATCCCAGGAAACATTATTGTTCGTCAACGTGGTACAAAATATCATGCCGGTGAAAATGTTGGTTTGGGTAAAGACCATACAATCTTTGCTTTAACAGAAGGTAAAGTTAAGTTTAGCAAAGATATGAATGATAAAACAGTTGTTTCTGTTGTTAGTGAATAATCGTTTTATTTATTGATTTTGGTGGAGGGGGTATTTACCCCCTTTACTTTTCTGAAAAATATACAGGCGGATAGAATTATGAAATTTTTAGATCAAGCTAAAATTTATATTCAGTCAGGTCACGGTGGGGCCGGATGTATTTCTTTTCGCCGTGAAAAGTATATTGAATTCGGCGGTCCTAATGGTGGAGATGGCGGAAAAGGCGGTAGTGTTTATTTTGAAGCCGTTGAAAATTTAAATACTTTAATAGATTTTCGGTATCAACAACATTTTAAGGCTCCTAAAGGGCAAAATGGTATGGGTTCAGAAATGACCGGTGCTAAGGGTGAGGATATTATCATTAAAGTTCCGGTTGGAACGGAAGTTATTGCCGAAGATGGAGAAACATTGATTGTTGATATGGTTGAACCCGGACAAAGATTTTTAATCGCTAAAGGTGGCGATGGCGGTCGGGGAAATATGCAATTTAAGGGATCTGTCAATCAAGCTCCACGATATGCTGAACCAGGATGGCCAGGTGAAGAAATGTGGGTTTGGCTTCGGCTAAAAGTTATTGCTGATGTCGGTTTAATCGGGCAACCTAATGCTGGAAAATCGACATTTCTATCTGTTGTAACCAGGGCTCGTCCAAAAATAGCAGATTATCCTTTTACAACTCTTCATCCTAATCTTGGTGTTGCATGGGTTGATAATTATGAGATGGTTATTGCCGATATTCCCGGATTGATAGAAGGAGCTCATGAAGGTGTCGGTCTGGGAGACAGATTTTTAAAACACGTTGAGCGTTGTGCAGCCTTTTTACATATTGTTGATGCTACAGTCGATGATGTTGTCAATGAATATCAGGTTATTCGCCGTGAATTAGATTTATATAATGATAACCTGAAGAATAAACCGGAAGTTATTGCATTGAATAAAATTGATGCATTGACAGATGAAGAAACAGAATCTAAGGTAAAAGCCTTGAGTAAAGCGACAGGAAAAAAAGTTTTTGCTATGTCGGCTGTCGCACGTCAAGGTATTTTTGACTGTTTACGTGAAGTGAATAAATATATTACGCGCGAACGAAAAATAAAAAACGATGAAGAAGAAAATTCTTCGGAGAAAAAAACGTGGTCACCGTTGGATTAGGAGTAGAAAAGTGGCAGACTTGGTAAATGAAGATGAAAAAATATTAGAGATCGTTAAAAAAACATTAGAAGATAATAAAGCTGATGATGTTGTTGTTATGGATTTGCGTGGTAAAACATCTTTAGCTTCTTTTATGGTTGTTGCCAGCGGTACGTCTCAGAGACACGTTGCTTCTTTAGCTGAAAAAGTGCAGCTCAATTTAAAAAATGCAGGATATCCGACAACAGCTGAAGGTGAAGAAAAAGCCGATTGGGTTTTACTTGATGCTTTTGATGTTATTATTCATATTTTCAAACCGGAAGTTCGTGAGTTTTATAGTTTAGAGAAAATGTGGCAATCAGTTGGGGTAAAACGAGCTAATGAATTCCATTAAGGTAGAAAAAACGCCGCTATTGCGGCGTTTTTTTTCTACCCTAAATGTGTTCTAAAGCGTAAATTTCTCTAACTTTCCATTTTCCGGTTTTGTTTGACATAACATAAATAATATTACCGGCGCAATTGCCAAACCAGTTTTTATCACATTGCCCTTCAGTAAAGACCTCTATCATTGTTTCATCAATAGGTTTAATCTTTATAATTTTGAAACTTTGTTGTGTCGGGCGACCTAAACCATTATCATCGGCAAACATAGCATCATCGTAAAAAATAAAATCAGGCATCGTTTTTTGATCACAATATGGTTCGGTGTTTTTAAGCGCACATTTTATAACGGTTTCTATAGCGCAAGCAATTTCATCATTACTTTGGCATTTTTCGTTGAGATTATTTCTTTGATATGAATACGTATTATTGTCGAAAGTTGTTGGGATTGCAGTTAAAGTCTGTTCTTCCGTTGTGGCGCTTTGCAATGGTTGGTTTGGTTCTTGTTTTTCCTTACAGGCCGTTACCATTAAAAGTAAACATAAAGCTATCAGAATTTGTTTCATTGTTTTTTTCCTTATTAAAAAAGGAGGATATATCCATATGATAATCCTCCTTTCGGCATACTTTTAACCGTGATTAGAAGTTGTATCTAACACCTGCTGTGTATTCCATCATATCTGTATTGTCTTTGATTTTATCGAAAGCAACATAACGAGCCATAGCTTTAACAGCGACAGATTCTGTTACATTGTATAATGCACCGAGACCTAAACGATAACCATAACCATGGTCGTCATTATTTTTAGAACCATTCCAGTTGTAGCTGTTTTCAAAAGTGTATTCACCGATACCAGCAGAACCGATCAAAGAAAATTCTTGTTCACAACCCATCGGTAAGTAGCCATTCAAATCCAAACCATAAGCTTGGAAAGCATTTGTATGTCTTTCTGCTGAGCCTTTAACGTTTTTAACATCATCATCAGATTTCTGGTAGAAAACTTCAGTACCAAAGTAATCATTAAATTGTGTACCAACGTTTACTGTTCCTGAATGATGATTGAATTCATTTCCATTATTGTAGTTATAATCAACACCAACATAAGGTTTAAAAGATGTTTCTGCATTAGCGGTTGCTGCTACAGCGATTGTAGATACAGCAACTAACAATGTAGCAATAGTATTTTTCATTTTAAGTTCCTTTCATATGAAATACAACTTTGAAGTTGTATCTTTACTATATACGAAAAATCTAAAATGTGAAGTAAAAAATATTGAGAAAATAATAAAAATATTTTACATTATAAAAATAAGGAAATGGGAGATGAGAAAATGTCAAAAGAAGAACAAGGGTCAACATTAATTGAAATGATAGGTGTTATAGCCGTTATCGGTGTTTTAGCATCAAGTACATGGCTTTTGATTGATTCCGCTATGGATAAACATAGAATTAGTGTTGCTGTAGCTCAACTCCATTCTCTTCAAAAAGGTATAACCCGTTATTATGCATCAGCAGGAAATTATGATGGTTTGAAAAAAAGTACGGCAATTCAAGAGTTGATTGATAACCATATTCCGCCTAAAAATATGATTTTCGGAACGTCTTTACGTCATTCTTTTAACGGAGCTGTGATTATTAAGAATGTTCAATATTCGGATATTTCAACTTATGGAGATGCAAGTGATAGTTTTACTATTCAATTTAATGCTTTGCCTAGAAAGGCTTGTGCTGAACTGGCAAGTATTGCGTGGCTTGAATATGATACAGTTAATTTAATGAGTATTCAAATAGGTTCAAATAAATATGTTTGGCCATCTTATTCATCAGATGATACTTATACCCTGCCTGTTACTGAAGGAATTGCTATGAAGGATTGTGCAAGCGGAAACACCAATATTGTTTGGGAGTTCAGATGATTTATGATGCAAGTTAACGATATTAATAAAATTAAAGATTCTCAACTTTCTAAAGCCAAGAAGGCAGCATCTGGTGGAAATTTTTCAGCATATTTGAAAGATATTATCTCAACTAATCCTGAAGAGAGTATTTCTGGGACCGCACCAATGACGGCAGGTGATGCTATTTTTGCAACACAAATGGTGGGTGAAGAAGAAGAAAAGGAATTGCGGAAACAACAAATTAAACGAGGGCAATCTTTGCTGGAAAAGTTGGAAGAAATCCGTAACGGCTTGTTATGCGGGTATCTTTCCAAAGAAAGATTAATGAATATAGCTCGTTTTGTGAATGAACGAAAGATGGAAGCGCAAGATGCACGATTAAATGAAATTATTGAGGAAATAGAGTTACGTGTACAAGTGGAGCTCGCAAAATTGATGAAATAAGCTTATAAAATGTTTTTTTTTCTTGAAGAACGTATTAAAAGCCTGTATTTTTTTGCTAGATTGTAAGTATTTTATTGAGGAGATAAAAATGGAGACGACTGTTATTCTTCCACCAGATTATAAACCAAGTCAAGATGAAGAATATATGAATGAATTGCAGGTTGAATATTTCCGTCGGAAATTATTGAATTGGAAAAAATCTTTAGTCAATCAGTCTCAAGATACGTTAGATGATTTGAGACAAGGTGGTTTGAACCAGCCGGACGATATTGATCGCGCCTCTTTGGAAACAGATAAAGCTCTAGACTTGAGAACAAAAGATCGTGCACGGAAATTAATCAGTAAAATAGATGATGCTTTAGCCAGAATAGAAAACGGGACATATGGTTTTTGTGAAGAAACAGGTGATCCTATAGGATTGGAGCGTTTAGAGGCTCGTCCTGTGGCAACATTATCCATTGAGGCTCAGGAACGTCATGAGCGTATGGAAAAAACCTATGATGATGAGGCTTAAATTGGGGACTGATGCCTGAAAAAGATTTTATATTAGCTTCGTGTTCACCGCAAAGATTATCTTTGCTTAAGCAGATCGGATATATTCCGATGAAGGTTGAATCTGCTGATATTGATGAAACTCCCAAACGTTTTGAGCGTCCAACAGAATATGTTAAGCGTATGGCTAAAGAGAAAGCTTTGGCTGTTGCGGCAAAATATCCTCATAGCGTAGTATTGGCTGGAGATACTGTAATTGTCAGCGGAACGAAAATTTTGCAAAAAGCACCGGATGCTGAAGCCCAAAAGAAGGTTATGCGTTTATTGTCAGGAAAAGCACATAAAGTTTTAAGCGGTATTTGTGTCGTCGCTGCGGATGGCAGAGTGTCACTTAAATGTGTTTCAACGCGTATTGTTATGAAGAAAATGACGGAAAAAGAAATTAATGATTATGTTGCAACAAATGAGTGGGTCGGCTGTGCCGGATACAAAATAGAAGGATGTTTAGCCGGTTTTGTAAAAAAAATTATCGGTTCATATTCCAGCGTTGTTGGTCTGCCGTTGTTTGAGGCAAGAAATATGTTAAATGGAGTAGGTGTGAAATGAGTGTAGATACGGTTGTTTATGAGCAAAAAGATGGAAAAAGTAAAATAGCTTTACTCGATGATGGAAAATTATGTGAATATGAGCAATTTAAGGATAATGGTGTTTGCGAAGGTAATATCTATTTAGGTAAAATTACGGGTAAAACAGAGCTGGTAAATGGGCGAGTAGGTTATTTTGTTGATATTGATGATGAAAAACCTGCTTTTTTAAATGGTGAAGAATATGGTCATGATTCTAATTTAAATGTCGGACAAAGTGTTGTCGTTCAAGTTCAGCAGGAGGCTCGTGCTGAAAAGGGTGCTAAAGTAGTTCGTTCTGTGCAATTTGTTGGGCAAAATATTTGTTATTGTCCGTTTAAAATGAATGTTGAAGTATCTTCTCGAATTGAAGATAAAAATTTAGCTGCAGAATATAAACAGAAAGTTTTTGAAAAAACAACAGGGCAAGAAGGTTGGGTTTTACGTACTGCTTCAATTGATGTTGATATCGAAGATATTTGGGCGGAAATGGATGATTTACGTCAACTTTATAATGATGTTAGAGTTAAAGCGCGTAATGCTTCTGCACCGGCATTGTTGTATAGTAAGGATAATCCTATTTTTGATTATATTATCAGTTATGAAGAAACATTGAAAAAAGTTGTTCTTAATAATCATAATTTAGAATCGGAAATAAAAGATGTTTTTGATGGAGATATTCCTGTCGAGTATATTGCAGAGCCGTTTGCAGAATTCGGTGTGGAAGAGATGCTTTCAGAAGCTTTAATGAAAGAAGTTAAGTTACCGAGTGGCGGGCGTTTAACTATTGAAGAGACCAAAGCTTGTGTTGCAATAGATGTCGACAGCGGAGAAGATAGAGGTCATGGTTCTATTTCTCATTTAAATGAAGAAGCTGCTTATGAAATAATTCGTCAGATTAAATTGCGTAATTTGGCAGGTAAAATTGTTATCGATTTTGCAGGCTCTTCTGAATATAAATATATTAAGCCGGTTTTAGATATTTTGGAAAAAGGATTAGCTCAGGATAAAAATAAAAGTCGTCTATTCGGTTTAAGTCGTATGGGTAATGTTGAAATTATCCGTGTACGCCGTCGTCCAAGTTTGAGTAATCTGATGACTGAAGAATGCACAAGTTGTCAAGGAACGGGACGAGTTCAGAAATAATGGCGGAAGTTTTAAAAACACATAAATGCCCAATTTGCCATAAGGTTGTTTTAGAAAATAAATATCGTCCTTTTTGTTCAAAGCGATGCGCTGATATTGATTTAGGTCATTGGTTTGACGGATCTTATGCCGTTGCAGCACAAGAGCTTGATGAAAGTGATTATGAAGAATTGCAAAATGCGGCAACAGTAAAAGAAGAAGATGAATAAAATAATTTGAGATATAAAAAAAGCTTTTACATTGTTTGTAAAAGCTTTTTTTATGATTTGAGATAATTTATTTTGCAAGAATAGAAATTAATTTCTTAGTTGCATCTTCAACAGAAATGCTGTCACATACCGCGACTTCATTAGCCAGTCTGTCCAACGCTTGTTCATATATTTGTCGCTCGCTGTATGACTGTTCGGCTAGGTTTTCGCTGCGGTATAAATCGCGGATAACTTCCGCAATAGCAACCGGATTGCCGGAATTGATTTTATTTTCATATTCCTGCGCACGGCGTGACCACATTACTTTTTTGACTTTTGCTTTACCTTTTAAAACGGATAATGCATCATTCATTGTCGATGTTTCGGAAATACGGCGTAAACCACTATTTTCCGCTTTTGCCATAGGAATGCGCAAAGTCATTTTATCTTTAGCGAAGTTTACAACAATTAATTCCAGTTCTGTGCCGGCTACCTGCTGTTTGGTAATGTCAGAAACTTTACCAACACCATGAGCAGGATAAACGACATAATCTCCGGAATTAAAAGTATAAGCTGATGACATTTTTTTATTCATTAGACTTATCCCATAGATTGTTTTTATCCATTATGTTTATTAAACACGTGCATAACATACCATATTTTTGAGATGAATGCTAGAGGTTTTTTTTATTTTTTTTGTCAAACAATGAAAAAACAGCCCTTAAGTTGATCTTAAGGACTGTTTTAACAAAAATAATTTTTCGACTAAACAGAAACTTCCGCTTTAATGGCCGGCCATGGATCATAGTCAACGAGCTCAAAATCTTCGTATTGGAACTCGTCGATTGAATCGACTTTGCGTTTAATCAGCATTTTCGGCAGAGGTTTCGGTTCACGTGAAAGCTGCAGTTTTACCTGTTCAAAGTGGTTGTTGTAGATGTGGGTGTCTCCCAGGGTATGTACAAACTCACCAAGTTCGAATCCACAAACATGTGCAATCATCTGCGTTAGAAGCGCATATGAGGCAATGTTGAACGGAACACCTAAGAACATATCGCAGCTTCTTTGATAAAGCATGCATGATAACTTGTTGTTTGCAACGTAGAACTGGTACATCATATGGCAGGGCGGTAACTTCATGTTCGGTATCTCGGAAGGATTCCATGCTGTGACAATCATACGACGGTCATTAGGATTTTTCTTGAGTGTTTCAATCAAATTCTTAATCTGATCAATGCCTTCTCCATTCCAGTTGCGCCACTGTGAGCCATAGACAGGACCAAGATTTCCGTTTTCATCGGCCCATTCATCCCAAATATGAACGTTGTGTTCTTGCAGGTAACGGACGTTGGTATCGCCTTTTAAAAACCAGAGTAGCTCATAAATAATACCTTTCAGGTATACCTTTTTTGTGGTCATCAGAGGAAAGCCTTTAGATAAGTCGAATCTCATCTGACGGCCAAAAACAGAGCGTGTTCCAGTTCCGGTACGATCGCCTTTATCAACGCCGTTATCCAAAATGTCTTGTAATAAGTCTAAATACTGTTTCATAACATTTGCTTTTATTTGAATTAAACAATAAAAATAATAATACACTTTCGAGACAGATGTTAGCATACGTGTATATAGAGTCAAAATCTAATGATAAGTTCTTAACAGACCGGATAAAATCCCTTGGATCTTGACTTGAGAAGCATGAAATGTGCGTGTGCTGTAATCTTTATTACAAGGAATTAATTGAATATTATCGCCGTCTATTTTTATTTTTTTGAGGGTGGCTTCGTTATTATCAACCAAAGCAACAACAATATCTCCGTTGTTGGCTGTTTCTGTACGTTTAATAATGACCGTATCCCCATCAAGAATACCAGCTTCTACCATAGATTCTCCTTCAATGGTTAAAGCATAGAATTGACCTTGCGAAACCATCTCAAAAGGAACAGGAATCGTTTCAGTTTCATTAGCAATTGCTTCAATAGGCGTTCCTGCAGCAATTTTTCCATAGAGGGGGATTTGAGCTGCGCTGTTTTGCAAAGCAACTTCGCGCTTTTTTTCTTCCTCGATAATTGCGCTTGGTTTGAAACGAGGTATACGTATAACTTCGAGAGCACGCGCTTTATGAGGTAGTTTTTTGATGAAATTTCGTTCTTCTAAAGCTTCAATTAAAGCATGAATACCGGATTTTGATTTTAATCCGACAGCTTGTTTCATTTCTTCAAAAGACGGAGAGTAACCTGTTTCTTTCAGAACTTTATTGATGTACATCAGCAACTTATATTGTTTTTCAGTCAGCATGGCTTACCCCATAAAAGTAGAACAAAACTTATAAATTTGTTCTACTTTAGTTCTTTTATCTTGTCAAGAAAAAGTTAAGCATTGGAGTGCTCTGTTGCTCGAAGAACAGCATTTTCAATCCGTTTATCTTGTAAATTTGCAGGACGACTATTTTTTTTAGAATGTCTTTGGTTGTTAGCCGCATATTGTTGTTGATAAGTTTTTTTGTGCAACTCAATTTTTCTTCTTTTTTGTTGTGCTGATAAGTTACGAGCCTCTGTCAGTTCTTGAATATAATTGGCAACAGTTAAAGTACTTGGTTCGGCGACATAAGCATCTTTTATTGCTTGTTTCGCTAAAGTAGCACCGTATTGGTCTTGCCCCTTTTTTTCGTGTTGGTCACACAAACTTATGTC